>DDSO01000091.1:0-28051 GCA_002343425.1 Brevundimonas sp. UBA2388
TTCTTGATCTCGCAGCGCGTGCCCAGATGGCTGAAGTCGCCTGTGGCCTTGTATTTGGCGTACTGGCCCTCGCGGCAGACGGAGACGTTGACGTCGGCGCGCAGATTGCCCTTCTCCATGTCGCCGTCGCAGGTGCCGAGATAGATCAGGATGGTGCGGATCTTCTTGACGTAGGCGACCGCCTCTTCCGGCGAGCGGATGTCGGGCCGCGAGACGATCTCCATCAGGGCCGTGCCGGCGCGGTTCAGGTCGACGTAGGATTCGGTCGGCGACAGGTCGTGGATCAGCTTGCCCGCGTCCTGTTCCAGGTGCAGGCGTTCGATGCCGACGTTGAAGAAGGAACCGTCCTCGGCCTCGACCTCGACGACGCCCTCGCCGACGATGGGGAAATAGAGCTGGCTGATCTGATAGCCGGTCGGCAGGTCGGGGTAGAAATAGTTCTTGCGGTCGAACTGGCTGCGCCTGTTGATCTGCGCATTGAGGCCGAGGCCGGTGCGGACGGCCTGTTCGACGCAGTATTTGTTGAGCGTCGGCAGCATGCCGGGGAAGCCGGCGTCGACGAGGCTGACCTGTTCATTGGGGCCCGCGCCGAAGCCGACAGCGGCCCCCGAGAACAGCTTGGCCTTCGACGCCACCTGGGCGTGGATCTCCAGCCCCATGACGATTTCCCAGGCGCCGGTGCGGCCCTGGATGAGTTTGGAGGTCGTGGTCGTGTCGGTCATGGACTTCACATAGCGGCTGTCGAGCCAGGGTGGGAGGGCAAAGCGGCGCGCGCGGCGCGGAATTGTTGCGGATCGTTCATGTGCAGCGCGACGCACTTGGTCGCATTGTCCCGGCCGGACGCCGCATCGCAAAGTCGGCGAACACCGCGCATTCATCCACCCATCAGAGAGTGTTCCCGACATGACCCGCCCCCGCTCACTCGTCGTATCCGCCGCCGTCCTGGCGGGCGTTCTCATGATGACCGCCCCCCAGGCGGCCTCCGCCCAGACCAACGCCCGCGCCGCCCAAGCGGCCGCGACCCCGTCACGCGCGGTGACCTTCGCGGAAAGCGCGCCCGAGGCCGGTGGAACCCTGGTGCTGCCGCTGGGCGCGGCGGGGGATCTGGCGACGCGGGGCGCCGGACTGGACGAGGCGACGCGGCAGGGCGTTGAGCGAGCCGCCGCTTCCGCCGAGTTCGGCTATCGCGCGCGTCAGACCATGACGCTTCGGGGCATCGGCGCCTGGGATCGCATTCTGCTGGTGGGTCTGGGCGCGGCCCCGGACGCAGGCGAGGCCCAGTGGAGCGGCGCCGTGGCGGGGCGGGCGTTGATGAGCGACGACGGGCCGATCACGGTGCTGGCCGGCGGTCTGCCGGCGGAGACCGTCGCCGGCTTCGCCACAGGGATGGGCATCGGCCACTATCGTTCGGACCTGTACCGCTCGACGCGGGAGGCGACGGCGACGGGCGGGACCGTGACCTTCGTCTCGGACGCGGCCGGCGCGGCGCGGTCCGCCTTCGAAGGGCGTGGCGCGGCGCTGGTCGAGGCCATGACCTGGACGCGCGACATCGCCAATGAGCCGGCCAATGTCGTTTATCCCGAGACCTTCGTTGATCGCGCGCGGGCCGCCTTCGCCGGGGTTCGCGGCGTGACCATCGAGGTTCTGGACGTGCCGGCCATGGAGCGGCTGGGCATGGGCGCCCTGCTGGGCGTCGGCCAGGGGTCGGAGCGTCCGCCCCGGCTGCTGGTGATCCGCTATCGCGGCGCGGGGGCGCCCGAGGGCGGCCCGATCGCCCTGGTCGGCAAGGGCATCACCTTTGACTCCGGCGGGATCTCGATCAAGCCGGGCGCCGGCATGGGCAATATGAAGATGGACATGTCCGGGGCCGCCGCCGTCACCGGCGCGGTGCTGGCCCTCGCCCGGTCCGGGGCCCCGGTGAACGTCGTCGCGGTCTCGGCCCTGGCGGAAAACATGCCCGACGGCGGCGCGACGCGTCCGGGCGATGTGCTGACGGCCATGAACGGCAAGACCATCGAGATCGTCTCGACCGACGCCGAAGGACGGCTGGTCCTGGCCGACGCCCTGGTCTGGACCGAGCGCAACCTGAACCCGGCGGTCGTGGTGGACGTGGCCACCCTGACCGGATCCGTCGGCGGGGCGCTGGGCGACGACTATGCGGGACTGTTCAGCCGGCACGACGCCCTGGCGGAGCAGCTGGACGCAGCGGGACGGAGCACCGGCGAACTGTTGTGGCGACTGCCGCTGCACGCCAGCTATGCGCAGGACACCTCGTCGACCATCGCCGACATCATCAACTCGGGCGCGGGCGGCGCGGGCGCGGGGACGGGCGCGTGGTTCATCGGGGAGTTCATCAGCCGCGACATCCCGTGGGCGCATCTGGACATCGCCAACATGGCCTATGGCGGTCCCAACGACTGGAAGCCCGCGGGCTCGGCCGGGTTCGCCGTGCGGCTGCTGGAGCAGTTTGTGCGCGACTGGCGGCCGGTCGCGCGCGGGGCGGGCGACGGCGGAGGGTGATCCCTCCCTCAGCCAATCACCACCACTTCTCAGGCTTCGCCACAAACCCCGCCGCGTCTTCCAGCGCGCTCGCCACCTGGAAGACGGTCGCCTCGTCCAGCGCCTTGCCGATGACCTGGAGGCCCAGCGGCAGGCCGCCCTTGTCGACGCCGGCGGGCACCGAGATGCCGGGCAGGCCGGCGAGGTTGGCGGTGACGGTGAAGATGTCGTTGAGGTACATCTGCAGCGGATCGATCTGCTTGTCGCCCAGCGCGAAGGCGGCAGAGGGTGTTGAGGGCGTCACAATGGCGTCGACCTTGTCCCAGACGGCGTCGAAATCCATGGCGATGCGGCGGCGGACCTTGAGGGCGCGGACGTAGTAGGCGTCATAGAAGCCGGCCGACAGGACATAGGCGCCGATGGTCAGGCGGCGCTGGACCTCCTTGCCGAAGCCCTCGGCGCGGCTGGTCTCATAGAGGTCGGCGAGCGAGGTCGTGCCCTCGGCGCGGTGGCCGAAGCGCATGCCGTCGTAGCGGGCCAGGTTGGACGAGGCCTCGGCCGGGGCGATGATGTAATAGGCCGGCAGGGCGTATTTGGTGTGCGGCAGGCTGATCGGAACGATCTCGCAGCCGGCGGCCTTGAGCCATGCGATGCCCTGGTCCCACAGGGCCTGGATCTCGGCGGGCATGCCGTCGACGACATATTCCTTCGGCACGCCGATGCGCAGGCCCTTGACCGACTGGCCGAGCGATCGGGTCCAGTCGGGCGTCTCGACGTCGAGGCTGGTGGCGTCCTTCGGGTCGTGCGAGCACATCGAGCGCAGCAGGATGGCGGCGTCCTCGACCGTCTTCGTGATAGGGCCGGCCTGGTCCAGCGAACTGGCGAAGGCCACCATGCCGAAACGGCTGGCGCGGCCGTAGGTGGGCTTGATCCCGACGGTCCCGGTGAAGGCGGCCGGCTGGCGGATCGAGCCGCCGGTGTCGGAGGCGGTGGCGGCCAGGCAGAGATCGCCGGCCACGGCCGACGCCGAGCCGCCCGAGCTGCCGCCAGGAGTCAGGTCAGCGTTTGAGGTCGTTGATTTCCAAGGATTCACGACCGGATCGAAGGCGCTGGTTTCGTTCGACGAGCCCATGGCGAACTCGTCCATGTTGAGCTTGCCCAGCATGACCGCGCCGTCGCGCCACAGGTTGGCGGTGACGGTCGATTCATAGGGCGGGACGAAGCCGCGCAGCATGTTGGAGCCGGCCGTGGTCTGGACGCCGTCGGTGCAGAACAGGTCCTTGATGCCCAGCGGCGCGCCTTCGAGAGCGCCGCCCTCCCCTTTCGCCAGCCGGGCGTCGGAGGCGCGGGCCATGGCGAGGGCCTTGTCCGTGGTCTGGACGACATAGGCATTCAGGCGCGGGTTGGCGGCGTCGATATTGGCGACGAAGGCGCGGGTGATTTCCTCGGACGAGAAGTCGCGGGCCTTGAGGCCGTCGAGGGCGGCCTTGAGGGTGAGTTTGGTCAGGTCGGACATTCTATTCGACCACCTTGGGCACGACGAAGAAGCCATCGGCGGAACGCGGGGCGTTGCCGAGCACGTCGGCGACCCTGTTCCCGTCGGTGACGACGTCGTCGCGAAGGCGCATGGGCTGGGCGACATTGGACGTCATCGGCTCGACGCCCGTGACGTCGACCTCGTTGAGCTGTTCAATCCAGGCGAGGATGCCGTTCAGCTCCGCGGCGAGCGGCTCCAGCCGGTCTTCCGGGGTCTTGATGCGGGCGAGGTGCGCCACCCGGCGCACGGTCGCGGCGTCGATGGCCATGCGGCCCTCCAATGCGAAACCAGAACGGGCGGGATTAGCCGCCCAGCCCCGGTTTCACAAGGATTCTGACGCGCTTCGCCGCTATCGCGCGGGTGTGACCGTCACCGTGGCCGGGACCGAGCCGTCGGTAGCGACGGCCCAGCCGACGATCACCCGACGCGTACGGCTGCCGATATTGCCCGTCGCCTCGTCCATGGTGCTTTCGTCGATCTCCAGATCGACGCGGCCGGGCGCCTCGGACAGGACGCGATAATCGAGGAAGTCGCCGATGCGGAAGATGCGCCACCCCTCGGCCGGCGAATCGAAGAAGGCGACGTGGGTATAGAGGCCGTTCATGGCCGGATCGCCGCCGGCGGTGCCGAACAGTTTGACGGTGCGGTCGCCCTGACGCGTCAACTCGGTCAGCTCGACCACGGCGGCGGCCCACTGATTGCCCTCTTCGGCGTCGGGCTGGACGGTGGCGGCGGGCCCGGCGGCGGTCAGGGGCGCGGCGGCGGGCGCGGCGTGTTCGGCCGGCAGAGCGGCCTTGCGGCTCTCGACCTGGGCGTCGCAGGCGGTCAGTCCGAGCAGGGCGGCGAGGAAGGTGACGGGCTTCATCGGAGATTCTCCCAACAGCAACGGCGCAGCTTGCACTTTGACAGGGCGGCTCGCCAGTCCTACCGCCAAGCCGTGACAGTTCTATCGCTCGAAGACCTCGCCGCCTCCACCCCGCCGGGCACGCCCTGGCTGGGGCTGGATCTGGGCGAGAAGACCATCGGCGTGGCGGTCAGCGACACGACGCGGATGATCGCCAGCCCGCTGTCGCTGGTCCGCAAGACGAAATTCACTGACGACGCCCATGCGGTGCTGAAACTGATGGACGGGCGCAAGGCGTCCGGACTGGTGATCGGCCTGCCGCTGAACATGGACGGCAGCGAGGGGCCGCGGGCGCAGTCGTGCCGGGCCTTCGCGCGCAATCTCCAGCGCATCCGGGCCGTGCCCTGCGCCTTCCAGGACGAGCGGCTGTCGACCAGCGCGGTGGAGCGGTTCCTGATCGAGGAACTGGACCTGAACCGCAAGCGGCGCGCCAATGTGATCGACCGCACCGCCGCCGCCTGGATCCTGCAGGGCGCGCTGGACCGGCTGAGGATATGACCGCCCTGCTCACCGGGGTCGTGCCGGTCTTCGCCATGATCGCCCTCGGCTGGGGGCTGAAGTGGCGGACGTTCCTCGATGACGACGGCTGGCGGGCCATCGAGCGGCTGACCTATTTCGTCTTCTATCCGGCCTTTCTCATCCCGGCGGTGTGGCGGGCGGATTTCGCCGGCGGCGCGGCCGGGCCGGTGGCGCTCGGGACCGTGGGGGCGGCAATGGTCGTGGCCGGGCTGACGGTGCTGGCCAAGCCGGCGCTGAAGATCAGCGACCCGGCCTTCACCAGCGTGTTTCAGGGGGTGATACGCTGGAACGGCTTTGTCTTCCTGCCCGTCGCGGGGGCGGTGTTCGGGCCGACGGGTCTCGGCATCGCGGCGGTGGCGTTCGGGGTCCTCGCCCCGGCGTTGAATGTGGTGTGCGTGCTGGTGCTGGCGCGCTGGGGCGCCGGTCAGGGCGGCGGCTGGCGACTGGCGCTGTCGTCGCTGCTGAGGAACCCGATCATCTGGGCCTGCGGGATCGGGGCGGCGCTCAATCTGGCGGGGGTTCCGAAGCCCGATCTGGTGATGGGTGTGTTCGATCTGATGGGGCCCGGCGCGATCGCGCTGGGGCTGATAACGGCGGGCGCGGGGCTGAGCTTCCGCTATGCGGCGTCGCGGCCGGTGCTGATGCTGAGCGTGACGGTGATCAAGCTGATCCTGCTGCCGATGGGCATGTTCTGGCTGACCGGCGTGCTGGGCGGGGACCGGATGGCGCAGGGGCTGGCGCTGCTGGCAGGCGCCTCGCCGGGGGCGGCGGCGTCGTACGTCATGGCGCGGCAGATGGGCGGCGACGCGCCGCTGATGGCCGGGGTCGTGGCGCTGACCACGGTGGTCAGCGCCTTCACCATTCCGATCCTGCTGGCCGCGTTCGGCTATATCTGAACACAGGATGTGAACATGGGCCGCTTCCGTTCGGGCGCGAGCGGCCCTATAGGCGGGCCTCGATGAGCCAGCCTGCCGCACTCACCGATCTGATTCTCGAGCGGCTGGCGCCGTTTCCGCGCAGCCATTTCCTGTCGGCGGGCGATCTGAACGCCGCGACCACGCCGCCATTACTGGATCTGGCCGACGCCTTCGTCGACTTCAATCGCCAGTCGTCGAAGTCTCTGGACCTGATGCGCGGGCGCACGGTCATGAACCTGTTTTTCGAGAATTCGACGCGGACCAGCGCCTCGTTCGAGATCGCGGCCAAGCGACTGGGGGCAGATGTGACGGCGCTGAGCCCCCGCACGTCGTCCACGGCCAAGGGCGAGACCCTGATCGACACGGCGGCGACGCTGAACGCGATGAAGCCGGATGTGCTGGTGGTGCGCCACGGAGCCTCGGGCGCGGCGGCCCTGCTGTCGCAGAAGGTCGGTTGCGCCGTGGTCAATGCGGGCGACGGGCGGCATGAACATCCGACCCAGGCCCTGCTGGACCTGTTGAGCCTCCGCCGGGCGTTCGGGGATGTGGGCGGGCTAACGGTCGCCATCTGCGGCGACATCGCCCACAGCCGAGTGGCGCGGTCGAATGTGTCGATGCTGCAGATGATGGGCGCGCGGGTGCGGCTGATCGGGCCGCCGACCCTTGTGCCGGGCGACGCCGACCGCTGGGGCTGCGAGGTCTTCCACGACATGCGCGAAGGGCTGAAGGGCTGCGATGTCGTGATGATGCTCCGCCTGCAGCTGGAGCGGATGGAGGGGGCGCTGGTCCCCTCGACCCGCGAGTATTTCCGCTTCTGGGGGCTGGACCGCGAGAAACTGTCATGGGCCAACGCCGGGGCGAAGGTGATGCACCCGGGGCCGATGAATCGCGGGGTCGAGATCGATTCCGACGTAGCCGACGATCTGACCGTGTCGCTGATCCAGGATCAGGTGGAGATGGGCGTGGCGGCGCGGATGGCGGTGCTGGCGGCGCTCTCCGCAAGGCTGGATGGAGACGCGGCATGAGCGCCATCGCCATCCTTAACGCCCGGCTTCTGGACCCGGCCACGGACTATGACGGTCCCGGCGCGGTGCTGGTCGAGGACGGGCGGATCACCGAGGTGATCCACGGCGGTGGCGCGGTCGCGCCGGCCGGAGTCACGGTCATCGACGCCGCTGGCCTGTGCCTGTCGCCCGGCCTGATCGACATCCGGGTCAAGACCGGCGAGCCGGGGGCCGAGCCGAAGGAGACGCTGAAGTCGGCCAGTCTGTCGGCGGCGGCGGGCGGGGTGACCACCATCGTCATCCAGCCCGACACCGACCCGGCCATCGACGATCCGGCGATGATCGAATTCATCCTGCGGCGCGGCGCGGCGCTTGGGCTGGTCAATGTCCGGGCGGCGGGCGCGGCGACCCGGGCCCGCGACGGCGTCCACATGGCCGAGCTCGGCCTGATGGACGAGGCGGGGGCCCTGTATTTCACCGACGTGGACCGGGTCATTGCCAACACCCGCACCCTGCAACGGGTGATGAGCTACGCCGCCGCCTTCAATGCCCTGATTTCCTGCCGTCCGGCCGATCCGTGGCTGAGCGAGGGCGCGGTGGCGACCTCGGGCGAACTGGCCACCCGGCTGGGGCTGGCCTCGGCGCCGGCCATCGCCGAACGCATCCAGCTGGAGCGCGATCTGGCGCTGGTCGAACAGACGGGCGCGCGGTTCCTCGTGGACCAGGTCTCGACCGAGGGCGCGCTGGAGACGCTGGCGCGGGCCCGGGCCAAGGGGCTGGAGGTCGCCGCCTCGGTATCGATCAACCACCTGTGCTTCAATGAGATCGACATCGGCGACTACCGCACCTTCTACCGGCTGGATCCGCCACTGCGCCCCGAGAGCGACCGGCAGGCGCTGATCGAGGCGGTGCGCGACGGACTGATCGACGCCATCACCAGCGCCCACGCCCCGGCCCCGGCCGAGGACAAGCGCCGGCCGTTCGCGGAGGCGACGCCGGGCGCGGTCGGGCTGGAGACCCTGCTGCCGGCCGCCCTGACCCTGCATCATGAGGACGGGCTGGAGTTGCTCGATATCCTGCGGCCCCTGACCCAGGGGCCTGCGACCCTGCTGGGGCTGGAAGCCGGGGTGCTGAAGGCCGGGGCGCCGGCGGACCTGATCCTGTTCGATGCGGGCGCGCCGGTGGTGATCGACGCGGACGCACTGAAGTCCAAGTCGAAGAACTCGCCCTTTGACGGACGGCGGCTGCAAGGCAGGGTCTTGCTCACGGTCGTCGGCGGACGCATCGTCCACGACACACGTTAAGAGGGACGAATCACTTGCAGGATCTGGTCGGCCCGACCTTGGGGACGCTCGCGCTCGCAGCGACGGGCGGATACCTGCTGGGTTCCATCCCGTTCGGGGTGATCCTGACCCGTCTGGCGACGGGCGAGGATGTGCGCAGCATCGGCTCGGGCAATATCGGCGCGACCAACGTCCTGCGGACGGGACGCAAGGACCTGGCCTTCGCGACCCTGATCCTCGACGCCGGCAAGGGCGCGGCGGCCTTCCTGATCGCCCAGGCGCTGTTCCCCGGCGTGCCGGCCATCGCAGCCATCGCCGGCGGCGCGGCCTTCCTCGGCCACCTGTTCCCGGTCTGGCTGGGTTTCAAGGGCGGCAAGGGGGTGGCGACCTTCTTCGGCCTGCTGCTGGCCGCGGCCTGGCCGCTGGGCCTGATGGCCGGGGCGACCTGGCTGATCGTGGCGGCCCTGTTCCGCATGTCCTCGTTCGCCGCCCTGATCGCAGCGGTGATGGCGCCCCTGTTCGCCCTGCTTCCCCTGCCCGTGATGGGCCTGCCCGCCCCGGGACCGATTCTCGCGCTGGCGGCGGCGACGGCGCTGCTGATCTGGATCCGGCATCATGAGAACATCGCCCGCATCCTGAAGGGGACCGAACCCCGGATCGGCGCGAAGAAGGGGTGACCCTTCCGGACGCAGAGCGTTTTGCGCGCCTGCGTCTGGCGCGGACCGACCAGGTCGGTCCGGTGACGTTTCAACAGTTGCTGGAGCGGTTCGGCTCAGCGGAGCGCGCGCTCGAGGGCCTGTCCGACCTGATCCGGCGCGGCGGCGCTCATGGATACGCCGTGCCGCCGGTCGAACGGGTCGACGCCGAGATGGCGGCCGGAGAGCGCGCCGGGGCCCGGCTGATCGTTCTGGGCGACGCGGACTATCCCGACATGCTGGCGGCGGTCGATCCGCCGCCGCCGCTGCTGTGGACCCTCGGCGACGCCAGCCTCATGGCGCGCCCCTGCATCGCCGTGGTCGGCGCGCGAATCGCCTCTGCCGGCGGCCAACGGATCGCGCGCGGCCTGTCGCAACAGTTGGGCGAGGCCGGGCATGTCGTGGTGTCGGGACTGGCGCGCGGCATCGACGCCTCGGCCCATACCGGGGCCTTGCCGACCGGGACCGTGGCGGTGCTGGGCGGCGGGGTGGACGACATCTATCCGCCGGACAACGCCGACCTCTATGCGCAGATCGTGGAGCAGGGCTGCGTCATCTCGGAGAGCCCCATGGGCGCGCGGGCGCAGGCCAAGGATTTCCCGCGCCGCAACCGGATCATCTCGGGCCTGTCGCGCGGGGTGATCGTGGTGGAGGCCGAGCTACGGTCGGGCTCGCTGATCACCGCGCGGCTGGCGGGCGAGCAGGGCCGGGACGTCTTCGCCGTGCCGGGTTCGCCACTGGATCCGCGCTCGCGGGGCCCGAATGAACTACTGCGGCAGGGCGCCATCCTGTGCGAGGGCCCGGAGGATGTGGAGCGGGCCTTCTCGACCCTGCGGACGCTGCGCGAGCCGGCCCCGGACAATCCGTTCGAGGGCGCGCCGGACGAGATCGAGGCGGCCGTGATCGAGCGGGTCGCGGCCCTGCTGTCGCCCACGCCGACGCCGCGCGACGAATTGGCCCGGGCGCTGGGTCTACCGATCGGGACGGTGGCCGCCGCCCTGCTGGAGCTCCATCTGATGGGTCGCGCCGAGCTTCTGCCGGGCGGCCTGGCCGCCGCGCGATCACCCTGAATTCCAGTCCCGATTGACAGCGGCGCTCGCGCCAACCACGTTCCGCCCCCTTTCCGAGCCCGCGCAAGGCCCCCTCCCCGCATGAACCTCGTCGTCGTCGAGAGCCCCGCAAAGGCCAAGACCATCAACAAATATCTGGGCCCGGACTTCACCGTCCTGGCGTCCTACGGCCACGTCCGCGACCTGCCGTCGAAGGACGGGTCGGTGCTGCCGGACGATGATTTCGCCATGAGCTGGGAAGTCGACGCCCGCGCCTCCAAGCGGATGTCGGAGATCGCCGAGGCGGCCAAGAAGGCCGACCGCGTCATCCTGGCGACCGACCCCGACCGTGAGGGCGAGGCGATCAGCTGGCATGTGCTTGAGATCCTGACGAAGAAGAAGGCGCTCAAGGACACCGCCGTCGAGCGCGTCACCTTCAACGCCATCACCAAGTCGGCCGTGCTGGAGGCCATGGCCAATCCGCGCCAGCTGGATATGGAGCTGGTCGAGGCCTATCTGGCCCGCCGCGCGCTCGACTATCTGGTGGGCTTCACCCTGTCGCCTGTGCTGTGGCGCAAGCTGCCGGGCGCGCGCTCGGCCGGTCGGGTGCAGTCCGTCGCCCTGCGCATCGTCGTCGACCGCGAGATGGAGATCGAGGCGTTCCGGGCCCAGGAATACTGGTCGGTCGAGGCCGATCTGGCCGCCGACAGCCCGCCCTTCACCACCCGGCTGGTCAAACACGCCGGCAAGCGGGTGCAGCGGCTGGACATCACCTCCGAGGCCATGGCCAACGCCGCGCGTGACGCCATCAAGGCCGGCAGTTTCACCATCCGGTCGATCGAGAAGAAGCCGGTCAAGCGCAGCCCGTCGCCGCCCTTCACCACCTCGACCCTGCAGCAGGAGGCGGCACGCAAGCTCGGCTTCACCGCCCAGCGGACCATGCAGGCGGCGCAGAAACTGTACGAGGGCGTCGACGATACAGGCGGCCTGATCACCTATATGCGGACCGACGGCCTGTCGGTCAGCCCCGAGGGCATCGCCCAGGCGCGTGAGGTCATTTCTGACCGGTTTGGTCCGGCCTACGTTCCGGAACAACCGCGATATTACAAGACCAAGGCCAAGAATGCTCAGGAAGCGCACGAAGCCATCCGGCCGACCAACCTGACCCGTCATCCCGACAGTCTGCGGCTTGAAGGCGATCTGTCGCGCCTGTATGAGCTGATCTGGAAGCGGATGATCGCCAGCCAGATGGAGTCCGCCCGGCTGGACCGGACCACGGTCGATGTCGAGACGCCGGACGGCCAGACCGGTCTGCGCGCCACCGGCCAGGTCGTCGCCTTCGACGGCTTTATCGCGGTTTACGAAGAGGGCCGCGACGACAAGCCCAAGGACGGCGTCGACGACGAGGACGACACCACCCGCCTGCCCGCGCTGAAGGAAGGCGCCGTGGCCAAGGTCGAGGCGATCCGCACCGACCAGCATTTCACCGAGCCGCCGCCGCGCTTCTCGGAAGCGACCCTGGTCAAGAAGCTGGAAGAACTGGGCATCGGCCGGCCGTCGACCTACGCCTCGATCCTGACCACCCTGCGCGACCGCGAATATGTCCGCATGGACAAGAACCGGTTCATCCCGGAGGACAACGGGCGGCTGGTCACGGCCTTCCTCGAACAGTTCTTCACCCAGTGGGTCCAGTACGACTTCACCGCCGCACTGGAGACCCGGCTGGACGAGGTTTCCGCGGGCGATCTGGACTGGAAGGTCGTGCTGCGCGACTTCTGGAGCCAGCTGAAGCCGGCGACCGACGCCGTCACCGCGCGTCAGGGCGTGATCGATGAGCTGGACACGGCGATCGGGCCCTTCCTGTTCCCCGACACGGGCGACGGCACGGACGCGCGGCTGTGCCCCCTGTGCAAACAGGGCCGACTGCATCTGAAGGCCAGCTTCAAGATGAAGTCGTCCTTCATCGGCTGCTCCAACTATCCGGAATGCCGCTACACCCGCGGCTTCGGCGCCGCGACCGGCGTCGAGGACGGCGGCGACCGCGATCTGGGCGTCGATCCCGTGACCGGCGCGCCGGTGGCGCTGAAGATCGGCCGCTTCGGCCCCTATGTGGAGACCACGGTTCCCGGCGAGGAGAAGCCGAAGCGCTCTTCCCTGCCCAAGGGCTGGTCGCCCGCGACCCTGGCGCTGGAACAGGCGCTGCGCCTGCTGGCCCTGCCGCGCGAGGTCGGAATCCATCCGGAGGACGGCAAGCCGATCACCGCCGGCCTCGGCCGCTACGGGCCGTTCGTGCTGCACGCCGGCACCTACGCCAATGTCGCCGACATCGATGAGGTGTTCGACATCGGGCTGAACCGCGCCGTCGTGCTGCTGGCCGAGAAGCGGGCCGGCAAGTTCGCGGGACGCGGAGCGGCGACGGCGCCGCTGAAGGACCTCGGGGCTCACCCGGAGACGGGCGAGCCGGTGCATGTCATGGCCGGGCGCTTCGGGCCTTATGTGAAGTCGGGCAAGATCAACGCCACCCTGCCCAAGGGCACGGCGCCCGAGGATCTGACGATGGAACAGGCCATCCCGCTGCTGGCCGCTCGCGCGGCCGCTGCGCCGAAGGGCAAGAAGGCTCCAGCTGCGAAGAAGGCGGCTCCGAAGGCAGCGGCGAAGAAGCCGGCCGCGAAGAAGAAGGCTCCGGCGAAGAAGGCGGTCGCGAAGAAGTCCCCTGCCTAAGGCTTCAGCAACCGGTCCCGCGCCGCGTTGAGCCGCGAAGCCAGGCCTTCCGTGCCGCCCTGGTCGGGGTGGGCGCGGCCCATAAGCCGTTTCCAGGCGGTGTTGATCTCCTCCGGCGTCGCATCGACCGGGACGCCGAGGAGCGAGCGGGCCTCGGCCGGGCTCATCGCCTCCGTCCGGGGAGCCGGCGCGCGCTGACGCGAGGACAGGGTCAGCCAGGCCCCGGCCCCGGCGAGGGCGGCGGCGGGCAACCATGTACCCCGGGCCGCCAACAGGACCGCGCCGGCGATCAGCACCGCGCTGAACAGGGTGGCGGCGACGCGCCAGTGGCCCCGGCCCCGGCGCTCGGTCTGACGGCCAAGCCGCACCAGCGCCCAGACGGCGATTGCCGCCAGCGCCAGCCAGACGAGGCTCAAGACGTCACGCCGCCGCGTCCAGCGGGGCGTCCAGGGCGCTGCCGTCCAGACCGAGGGACAGCATCAGGTTGCGCATCTCCTGCCGCGCCGCGACGTGAGCCAGCGAGACGGCGACCGGGCGGACCTCATTGGACAGGTCGGCGACGGTCAGGCCGAACGGGAAGAGCTCGCGATAGATGACCCGGTCGCGCAGGCCGGGGCCGATGCGGAAGCCGACCCGACGGGCCAGCTTCTCCATCCGCTCCTCGAGCCGCTGACGGTTGCGGGCGGCGGCGACAGCCATGCGGTTGACGACCACGATCCAGTCGATGGTCGCCTGCCGGCCCTCGGTGATCGCGCGGTGCTTGCGCGCTTCCCAGACGCTTTCGGAATAGATCGAAGGCTTGAGCAGTTCGAGGGTGACCGGGTCGATCTGACCCAACAGGTCGAAATCGACGAAGCTGTCGTTCATGGGGGTGACGATCTGGTCGGCGAGGCCGTGGGCGGTGCGCGACAGCAGGGTGTCGCCGCCGGGCGTGTCGATCAGGATGACGTCGGCCTCGGCGCGGGCCTGGGCGAACGCAGTCTGGAAGCGGGCCAGCTGGACCTGCTCATCGGCCTTGGCCAGCGCCTTGCCGTCACCCATGTCGGGCTCGATCGGCATCGGCAGGACCTGATCATTGCCGGCCATCCAGGCAGCCCGATTGGCGAAGAATTTGGCCATCGACCGCTGACGCAGGTCCAGATCGATGATGGCCACGCGCCGGCCCGCGTGCAGCAGGCCGCAGACGATGTGGATGGCGAGGGTCGACTTGCCCGCCCCGCCCTTTTCGTTGCCGACGACGATGACCGAAGGGTCAGCCATGGATGTTCACGCCCCGTTGGCGACCGCCGACTCAGACACGCGACCGCAGGCTCGCAGAATCGCGTCCGCGGGGGCGGACGTCAACGACAGGATGGACGGCGGCTGTGGATGCGCGGGTCAGGCGACCCGATTGCACCAGGGATCGTCTATACCGGCGGCGGCGCAGACGGCGGCGGCCCCGGCGGCCGGCGCCGTGACCTTGAGCCGGGTCAGCCGGCGACCACCGACCTCGACGCCCTCATAGACGGGCGACAGGCCGTTCAACGCCCAGGCGGCCTTGCCGGACTTCAGACGGGCCCAGGCGGAACGGGCGGCGGCCTCGCTGGAATAGGCGCCGAGCTGGACCAGACCCCGACTGGCGCGCGGGGCCGTCGGGCGGGAGGGTGCAAGCGCGGGACGCAGGCCGGCGCGGGACGAGGCCGCGTCAATGCGGTCGGACACCTGTTGCACGACAGCGTCGGCGACAGCGGGCGCGGCGGCGGCGACCAGACGGGAAGCGGCGCGTTCGCCGGCGCTGTCCAGCCCGTCGCGAGCGTCCCAGAGCGCGTGCGGGTCCATGACCTCGACCCGCAGCGCCGGACGCAGGCCGGCCTCCGCGGCGGTGCGCGGCGGCGGCGCCCCGGCGCGCTTGCCATCCACGTCGATGGCGGCGACGGAATTGGCCAGGTTCTCGAAACGATGCGGATCGCTGTCGATCATGCCGCAGGCGTTCAGGGCGACGGCCGACACGAGGACCACGACTGGACGAATGATGAGGCTGGGCGTCATAAGCCGATACTGGCACGGCAAGATTTGCCGCCCGGTTCACAAGCAGGCTTAAGCCGAAAGGTTAATCCGTTCATCATGGCCGAGACTGACGCCCTTCCCGTGGTCCGCAGCATTGCGGCGCTGCGCCAGACCGTAAGCGACTGGCGTCGGCAAGGGTTCACCGTCGGCTTCGTGCCGACCATGGGCGCCCTGCACGAAGGCCATCTGACGCTGGTGCGTGAGGCCGGTCGCCGGGCGAACCGGGTCGTGGCCAGCGTCTTCGTCAATCCGACCCAGTTCGCCGCCCACGAGGACCTAGGCACCTATCCCCGGCAGGAGGCACGCGACGCTGAATTGCTGGCGGGGGCCGGCTGCGACCTGCTGTTCGCGCCGTCGGTCGAAGAAATGTATCCGGCGGGCGCGACCACAACTATCAGCGTCGGCGGCCCGGCCGAAGGACTGGAAGGCGAGTTCCGGCCGCAGATGTTCGGTGGCGTGGCTCTGGTTGTGTCGAAGCTGCTGAACCAGGTCCAGGCCGATGTGGCCGTGTTCGGGGAGAAGGACTGGCAGCAGTTGATGGTCGTCCGGCGGCTGGTCCGTGACCTCGACATCCCGACGCTGATCGTCGGATCGCCGACCATGCGGGACGGGCACGGCCTCGCCCTCTCTTCACGCAACGCCTACCTGTCGGAGGCTGAGCTGGACGTCGCACGACAGCTCAACGGCGTGCTCGCCGAGGCCGGGGCGGCGGCCGCATCCGGGACTCGGCTGGACGCCATCGAGCAGGACGCGCGGGAGGCGCTGCTGCGGGCGGGCTTCAGCCATGTCGACTACGTCGCCGTCCGCCGCGCCGATGATCTGGCTGTCTTCGAGGGCGGCGTGGCGGACGCGCCGGGGCGGATTCTGGCGGCCGCCTGGCTGGGGCGCACCCGGTTGATCGACAATATGGCCGTCGCTTCGCCGTCCTGAGGGGCCGCGTCAGGCCAGTTTGAGTTCCATGGCGCCGCCGATCCACTCGATGCGCGAGCGGCGGTGCGCCTCGGCGGCGGCGGCGGAGTCACCGAGGGCCGCTTCGGCCTCGGCGAGGACGAAATAGCTGTAGGGGTCGTTCGGCCAGTCCTCGATCAGCTCAAGCACCTTGGCCCGCGCGCCGGCGGCGTCGCCTTTCAACAGCAGGGCGGCGGCCAGACTGCGCCGCGTCGGATACCAGATGATGGGCGGATCGCCGCCCTCCTCGCCCTGTCCCTGGATTGCCGCGGCGCGGGCGAAGGCGGCGATGGCCGCATCGGCGTCGCCCGCGAGCATCGCCGCGCGCCCTTCGAGCACGCGCTGGGAGACCTCTGTGAACTCGTTGCGCATCTCGCCGTTGTCGCCGGCGGCGAAGCCGGTCTGCGAGCGGATAGCGGCGATGGCTGCAGCCTCGGCCCGCACCGCCGCGGCGTTCCCGGCGCGCGCCGCCGCCTCACCGCGGGCGAACCGCCAGCTGACCCGCAGCATGGGATGGGTTTCGGGCGGTTCGGTTAGGCCCGCGACCTGTTCCGTAGAACCGTAGCGGCCGAAGAGGGCGTAGGCGTTGTTGGCCATGGCTTGCCGCCACATGTTGTCGGCGGGGATGTCCGGATAGGTGGCCAGGAACCAGTCGGCGAGCTTCAGCCCTTCTTCGGCCCCGCCGGCCATCAGGGCGCCCCCCATGCCGAAATGGATGTTGTGGGCATGCAGGGCCATGCCGGGCACCCCGCCGGGCGGCCGCGCAAGGCTGTCATACTTCAGGTCCAGCGCCACGGCGTTGACGTTGGACATCATGGCGTCCCGGTAGCGGCCGACGCGATAGAAGGTGTGCGAGGGCATGTGCACCAGATGGCTGGCCCCCGGCGCCAGCGCCGCCAGCCGTTCGCCGTAGGGAATGGCCTTGTGCGGATCGTCCGACCATTCGGTCAGGTGGATATAGAGGTGGATGGCCCCCGGATCGTCCGGCGCCATGGCCAGAGCCTGTTCCAGGATTCCCATGGCGCGGGTGATGCCCGGATCCTTGGCCTTGCCGTCGTCGTCCCACCATTCGTCTGCCTTGAGCATCCAGGCGTCGGCAGTGATGGCCGCGACGGTGATGTCCGACGGATTACGGCGGGCGATTCGGTCCATGGCCGAAGCAAAGCGGCGGTCCCGCGATCCCTTTAGGCCCGAATAGCGCTGGACCAGGGCGTCGATCATCTGGCGCTGCATGGGGGTCGCGCGGCGCGCCAGCCGGCGGGCTTCGCGCGCGGCCGTCAGAGCGGCGGCCTGGCTGGCGTCGTCATTGCCGCCGCCGTTCAGATTGGGGCCGAGCGCCCAGGCCTCGCCCCAGGCGCACATGCCGCACGTCGGGTCGAGCAGGCGCGCCTTGCGGAAGGCCCGCACCGATTCCTTGTGTTCGAAGGCCCAGCGCAGCCGGACGCCGTGGTTGAACCAGGCCTGGGCCTCGGGGACGGCCGTGTCGATGGCGAAGCCGCCGGTTCCGAAGCCCTCGACCATGACCATATCCGCCACGGGTGTGCCGGCATTGGCCGAGACAGCGGGACCGCAGACCTGGGGCCGTTCGATCCGATCGAGCATCGCGCGCTCGGCTGTGGCGTCCGCGACCGCAGCGGGACCAATCAACGAGACAGTCAGGGCGACGCCGGCCATCAGGATGGTGCGCATGAACGGGGCCTCCCCTGCCCTCGCCGTCACCTTGGCGCGAAAGCGCGGGGTCGCCAAGACCGCTTCAGCCGCAGTCCACGCTCTCGACGATCCCGGTGGCCTCGTTGAATCGCACGTTCAGACGGTCGGGCCGCAGGTCCTTGGTCGCAGGACAGGTTGTGCAGACGACACGGACATTGGCGCCTTGGGGAAAGGTCACCGCGCCGACGTGCGCACCGATCAGCGAGCGGGCGGCCGCTGCGTCGCAGCGCTGCGGGATCGGGGTCATGTCCGGCGTTACTTCCACAGGCGCGCAGGCCGCGAGCGCGAGGCCGGCGGCGGCGATGACCACCCTCATCCGCATTTGACCTCGCGGATCACGCCGGTGGACTCCTCGAACAGGATGTTCAGGCGATTGGGGCTGTAGTCCATGGTCACCGGGCAGGTGGTGCAGGTCACGCGCCACACCTCACCCGACGGGCGCGCCGGCAGTTCCGAGCGGTTGCGGCCGACGTAGCGCTCATACTGGTCCGCCTTGCACTGGGTCGGACCGTCTTCGGGCGGCATCGGCGCCGGGTCGCCGGCGTCCACGGGTGCGCATGATAGGACCAGCAGGGCCGTGGCGGCGAGGGTGAAGGCCTGAAATTTCATCGGCTCGTCTCCTGGGAGGGGCTCAACCGCAGCGGACCTGTTCGACGACTTCGGTCTGCTCGTTGAAGAAGATGTTCAGGCGGGTCGGCGAATAGTCCTCGGTGACCGGGCATGTCGTGCAGGTGACCCGCCGGTTCACCACATCAACGGGAACGGGGATGTCGGTCCTGGGTTTCCCGACCAGCCATTGAAGTTCGCCCGCGCGGCACATGTCGGCCGTGGGGTTCGACGGGCGCGAGCCGGTCGGCTGGTTGATCTGGGCTTCCTCGATGGTGCGGGGCGCCAGGGCCTCGGAAGCCGGCGCCGCGCAGGCGGCCAGCGCCAGCAAGGCGATCAGGCCGCCTTTTCCCAGCGTCCTTCCGGAGACTGTTTCCAGTAGGCCAGCGTCGCGCCCGCGTCCCTGAGCGTCTTCCATCGAACCCGCGCGCCGCTCAGCGCCGCCTCGTCGCGTCCGTCGAAGATGATGAAGCATCGTTCGAAGCCTTTCGTGTCGCCCAACTCTGAGCCGTCCACGATGAACAGCGCCTGAGCGGCGTTCGGGTTCTCGTGCGATTCGGTCAGCAGTATGGGCTGCCGCGCCGCGTCGGGCCCCGACGCCCGGCCATGAGCCAGAAAGCTGTCGTCACGATACGTCCAGAGCCGCTCGTCGATATCGTCGAGCAGGCGGGCGTCGGCGGCGCGGATCAGCGCCCGCCAACCCCGCTCGCGCGTCTTCTCCATCAGGCCGGGCAGCACCTGTTCCAGGGTCGACCGCTCGAGGTGGTAGAACCAGATTTCCGGTTTGGCGTCAGACACCCGGTTCTACCTTTTCAGAGACTTACGACTCGTAGCTGTCAGCCACCATCCGGTCGAGCGTGCGCACGCCCCAGCCGACGGCGCCGTCCGGGACGGTCGGGTTTCGGCTGTCCTTGACCCATGCGGTCGGGGCGATGTCGATGTGGGCCCAGGGGACGCCATTGGTGAAGCGCTGCAGGAACAGGGCGGCGGTGATCGAGCCGCCGGCGCGGCCGTTGCCGGTGTTCTTCACATCGGCGATCGGGGTGTCGATGTGGCGCTCATAGAAGGCCGGGATCGGCATCCGCCAGGCGTTCTCGCCGACCTTGGGACCCGCGGCCAGGAAGTTGTTCGCCAGTTCGTCGGAGTTGGAAAACACCCCGGCGTATTCCAGCCCCAGAGCCACGATCATGGCGCCCGTCAGGGTGGCCAGGTCGAGCATGAATTTCGGCTTGAAACGGTCCTGCGTGTACCAGAGGCAGTCGGCCAGAACTAGGCGGCCTTCGGCGTCGGTGTTCAGGATTTCGACCGACTGGCCGGACAGCGACATGACAACGTCGCCGGGACGCTGGGCGTTTCCATCGGGCATGTTCTCGACGAGGCCGATGACGCCGATCGCATTGACCTTCGCCTTGCGACCGGCCAGCGCGTGCATCAGGCCGACCACGGCGGCCGAGCCGCCCATGTCCCACTTCATCTCTTCCATGCCGTCCGCCGGCTTGATCGAGATGCCGCCGGTGTCGAAGGTCACGCCCTTGCCGACGAAGGCGATGGGCTGTTCGCCCTTCTTGCCGCCGTTCCACTTCATGATGACGACCTGGCTGTCGCGCACGCTGCCCTGACCGACGGCCAGCAGGGTGCGGAAGCCGAGCTTCTCGAGCTCCTTCTCGCCGAGGACCTCAACCTCAAGGCCCAGCTTCTCAAGCGCTTTCACGCGCGTCGCATAGGCTTCCGGGTAGAGGACGTTGGCCGGCTCGGCGACGAGATCGCGGGCGAACTCGACCGCGGTAGCGACCGCGGCATGGGTCGCCCAGGCGGCTTCGGCGGCCTTTGGATCGGCGGCGACGACCCTGATGGTCTCAATCGACGGCGTCTTCTCCGGCTTCAGCGTGGTGCGGTATTTGAGGAAGCGGTAGCTCGCGAGACGGGCCGCGAAGGCCGCACGGGCGGCCTGGTCGGCGGTCAGGTGCGAGGCGTCGAGGGTCAGGGCCGTCGCGCCCGACAGCTTGACCGCGTGATAGGCGGCGCCGGCGGCGGCCTCGAGCGCCAGATCGTCGAATTTGGCGGGATCGCCCGCGCCGCTGAGCAGGATGGTCGCAGCGTCGACTCCGGCCGGGGCGGCGACGATCAAGGTGCTGTTCGAGCCGCCGGTGAAGCGGCCGGCGTTCATCGCCTTCATCAGGGCGCCGGAGGTGGCCGTGTCGAGCTGGGGGCCCATGCCGGAGAGGACCCGACCTTCATGGACCAGAACGGCCAGAACCTCAGCGGCGCCCGCGGACGCGACGAACTCGATCTTCATTTACTGCTCCCGCCGGGCCATACGCCCCGGCTCTGTGTCGATGGGATGAGCGCGCGCGGTTTCACCGGCGCGTTCGGGTGTGTATTAGATGCTCCCGCTCGCCGCCGCCCGCAACGGGTGATTTCCCGCCTCATATGACCCTGATTCAAGGCTATCTTTTCCGGCAGATCGCCCGCCCCGTCGTGGGCGCGTGCGCCGCGCTGGCCGGAATCGGCATCCTGAGCCAGAGCCTCGACCAGCTCGAAGTCATCGTCGAGCGCGGCCAGAGCGTCTGGGTCATGGTCAAGCTGACCCTGCTGGCCGTGCCGCAGTTGCTGGCCGTCATCATTCCCATCGGACTTTTCGTGGGCGCCCTGATCGCCCTGACGCGGCTGCAGCGCGAACAGGAGCTGACGGCGGTCTTCGCCTCGGGCGTCACCCGCTGGTCGGCCATTCGCCCGGCCGTGAGGATCGCGGCCATCGCGGCCGTGCTGACCCTGATCATCACGACCGTGGGCCAGCCATGGGCGCAGCGGCAGTCCCGGGCCGAGGCCTTCGCCGTCCGCACCGACCTGGCCGCCCTGCTGGTCGAGGAGGGTCAGTTCGTCGAGGGACCGAACGGTTTGACGGTCTATGTCCAGCAGATCGAGCAGAACGGCCTGCTCAAGAACCTGTTTGTCTATCTCGAGGAGGGAGACAGGGTCACGACGTGGGACGCCGCCGAGGCGCGGTTCAGCACGGTCGACGGCCAGCCTCGGCTGTCCCTGATCAACGGATCGTGGCAGCGATATTCCTCACGCGGGGTGCTGGAGTATCTGTCCTTCGACCGTCAGGACGTCCTGCTGACCCAGTACACCGAGGTGACGGAGCGGGTTCGCTACAAGCCGTCGGACCTCTACCTGACGCAGTTGTTCAATCCCTCGCCCGGCGACCTGGAGCGGGTCGGTACGGCTGGCGAGTTGATGGCCGAGGGGCATTCGCGACTGTCGGCGCCGCTGTATGCGCTCATGGCCATGGCCATGGCGTTGACGGCGATCCTCGGCGGGCCGTTCAGCCGGACCGGCTACAGCATGCGAATCGCCAAGGTCGCAGGCGCGTTCCTGGTTGTCCGTATCGCCGGCTATGGCGTGGTCTCGGCCAGCGCCTGGAACGGGTGGCTGAACATATTCCAGTATCTGCTGCCGATCGTGGCGACCGTCATCGCCCTGAGGATGCTGTTCCAGGCGCTGAAGCCCCGCCGGCGTCCGGTCTGGCCCGCCTATGAGCGGCTGAAGGCGCGGTTCGCATGATGAGCCGCGCCGCCCTGCCCGTGCCATGGCTGAGACTCGGCCGAATCGAACGCTATGTGCTGGTCCAGCAGGCCCGGTCGCTGGGCATCGCCCTCGGCGTCATCGCCGCCCTGATCATGCTGATCGACTTCGTGGAAATTTCCCGGGGCGTCGGCTCCGACGTCGATCTGTCCGGCGTACGCATTCTCGGCCTGATGCTGCTCAAGTCGCCGCAGGTGATCATCCAGCTGCTGCCCTTCGTCTTCCTGTTCGGGACCCTGGCGGCGTTCGTGGGCCTGAACCGCCGCAGCGAGTTGATCGCCATGCGGGCGGCGGGCGTTTCGGCCTGGCGGTTCGTCCTGCCGGCGGCGGGCGCAGCCCTGATCTTCGGCGTGGTCACGGTCGCCGCACTCGGTCCCCTGGCGGCGTCTGCGGACGGTCTCTTCCAGCGAGAGCGCGCGCGCCTGTCGGGCTCCGCCGCCGGGGCCGAGGCCAGCCCGACGGTGTGGATCCGCGAGGGCGATGATACCCGCCAGATGGTCATCAGGGCCGAGCGTCAGGACCGGTCGAGCGCGCGGCTGCTGGACGTGACCTTCTTCATCTACACCAACGACGCCGAGGGTATGCGGACGTTCTCCGAGCGGATCGACGCCGACACGGCGTCCCTGTCCAACGGTAGCTGGAGGTTGGTGAATGCGGTCGGGGCGGAGATCGGCCAACGCGCCGTGCGCTACGCCACTCTCGACCTGCCTTCCAGCCTGGCCGACGAAGAGGCGTTTGAACGGTTCGCACGTCCCCAGGCGACCTCCTTCTGGTCGCTGCCGGCCCAGATCGACCGGGTCGAGGCCGCGGGCTTCTCATCGACCGCATACCGTCTCCGGCTGCAGCAGTTGTTGGCCACCCCGCTGATGTTCGCCGCCATGTCGATTCTGGCCGCGGCCTTCTCGCTGCGGCTGATGCGGCTGGGCGATCTTGCCCGGATGAGCGTGGCGGCGGTGGTGCTGGGGTTCGGCTTCTTCTTCGTCAATCAGGCGGCGTCCGCCTTCGGCTCGGCGGAGGTGATCCCGCCCTGGCTGGCGGCCTGGCTGCCGCCCTTGCTGACGGCGCTCGCCGCCTTCACCTTGCTGTTCTATACCGAAGACGGCTAAGCGATCCGCCCTTCCCCCGGCTTGCCGGACCGTCCGTCCACCAGAGTGAACTCTTGTATGCAGCGTGACCGCCGCGCGCCCGATTTGGGAGCCTTGCGCTACCGGCTTCTGGCCGGTGCGGCTGCAATCGCGCTGACCTCTCTGGCTGGAGCCGCCCAGGCGCAACAGACGCCCGCGCCGGTCGGACCGGCCGCCGACGGACTACCCCCTGGCGCGGTCTATATCGAGGCTGAGTCCGCGGCGCGGACCGGCGACGTCATATCCGCCGAAGCCGCGGGAGCCGATCGCGTGCTGGCCCGCTTCCGGGGCGCGACGCTCAGAGCCGGCGCCGTCAGCTATGACCTCGGTCTCGGCATCGCGACAGCCGACCGGCGGGTCGAATTCACCGACCCCGAGGGGAACGTCGTCTTCGCGAGCCACCTTGAACTCGACTCGGATCTGAAGGCCGGCGTGGCGGTCGATTTCGCCACCCGCTTCCGCAATGGCGCGAACCTGATGGCCGCGACGGCGGTACGCCGCAGCGAGAACGTCAACGAGCTGAACTACGCCCGTTTCACACCCTGCGCGATCTGCGACGCCGAAGGAAATCCCAGGGAACCCAGCATCGCCATCCAGGCGGAGAAGGTCGTTCAGGACGAGGACCTCCGTGCCGTCCTGTATCGCAATGCCGTGTTCCGGGTCGGCGGTGTGCCGGTCTTCTACCTGCCGTTCTTCGCCCATCCCG
The DNA here is from genome assembly GCA_002343425.1 of Brevundimonas sp. UBA2388. Lineage (GTDB taxonomy): Bacteria > Pseudomonadota > Alphaproteobacteria > Caulobacterales > Caulobacteraceae > Brevundimonas. The sequence goes on from DDSO01000091.1 coordinate 23,854, forward strand.
ATCCGACCGTCGACCGGGCGTCCGGCTTTCTGGTGCCCATTCCCAGCTACGATGAAGGGCGGGGTCTGAGCCTTGAAATTCCCTATCTTCGCGTGGTGTCACCGTCCGAAGACTGGTTGATCAGCCCGCAGTTCAACACCGATGTCGCGCCGCTGCTGAACCTCCAATGGCGTCGCCGGTTCGCCGACGGGACGGTCGTCGCGCGCGGCGGCTATACCTACGAGCGCAGCTTCGGCGACTTTGACCTCGATGGCGACGGCGACGCCGAGAGCAACGTCAAATACGGCGACCGCACCAGCCGCAGCTATTTCCTGGGTCATGGCCGGTTCGATCCCGACGGGCCCTGGCGCTGGGGCTTCACGATCGAACGGGTGTCGGACAAGACCCTGTTCGACCGCTATGACATCCGCGATCCCTATCAGGACAACGGCCTCTACTACGGCGACCAGCGGCGGCTGATCAGCCAGTTGTACGCCGAGCGGCAAACCGCCCGGTCCTATCTCTCGGTTACCGCCTTTGACCTGCAGAGCCTGCGGGTCACCCGGTTCGATCCGGTTACGCCGGCACTGAACGAGTTCGAAGCGGACGGCGCCCTGCCCGTGGTCGCGCCCCTGGTCGAGGCGCGTTGGGAACCGGCCGGGCCGGTTCTCGGAGGCCGCCTGCGGCTGCGAGGATCGGCTGTGTCGCTGTATCGCGACGACTACGTCGGCGGCCCGGTCTTGCGCCCCCAGATCATCCCGACGGGAGCGACCCTCGGCCTGCCGGGCGTCGACAGCCGCCGGGTCTCGGGTCAGGTCGAATGGCGACGGACCCTGATTTCACCCCTCGGCGTGCGTTGGGAGCCGTTCGTTGACGTGCGCGCCGACCTCTATTCCGTCGGCGACCTGCCCCCGATGCTGGGGCTGGAGGATGAGGCCATTTCCCGCGGCCGCGCCACGGCCGGCCTCGACATCAGCTATCCGCTGTTCCGCAGCGTCGGCCCCGGCGCCGATCTGATCCTGGAGCCGATGGCGCAGCTGTCGGCCTCGACCAGTTCGGACCTCGATCCGCGAATTCCGATTGAGGACAGCCAGACGCTGGAACTGGACGAGAGCTCCTTGTTCCGGACCGACCGATTCCCCGGCTATGATCTTTATGAGGGCGGTCCCCGTCTGACGATTGGCGCCCGGGCGACACTGCGCTGGAACGAGGGCCGGCAGGCCAGCCTGTTCATCGGCCGCAGCTACCGCGCCGAGGAGGAGCCTGCCTTCCTGACGCCGGTCCCGGATTTGCCAACCCAGCTCTACGATCCAACCGGCCTGGCCTCGCAGACGTCCGACTGGGTCGTGCAGGGCAGCTTCTCGCCGTCCGACCGGATTCGCGGCTGGGGCCACGCCACCATCGACGCCTCGGGTGAAATTCGCCGGGCGGAAACAGCGGTGGACGGCCGCTGGGGCCGGCGCAATCTCGCGACCGTCAGCTACATCATCGACCGCTCGAACCCGCTCGCCGGGCCGCTGAACCGAAACTACGCGTTCGTCCAGCTGTCGGGACAACAGTTCGTCTACGGCAACTGGGGCATAGCGGCCTCGGGCATCGCGGATCTGGAGCGGGACATCATCACCCGGTCCGAAGTCGGCCTGCTTTTCGACGACGACTGTTTCCGATTCGAGATCGGCTATCGGCGCGACAACACGCGCGTACGCCCGACAGGACCGTCCGAAGGCGTCTATGTGCGCCTAAACCTCGCCACTTTCGGCGGTACAGGGTATTGACGCAGCGACGGGCGCTGACGGCCGCGCGGCCCGGGGGTGCGCGGTTCGCAAATCCGGGACGAAAACCGGACCAGCGCCGCTTGAGGAACCAGGACTGACATGGGTTTGCAGCGTTACATGACGGGCGTGGCGATCGCCGCCCTCCTGGCCNNACCGCGCCTCCGGCGCAGCCGGCCGCCGCCGGCAATCTGAATCCGGCGGCTGAGTCGGCTCCGGTCGCGCCGCCGGCCGCCCCGGCCTTCCAGATGTCGGATGGCATCCTGGCCACGGTCAACGACAGCGTCATCACCGGGTTCGACCTGCGCCAGCGCATGCTGCTGCTGATCGCCATGACCCAGGTCCAGCCGACGCCCGAGAACATTCCGGCCATCCAGCAACAGGCCCTGAACGCCCTGATTGATGAGCGACTTCAGGTGCAGGAACTGGCCAAATACGAGGATCTGGTCGTCAGCGACGAAGAGGTATCGGCCGAAATCGCCGCCATGGCCCAGGAAGTGGGCGCCGCGCCCCAAGCCTACATCGACTTCCTCGCCCAGGGGGGCATCCGGCCGAGCACCCTGCGCGAGCAGCTTCGGACCCAGATCGGCTGGTCGCAGCTGGTCGGCGGCCGGTTCCAGAGCCGCGCCCGCGTCAGCCGCGCCGCCGTGGCCGCGGCGTTGCGTCAGGTCTCTGAGGCCGCCGCCAAGAAGCAGTATCTGATCGGCGAAATCTACATTGAGTCCGCCCGCGTCGGCGGCCAGCAGGCGGCGCTGAACGGCGCCAACCAGCTGGTGCAGCAGATGGTCCAGGGCGCGCCCTTCCAGGCCGTGGCCCAGCAGTTCTCGGCCGCGCCGTCCGCAACGCGCGGCGGCGACGCGGGCTGGGTCGTTGAAGGCACCATGCAACCGGCGTTGCAGCAGGCGCTGGACCAGCTTCAGGTTGGGCAACTGTCACGACCGATCCCCGTCGATGGCGGGGTCTATATCGTCTACATGCGCGACAAGCGGGACGGCGCCTCGGCCAGTCTGGTGCAGATCAAACAGGTGATGATCGAACTGCCGGAAACGGCCACCGACGCGGACGTGGCCGCGGCGACCCAGCGGCTGGAAACCCTGCGTCCGCAGCTGACCTGCGACACCATGCTGGCTCGCGCGACGTCCGAGCAGGGCCTGCTCGGCGCCGATCTGGGCGAGGCCGATGTGCTGAACCTGGCCCCGCAGTTCCAGCAGGTCGCCCGATCCGCGGAAATCGGCTCGGTGAGCACGCCCGTGCGCACCCCGCTGGGCGTTCACTTGCTGGGCGTCTGCGGTCGGCGGGTCGGCGGCACCGAAGCGCCCAATCCGCAGGAAGTCGAGAACACCCTGTTCCGCCAGAACCTCGCCACTCTCGGCCGCCGCTATATGCGCGACCTGCGCGAGGACGCCCTCATCGAGATGAAGTGATGACCGCCGTCCCCGCGCCGCTGGCCCTGTCCATGGGCGAACCGGCGGGCGTGGGGCCGGAGGTCATCTCCAGGGCCTGGGCCGCGCTCAAGGGCGAGGGCCCGGTCTTCGCCGTGATTGGGGACGCCGCCCTGCTGAGATTGCAGGGGCAGCCGGTCGAATCCGTGCTCGCGCTTGCCGACGCCTCCGCCGTCTTCGGTCGAGCCATTCCCGTACTCAACAATCGCTTGCCGGGGCCCGTTACACCCGGCCGTCCCGAAACCGCCAATGCGGGCGCCGTCGCCAACTGGATCGAACAGGCCGTCAACCTGGCGCTCTCCGGCGAAGCCTCGGGCATCGTCACCGCCCCCATCGCCAAGGCGCCGCTCTACGCGGCCGGCTTTCGCTTTCCGGGACACACCGAGTTCATCGCCGAACTGACGGCTGACGTCCCCTTCGCCGGGACTCGCGGGCCGGTGATGATGCTGACGGCCAGAGACCTGCGGGCCTGTCTGGTGACCATCCACGCCCCTCTGGCCGAGGTGCCGGAGCTGGTCACGGCCGACCGTGTCTGCCGCACCGCCCGCGTCGTCCATGAGGCGATGAAGCGCGACTTCGGCATCCCCGCGCCCCGGCTGGCGCTGGCGGCCCTCAATCCGCACGCCGGCGAGAGCGGCTCGATCGGGCTGGAGGAGATCGCGGTGCTGATCCCCGCCGCCGCGGCCCTGCGCGCAGAGGGAATCGCCATCACCGATCCCCGGCCCGCCGACACCCTGTTCCACGACGAGGCCCGCACGACCTATGACGCGGTGTTATGCCTGTACCACGATCAGGCCCTGATCCCGGTCAAGACGCTGGACTTCTGGGGAGGGGTCAACACGACCCTAGGCCTGCCTGTGATCCGCACCTCGCCTGACCACGGCACGGGCTTCGACATCGCCGGAAAGGGCGTCGCCCGGGCCGACAGCCTGATCGCGGCGATCCGTCTGGCAGGGGTGATGGCGGTTGCGAGGGCGAGCAAGTGATTAGTGGTTAGTGGTTAGT
>DDSO01000091.1:28101-35227 GCA_002343425.1 Brevundimonas sp. UBA2388
CTCCGCGAAACGCTCGACGCCCACGGCCTGCTGGCGAAGAAGAGCTTCGGCCAGCACTTCCTGCTCGACCTGAACGTCACGCGAAAGATCGTGCGCCTGGCCGGACCGTTCGACGGGCGGGCGGTGATCGAGGTCGGCCCCGGCCCCGGCGGACTGACGCGGGCGCTGCTGGAAAGCGACGCGGGCAAGGTCGTTCTGGTCGAGAAGGACCCTCGCTTCCTGCCCCTGCTGGCCGAACTGGACGACGGCTCGGGCAGGCTGACCGTGGTCGAGGCGGATGCGCTGGGTGTGCGCGAGGCTGAACTGGTCGAAGGCCCTGCCCATGTGGTCTCCAACCTGCCCTACAATGTCGGCACGCCGCTGCTGATCAAATGGCTTACCGGGCCGTGGACGCCCCATGCCCTGACCCTGATGTTTCAGAAGGAGGTGGCCGAGCGGATCGTGGCCGCGCCCGGGGACGACGCCTATGGCCGGTTGGCGGTGATCGCCCAGGCGGTGTGCGAGGCGAAACTGGTGATGCATCTGCCCGCCGCCGCCTTTACGCCGCCGCCCAAGGTGGCCAGTGCAGTCGTGCATCTGGTCCCGCGCGAGGACCGGCCGGAACGGGCGCTGCTGGCGGCGCTGGAGCGGGTGACGGCCGCAGCCTTCGGCCAGCGGCGCAAGATGCTGCGATCCAGTCTTAAGCCGCTGGGCGGGGCCGAACTGTGCGAGGCGGCCGGGCTGAGTCCCGAGGATCGGGCCGAAGTCATCGACCTGGCCGGCTTCCTGCGGCTGGCGCGGGCCGTGACGGGTGACGTGCAGCCGACCGCGCCCGACAGTGGCGGGGCGACGATGATGCGGCGCAAACGCGGCTGAAAGCCTTCCAGACCGCCCGGCGCCTGCGCTGAATCGGGCCGGCATTGCTTTCAATCAAGGCCCGGACGGTTCGGGCGGCCCAAGGTGCGAGGCTTCACAGAGGGTTCGGCCCTGTCACGCGCCCGGCAACCGCGCCGAACGCGAGGCGTTAGCCAAGCCCCAGACAATCGGAGACCACCAGATGATACTTTCCGCAGGCACGCTCGTGGCCGTGGTCGATGGCGAGAAACTGGCGCTGTTCCACAACACCGGGCATCAGTCCGTCGAGCTCACCCCCCGGCCTGCGCCGGAGATCGCCGAGCGCGCCTCGGGCGCCGCGGGCCGCATCTCCAGCGGGGCCAATCCCGACAACGACACCCAGGCCGAGGACGGCTTTGCGCTCGGCGTGGCCCACGTGCTGAACAAGCTGGTGCTGGACCACAAGGTCGAACACCTGCTGGTCATTGCCGCGCCCAAGACCATGGGTCAGCTGCGCAAGGGCTGGCACAAGGAGACGGCGGCGCGGCTGGTCGGTGAAATTTCCAAGGACCTGACCGGGCATACCCCGGCGCAGATCGCCGCGGCGATCGACAAGGCCTGATCCAGGCCCCGCCTGCCTCCGGGCAGGCGGGCGGCGTCAGACCGCCTCGTTCAGCAGGGCGTCCTTGTAGGCCTCGATCCAGATATTGCGGAAACGCCTGGAACGCTCGGCGTGATAGATGTGGGCCAGTTCGGCGTAGCTGCGGTCGAAGTCGTCATTGACGAAGACGTAGTCGAACTGGCCGCAGTGCTCGATCTCGCCCTTGGCGTTCTGGATGCGGCGTTCGATGACCTCGTCGGCGTCCTGGGAGCGGGTGACCAGACGGCGGCGCAGTTCCTCGAGACTGGGCGGCAGGATGAAGACGCGGACGGCGTCCTCAGGGCATTTTGCGGCGATGTCGCGGGCGCCTTGCCAGTCGATGTCGAAAAGGACGTCGCGGCCCTCTGACAGGGCGCGGTCGATGGGCGCGCGCGGGCTGCCGTAGCGGGCGCCGTGGACGTCGGCCCATTCGAGGAAGGCGTCGGCGTCGATCAGGCGCTGGAACTCGGCGTCATCGACGAAATGATAGTCGCGGTCGGCGACCTCGCCGGGGCGGATGCCGCGGGTGGTCATGGAGATCGACAGTTCCAGCCCGCCATGGTCGGCCATCAGGCGGCGGCACAGGCTGGTCTTGCCGGCCCCCGAGGGGCTGGCGACGATCAGCAGGACGCCGCGGCGGGGATGGCGTTCATTCAACATTCTGGACCTGTTCGCGCAGCTGTTCGATCACGGCCTTGAGCTCCAGGCCGATTCCGGTGAGCGCGGTCGTAGCCGATTTCGAGCAGAGGGTGTTCGCCTCCCTCATGAATTCCTGCATCAGGAAGTCGAGTTTCCGGCCGGCGGGGGGTTGCCGCAACAGTTCGCGGGCCGAGGCGACGTGGGCGGCGAGCCGGTCCAGCTCCTCGCGGACGTCGGCCTTTGTGGCCAGCGAGGCGGCCTCGAGGAAGATGCGGTCCTCAAGACCCGGCGCATCGGGGGCCAGTTCGGTCATCCGGCGGGTGAAACGCTCGCGGATGGCGTCGGTCTGGGCGGCGGCTTCGGTCTCCGCCTGGGCGACGAGGGCGGCGATGCGGACGATGAAGTCGGTGACGACGGGCAGGAGCTGCGAGCCCTCCCGGTCGCGCGAGACCTTGAGGGCGTCGAACGCCTGATCGATCGATGCGGCCATGGCGGCTTCGACGGCAGCGCGTGCCTCGGGGTCGTCGATTTCTTCCGGGGCTTCGAGGACGCCGCGCAGGGACAGCAGGCCGTCGGCCGAGGGCGGCGTGGCACCCTCCTCCGCCAGCTGGTTGGCAAGCGCCAGGTAGCGGGCGAGGATGTCCTGATTGACCTTCAGCGAGGCGGCGCCGGGGTCAGCACGCTTGGCCTGGACTCCCAGCGTCACCTGACCGCGATTGAGGCGGGCCTGGGCGGCGGTCTTGGCATGGCGCTCGAGGCCGTCGAAACCGGGCGGGCCGCGGAAGCGGACTTCCAGATTGCGGCCGTTGACCGAACGGGCCTCGACCGACCAGGTCCAGTCGCCATGGGCGCCGTCGGCCCGGCCGAAGCCCGTCATGCCCGAGATGGCGCTCATCCGGCGGGAGCCGGAGCAGGAATGGCGATCACCCGGGCGCCAGGGGACACAGTCACGCCGGGCGGCACGCCGTCGGAGGCAGGCGCGGCCGCATCGGGTGCGGCGGGAGCCGGCTCCGGCGCGGCGGGCGGCGGGCCGGCGCGGCGGCGCTCGATCTCGCGCCAGCGAGCGACATTGGCGAGATGCTCTTCATAGGTCCGGGCGAAGGCGTGGCCGCCCGAGCCGTCGGCGACGAAGAAGATGTCCGCAGTGGAAGGCGGATTGAGCACGGCGGCGACGGCGTCCCGGCCCGGATTGGAGATGGCCGTCGGTGGCAGGCCGTCGATCTGATAGGTGTTCCACGGATTGGGCCGGTCGAGTTCGGACCGACGCAGCCCCCGGCGAAGGGGTACGCCGCGGGTAAGGCCGTACTCGATGGTCGGGTCGCTCTCCAGCCGCATGCCGGCGCGCAGGCGGTTGGTGAAGACGGCGGCGACACGGGGGCGTTCGTGGGCCACGCCCGTCTCCTTCTCCACGATGGAGGCGAGGATCATGGCTTCCTCGGGCGTTCGGACCACGGTGGCGGAGCCGCGCGCGGCCCACAGGCGGGCGAGGTTCTCGTCGCGGGCGCGACGCATGCGGGCGATGACCGAGGCGCGGGTCTCGCCGCGGCTGATCTCATAGGTGTCGGGCCACAGGCTGGCCTCTTCCGGAACAGCGTCGATCGTCCCGGTCAGAATGGTCTGGTTGTTGAGGATTTCCACCGCCTGGGCCGAGGACCAGCCTTCGGGCAGGGTGACGTAGTGGCGGACCACCCGGCCCTCGACCAGCAGGACGAGGACGGAGCGGAGCGAGGCCTTGCTGGGCACCTCATATTCGCCGGCGCGCAGCTTGCGGTCGGCGCCGGTCAGGGTGGCGGCGGCCTTGAACATGTCGGTCGAGCGGATCACCCCGGCGGACTTCAGGGTGGCGGCGATGGCGCTGACGCCCGCGCCGCTGGGCAGGCTGACGACGGTCGATTCGCCCTCGCGGGCCGCGGGGCCCGGGGCGTAGAAGACGCTCCAGGCGGCGATGAGGGCGATGATCAGGAAGGTGCTGAAGGTCGCCGTGGCGGCCAGAAACGCGGTCTTGCGGCCGGAGCGCCGCTCCACCGACATCAGCCGACCTTCCGGAAGATGACCGAGGCGTTGGTGCCGCCGAACCCGAACGAGTTGGACATGGCCACGTCGATCTCTATCGGCTGGCCCTTGCCGCGTACCAGATTCAGGGCGGTGTCACGCTCGGGATTGTCGAGATTGATGGTCGGAGGCGCGATCTGGTCGCGGATGGCCAGGATGCAGAAGATCGCCTCGATGGCCCCGGCCGCGCCCAGCAGGTGGCCGGTCATCGACTTGGTCGAGGACAGCGCGACGTTGGGGGCGTGATCTCCCATGAGTTTCTCGATGGCCCCGGCCTCGATCCAGTCGGCCATGGTCGAGGTGCCGTGGGCGTTGACGTAGTCGATGTCCGCGGGGGTGATGCCGGCGCGCTTTACCGCCATCTGCATGGCGCGATAGCCGCCGTCGCCGTCCTCGGCCGGGGCGGTGATGTGATAGGCGTCGCCGCTCATCCCGTAGCCGGCGACCTCGGCGTAGATGGTCGCGCCGCGGGCTTTCGCGTGCTCGTACTCCTCCAGCACCACAATGCCCGCGCCCTCGCCCATGACGAAGCCGGAATGGTCCTTGTCCCACGGCCGCGAAGCCTTTTCGGGCGCATCATTGTAGGCGGTGCAGAGGGCCTTGCAGGCGAGGAAGCCGGCGATGCCGATGGGGACGATGGAGCTTTCCGCCCCGCCCGCGACCATGACGTCGGCGTCGTCCAGCATGATCATCCGGGCCGCGTCGCCGATGGCGTGGGCGCCCGTGGCGCAGGCGGTGACGACCGAGTGATTCGGCCCCTTGAGACCGTGGCGGATCGAGATCTGGCCGCTGGTCAGGTTGATCAGGGCCGACGGGATGAAGAAGGGGCTGACCCGGCGCGGACCCTGTTCCTTGAGAATGATGGCCGTGTCGGCGATGGGGCCGAGGCCGCCGATGCCGGAGCCGACCATGACGCCGGTGCGCTCGCGCTGCTCCTCGGTCTCGGGCTTCCAGCCGGCGTCGGCCAGGGCTTCATCGGCGGCGGCGATGGCGTAGACGATGAAGTCGTCGACCCGCTTGCGGTCCTTGGGCGACATGACCTTTTCGTGGTCGAAGACGCCCGGCTGGCCGGGTGCGCCGCCGCCGCGACCGTCGACCGACGGAATCTCGCCCGCAATGGTGCAGCCATAGCCTTCGGTGTCGAAATTGGTGATCGGGCCGATGCCCGAGCGGCCCTCGAGGATGCCCTTCCAGTTATGCTCCACGCCCCAGCCGAGCGGGGTGAGCAGACCGAGGCCGGTGACGACGACACGGCGCATGTGCGCTCCTCGTTACAGAATCCTGACCACAAACAGTAATGGCCGCCGGGCGGCCCCGCTAGGGGCGCGCCACGGCGGCCATCAAAGCCGTTCGAAAAGGGCGGCGATCAGCCGGCCAGCTTCTCGTCGATGAACTTCACGGCGTCGCCGACCGTCTGGATGTGTTCGGCGGCGTCGTCCGGGATTTCGATGTCGAATTCTTCCTCGAAGGCCATGACCAGTTCGACGTTGTCGAGCGAGTCAGCGCCCAGGTCGTCGATGAAGCTGGCCTTTTCAACGACCTTTTCCGGATCGGCGTCCAGGTGGTCGATGACGATCTTGCGGACGCGTTCCAGGGTGTCGGACATGGGTGTCTCTGCTTTCAGGGCCGCCACGGCGGCTGTTGTCTTGATTGCTGCCGTATGACGGCGGCGACGGCGACGCAAGCCTTGAACGCAGACTCAGGCCAACCGGCTGTTCAGGGTTTAGCACGGCGGCGCGGGCAGGAAATAGCCCGTTACCGGGTTTGAACGCCCCGGTTGACCCACCAGACCAGCCCGCCGCCCGCCAGGGCCAGGGGCGCGCCGTAGATCGCCCAGATGATCTGGCCGGTCATGAAGCTGCCCGGCAGGATGTTGAGCCCCTGCAGGACCCAGATGATGCCGATCAGCAGCATCGGGCCGCTCAGGATGGTGGCGAGGATGCGGAGGGTTTTCATCAGATCATCGCCATGCCGCCGTTCACGTGAAGGGTCTGCCCCGTGACATAGGCGGCTTCGTCGGAGGACAGATAGACGGCGGCGGCGGCGATCTCGTCGCCCGTGCCGAGGCGGCCGGCGGGGATGTTCTTCAGGATGGTCTCGCGCTGCTGGTCGTTCAGGACGTCCGTCATCGGCGAGGCGATGAAGCCCGGAGCGATGCAGTTCACCGTGATGCCGCGCGAGCCGACTTCCTGGGCCAGCGACTTGGAGAAGCCGATCATGCCGGCCTTTGAGGCGGCGTAGTTGGTCTGGCCGGGGTTGCCGGTGACGCCGACCACGGAGGTGATGCCGATGATCCGGCCCGAACGGCGCTTCATCATTCCCTTCATGGCCGCGCGCGAGAGGCGGAAATAGCTCTCGAGATTAACCCGGATCACGTCCTGGAAATCCTCGTCCTTCATTCGCATCAGCAGGCCGTCCTTCGTGATGCCGGCGTTGGCGACGAGGATGTCGAGCGGGGCGCCGGCGGCTTCCTCGGCCCGGGCCAGCAGGCCGTCGACCGACGCAGCGTCCGACAGGTTGGCCGCGGCAGCGAAGGCGCGCTCGCCCAGCTCCTTAGCCAGGTCCTGCAATACCGCTTCGCGGGTGCCGGAGAGGACCACGGTTGCGCCCTGGGCGTGCAGCGCGCGTGCGATGGCCCCGCCGATGCCGCCGGTCGCGCCGGTCACGAGGGCGGTCTTGCCGGTGAGATTGAACATCTGTGTCTCCTCTTCCTTCTCCCCTTGCGGGAGAAGGTGGCCCGGAGGGCCGGATGAGGNNTTCTCCCGCAAGGGGAGAAGGGAAGTCAAAAACTCTTCGCGAACGCTTCCAGATCTTCCGGCGTGTTCAGGGACAGGCTTTCCGCGTCCGGCGCGATACGCTTGGCCATGCCGGCCAGCACCTTGCCGGAGCCGATCTCGGCAAAGCGGGTGACCCCGCCCTCCCCGGCCATCCATTCCATGCTCTCGCGCCAGCGGACGCGGCCGGTGACCTGTTCGACCAGCA
>DDSO01000091.1:35296-48841 GCA_002343425.1 Brevundimonas sp. UBA2388
TCGTCGGCGGCGGGCTGCATCAGCGGGCAGTGGAAGGGCGCCGAGACGTTCAGGGGAATGGCGCGGGCGCCCAGTTCCTTGGCCTTTTCGATGGCTCGGTCGACGGCGGCCTTGTCGCCCGAGATGACGATGTTGCCGGCGTTGTTGTCATTGGCGACGACGCAGACGCCGACCTCGGAACCCGCCGCGGCGGCGGCCTCGGCCAGGGCCAGGTCGGTATTAGGCCCGATCAGGGAGGCCATGGCGCCGCGGCCCACGGGCACGGCGCGCTGCATGGCCTGACCGCGCAGCTTCAGCAGGCGGGCGGTGTCGGCCAGGGTGATCGAACCGGCGGCGCACAGGGCCGAATATTCGCCCAGCGAATGCCCGGCGACGAAGCCGGCGCGGCTGACATCGACGCCGAACTCGACCTTGAGCACGCGGGCGGCGGCCAGCGAAACGGCCATCAGGGCCGGCTGGGCGTTCTCGGTCAGGGTCAGTTGGTCCTCAGGGCCCTCGCGCATCAGCACCGACAGCTTCTGGCCCAGCGCCTCGTCGATCTCGGCATAGACCTCGCGGGCGGAGGCGAAGGCGTCGGCGAGCGCCGCACCCATGCCGACCGACTGGCTGCCTTGTCCGGGGAACAGCAGGGCGAGGGTCATGTCGGGTCTCCGGCGGTGTTGAATCGAGCCGGAGGGGTAGGACGATCAGGCCGCAGGGGCAAGACGGGCGGTCCGGAGGCTGGATCGGGATGAATGTTGGAGCGCTCTCCCGGATGACGGGTGCCGCCGATTGTTGCTAACTGGACCCGGGCCCGTCGGCCGGGGAGTCTTGACGATGACGCACAGGCGCCTGGCGCGCGGCGATTTTCTCGGAGCGCTGCGGAAGTCCGTCTCGGGCGGCGGCTTCTGCGTCGAGCTGCGCATCGCCACCCTGCCGCCCGAAGCCGTGGTCGAGCATGCCCATGACGAGGCGCATTTCATCCTGCCGCTCGACGAGGGCTACCGCAGTCTGGCCGGCCGGCACGGCCGCGGGGGCCCGGTCAGGGCCGGAGAGCTGATCTACAATCCGCCGGGCACGACCCATCAGGACTGTTTCGATGAGGCAGGCGGACGCTTCCTGTCCGTCTCGACCCCGGTGTCCTCGGAGATTGGTGGAGACCTGCCCGTCCTGCTGGACGACGCGGTTTCGACGGCGGCGGTGCGGCGACTGTTCGGCGGCTGTATCCGCTTCGAACCCGGCGACGAACTGGCGCTGGAAGACCGGGCCCTGGCCATGCTCGCGGCCGCCTCGCGGCCCCGGCCGGCGCGACCGGGGGCTCCGCCGGACTGGCTCGAAAGCGCCAGAGACATGATCGCCGACCTCGCTTGCGATCAGGGGCTCGAGGTGCGCGGCATCGCGGCGGCGGTCGGCGTGCACCCGGTGCATCTCGCGCGCACCTATCGACAGCGTTTCGGCATCAGCCCGGGCGACGCGATTCGTCGTCGCAGGGCCGACATCGCCATGGCGGCCCTGGCCCAGGGGCTGCGCCCGATCGAGGCGGCGCACGCGGCTGGCTATGCGGATCAGAGCCATATGACCCGCGAGCACGGCCGCATCTACGGCGTCAGTCCGATGACCAGCGCGGCGGCGCTGGCCTGAGAATGTTTCACCGGTTCAAGACAGTGGGGCCCTGATTGCGTCATGGAACCCGTGAAACCGGAGTGTCTCATGCGTAGTCTCGTCCTCACCGCCTGCCTGTCCCTGATCGTCGCTTGGCCCGTCCGGGCGCAACAGACGAATGACTGGCCGATTGTCGTCCCGGCCGGGAGCACGGAGACCGCCGTCGCCTTCGCCCGGATGGACACGGCGGTACGGGCCGGCGAGTTCCACAAGATCACCAGCGTTCTTGTCGCCCAGGGCGGCCATGTCATCCATGAGACCTATTTCGATGAGGCCGGGGCAGAGGGCCGGCGCAATACCCGTTCGACCACCAAGACCGTGACCGCCATGCTGATAGGGGCGGCCATCGCGGAGGGATCGATCCGTGGTGTCGACGCCCCGGTCATGCCGTTCATCGCCGGCTATGGGCCGTTCGAGAATCCGGACCCACGCAAGGCACAGATCACGGTCGAGGACCTGCTGTCGATGAGCTCCCTGCTCGAATGTGACGATCAGAACCAGTTCTCGCGTGGCAACGAAGAGCGGATGTATCTGATCGAGGACTGGGTGAAATTCGCCTTCGACCTGCCGATCCGCGGCTTCCCCGCATGGGTCCCCCGGCCGGAGGACTCTCCCTATGGCCGGTCATTCAGCTATTGCACGACCGGGGTGACAACCCTGGGGGCCGTCGTCCAGTCGGCGACGGGCAAACCCCTGCCGACCTTTGCCAGTGAGGCGCTTTTCACCCCACTCGGCATTTCGGGCGAGGAATGGCAGTTCTCGCCGACCGGTCTGGCCCAGGGCGGTGGCGGCCTGGGTCTGCGCAGTCGGGATCTGCTCAAGCTGGGCCAGCTGATGCTGGACGGCGGTCGCTGGCACGGCCGTCAGGTCCTGCCGCAGGCCTTTGTGACGGCGATGACCACGCCCCATGCCTCGGTCGGCGACGGGCGCGGCGACTATGGTTATTTGACCTGGCTTCCGTCCTACGCCGTGAAGGGCGTGAGCTATCCGGCCTGGGCCATGGCTGGTACGGGTGGAAACAAGGTCGTGGTGATCCCGGCCCTGCAGGCCGTGGTGGTGGTGACAACCGAGAACTATGACGTTCGCAACCCGCACGGCATCGCAGACACCCTGATCAGCGAGCACGCGCTGGCGGCCCTCGTCCGCTAGAACAGCACCGCCGGGTTCATGATCCGGTGCGGGTCGATGGCCGCCCTCACCGCCTGCATGGTGCGGATTTCCAGCGGTGACTTGTAGCGCCGGGCTTCGTCGGTCTTCAGCCGGCCGAGGCCATGTTCGGCGGAGATAGAGCCGTCGTAGCGGGCGACGATGTCGTGGACGATCTGCGAGCCTTCCTGCCAGCGGGCGAGGAAGGCCTTCAGGTCGCCACCGGGCGGGCACAGGACGTCATAGTGGAGATTGCCGTCGCCGACGTGGCCGAAGGCGCTGACCCGGGCGCCGGGGTGGAAGCGTTCGACGGCGGCGGTGGCCTCCTCGAGGAAGTCGGCGATGCGAGACAGGGGCACGGAGACGTCGTGCTTCCAGCCGCCGCCCTCCGGCTTCTGGGCACCGGACTGTTCCTCGCGCACCTTCCAGAAGGCGGCGCGCTGGGCGTCGTTCTGGGCGATGGCGGCGTCATTGATCAGGCCGGTCTCGAAGGCATGGGTCAGCAGCCGCTCCATGGCCGCGTCGGCGGCGCCGGGCTCGCCCGAGACCAGTTCGATCAGGACGTACCAGGGCGGGGTGCTGTCCAGCGGCTCGCGCGTGTCGGGCACGTGGGCGAGGACGAAGCTCATGCCGATCCGCTTCATCAGCTCGAAGGCCTCGACCCCGCCGCCGGTCTCGGCCTTGGCGCGGGCCAGCAGTTCGATGGCGGCGGCGGGCGCGTCCAGCCCGACCATGGCGGTGGCGCGACTGCGCATGACGGGGAACAGTTTCAGGGTCGCCGCCGTGACCACGCCGAGCGTGCCCTCGGCCCCGATCAGCAGCTGTTTCAGGTCATAGCCGGTGTTGTCCTTGCGCAGGCGTTTGAGGCCGTTGAAGACCTCGCCGTCCGGCATGACCGCCTCGATGCCCAGCACCAGGTCGCGCATCATGCCGTAGCGGAGCACGGCGGTGCCGCCGGCGTTGGTCGAGATGACCCCGCCGATGGTGGCGCTGCCCTCGGCGGCGAGGCTGAGCGGGAACAGACGGTCGGCAGCGGCGGCGGCCTGTTGCGCTTCCAGCAGGGTGATCCCGGCCTCGACGGTCATGGCGTCGTCCAGCGGGGTGACGTCCCGCACGGCGCGCAGCTTGCGGGTCGAGAGCAGGACCTCGCCATAGGGAATCTGGCCGCCGACGAGGCCGGTGTCGCCGCCCTGGGGCACGATGGCGATGCGGTGTTCGGCGCAGACGCGGACCGCGGCGGCGACCTGGGCGGTCGAACGTGGCGTCAGCATCAGCGGCGAGTGGCCATGCCAGCGATTGCGCCACTCTGTCAGCCAGGGCGCGATCTCGGCCGGATCGTCGGTCCAGCCGCCGTCACCGAGGGCGGATTTCAGGGCGACGAGGGCGGCGGGAGATGGGGCGGTCATGGAGCCCTTGTCTCAAAGTCGTGGGCGCGGCGAAAGGGCCGTGTCAGGGTCGGAGTATGAACGCCTCCCTGCCCTCACCCGTGCCCTGCGTCGGCGTCGTCTGTCTGCGCGGTGACGACGTGCTGTTGATCCGGCGCGGTACGCCCCCGCGCCAGGGCGACTGGAGCCTGCCGGGCGGGCGAATCGAACCCGGCGAGCGGGCGGTCGACGCGGCCCTTCGGGAACTGCGCGAGGAGACGGGGGTCGAGGCCGAGATCACGGGGTTGATCGACGTGGTCGACGGCCTGTTTCCCGAAGCCGGCCGCCACTATGTGCTGATCGACTACGCCGCGCGCTGGCTCGCCGGCGAGCCCGTGGCGGGCGACGACGCCATCGAGGCGCGGTTCGTGGCGCTGGATCAGGTCGAGGCTCTCATTGACTGGTCCGAGACGCTGCGGGTCATCCGGATGGCCGTCGGCCCACGTTGATGGATCGCGATTACGCGGATGTCATCCCTGGCGTGTCCGGTTTCAGTGGCGCGCCGTCTGCAGGGTGCTAACCTGTACTGGACAGGGAGATTTCATGGACACCTCATTCCTCTTCACCGTTGCGCTGGTCGTACTGGCCTTCGTGCTGCTGTTCAGCGTGGTCAAGATCGTGCCCCAAGGGCGCGAGATGACCGTCGAGCGGTTCGGCAAATACACCCGCACCCTCAGCCCCGGGATCAGCATCCTGACGCCGTTCGTCGAGCGGATCGGCCGACGCATGAACATGATGGAACAAGTTCTTGATGTTCCGCAGCAAGAGGTCATCACCAAGGACAACGCCATGGTGAAGGTCGACGCCATCGTCTTCATCCAGGTGATGGAGGCCTCGGCCGCCGCCTACCGCATCGAGAACCTGCCCTACGCCATCACCCAGCTGTGCTCGACCAATCTGCGGACCGTGGTCGGTTCGATGGAACTGGACGAGGTGCTGTTCCAGCGCGACTCGATCAACTCCCGGCTGCTGACCGTGATCGACGCCGCGACCGAGCCGTGGGGCGTGAAGGTCAACCGCATCGAGATCAAGGACCTGACCCCGCCGGCCGACATCACCAACGCCATGGCCCGTCAGATGAAGGCCGAGCGCGAGCGCCGCGCCGTCATCACCGAGGCCGACGGCGAGAAACAGGCCGCCATCGCCCGCGCCGAGGGCGCCAAACAGGCCGCCATTCTGGAAGCCGAAGGGCGCCGCGAGGCCGCCTTCCGGGACGCCGAGGCCCGCGAGCGCGAAGCCGAGGCCGAGGCCAAGGCGACCGCCATGGTGTCCCAGGCCATCGCGGCCGGCGACGTCAATGCCATCAACTACTTCGTCGCCCAGAAATACGTCGAGGCCTTCGCCGAACTGGCGCGCAATCCGACGGCCAAGACGGTCATCGTCCCGGCCGAGATGTCCGGCCTGGTCGGCACCATCGCCGGCCTCGGCGAACTGGTCGGTCTGGCCAAGGAACAGCAGCAGGGACGCAGCGACGTGCGTCGTGACGCCCCGCCGCCCCCCCCCTCGCGACCCTCGCCGCCGCGCCCGCCCCGTCCCTCTGTTCCGAGGACCTGACCCATGGACGCCCTGACTGACCTGCATGCCTCCCAGCCGTACTGGATCTGGCTGGCGCTGGGCGTGATCCTGCTGGCGGTGGAAGCGGCCACCTCGACCGAGTGGCTGCTGTGGCCGGCGGTGTCAGCGGGGGTGGTGGCGGTGGTCACAGTGTTCGGACTGCCGCTGGGCCTGGTCGGCGAGTTGCTGCTGTTTGCGGTGCTGACCGTGGCCGCGACCCTGCTGTCACGGCGGCTGATCCAGCGCGTGAACCCCAGCGACAGCCCTGACATCAACGCCCGCGACAGCCGGCTGGTGGGTCAGCGGGCCCAGGTGGTCCAGGCTTTCGTCGACGGACGCGGCCGGGTGTTCGTCTCGGGCGCCGAATGGGTCGCCGAGATCGAAGGCGCTGCGCCGCTCGCGGGCGAGAGCGTGATCGTCGAGGGCTTTGAGGGATCGAAACTGAAGGTCCGGGCGGCTTGACCGGGCTGGTCTCGGCGATCGCCATTGTCTCGCAGGTCGCGTGCGTCCCCCGGCCTTGATCCCGGCGGACCGCGACTAGGTCTCCCGCATCTCCTCGATCCCGCGGTTGGCCAGTCCGTCCGCGCGTTCGTTCAGCTCATGGCCGGCGTGGCCCTTGACCCAGTGCCATTTCACCTCGTGACGGGTGCGGGCGGCGTCGAGGCGTTTCCACAGGTCCTCGTTCTTGACCGGCTTCTTGTCCGCCGTCTTCCAGCCGCGCGCTTTCCACGGGCCGATCCATTTGGTGATGCCGTCCATCACGTAGCGGCTGTCGGTGTGCAGATCGACGCGGCACGGCCGGGTCAGGGCCTCCAGCGCGCTGATCGCGCCCATCAGCTCCATGCGGTTGTTGGTGGTCAGCGGCTCGCCGCCCCAAAGCTCCTTCTCGTGACCCCCTCCGGTCTGCAGGATGGCGCCCCAGCCGCCGGGGCCGGGATTGCCCTTGCAGGCGCCGTCGGTGTGGATGATCACGTGACTCATGCGCGCCTCCTATCAGGTTCGCTTGGCGTCACGCCACTGAAGCGCCTATATGCAGGACCAAGATTTTGGCCGGGCAATGTCGCCCGCGCCGCTGACTGAGATGAAGCGCCATGCAACCCGGTATCTGGCAGATCCTTATCATCGCCGCCCTCGCCCTTCTGCTGTTCGGCGGGCGCGGGAAGCTGTCCGGCCTGATGGGCGATGCCGCCAAGGGCATCCGCGCCTTCCGTGACGGCCTGAAGGACAGCGACGCCGACAAGCCCCGGGATGAACGGGCGGGCACCCTGCCCCGCACCGAGGCCGAAAAAGAAGACCTGAAGTCTTAAGCCCCGTTTCGCGTCGGAGACACTGACGGATGGGTGGACTTGGCCCCGGAATCGGCGGGCTGGAAATCCTTGTGATCGGCCTGCTGGCGCTCATCGTCGTCGGACCGAAAGACCTGCCCTTGCTCCTGCGCAAGGTCGGCAGGGCCGTGGGCAAGGCGCGGGCCATGGCTGGAGAATTCCGCTCCAGCTTCGACGAGATGGCGCGGCAAGCCGAGCTCGACGAGTTGCGCAAGGAGGTCGAGGCCCTGCGTACGGGTCAGGGCCTCGTGCCGCTCGGTGCCGAGGCCGAAGCGACGTTCAAGGACATCAGCAAGGATCTGAACCGGCCACTGGAGAGTTCCGTCTCAGCCGTGCCGGGGCATGACGAATGGCCGGACAATCCGCCGGCAATGACATCCCTTCCGGCACCCGTGGACGCGCCGGCGGCGAAAAGCACACCGAAGACGCCACGCAAGCCACGCGCCAAGGCCGGGGAAGAAACCAAGGCCGAGGCTTCGGTCCCTTCCAGGCCGGCGAAAGGCCCGGCGTCGGCGGGCTCGTCGACAAAGACCACGAAGCGCGTTGCATCGACCCGCAAACCCTCCACCGGCAGGAAGGCGGCTGACCTGTGAACACGCCGGACCGCGACGAGGACGAGATCGAGGCGTCGCGCGCGCCCCTGATGGATCACCTTATCGAGCTTCGCAGCCGGCTGGTGGTCTGCGTCATCGCCTTCGTGCTCGGTTTCATCGGCTGTTTCATCGTCGCCGACCCGATTTATGTCTTCCTCGTCCAGCCGTTCGCGGTCGCCGCCCAGTTCCGCGAAGCGGCAGGCCCGGACGGCAGCGTTTCCCCCTTCGACCTCATTCTCGGGACGGCCGGCCTGGTGCCGGTGCCGCGGGGCGACGGCGAAACCGTGAACCTGATCTTCACCGCGCCTCTGGAATTCCTCATCACCAAGATGAAACTGGCGGCCTTCGGAGCGGTGGTCATCACCTTCCCCGTAATGGCCTGGCAGCTGTACCGCTTCGTCGCGCCGGGTCTCTACCGCAACGAAAAGGGGGCCTTCCTGCCCTTCCTGATCGCGGCCCCTCTGCTGTTCCTGCTGGGCGCGGCGCTGGTCTATTATGTCATGCTGCCCTTCGTCATGCTGTTCTCCCTCGGGCAGCAGATCAGCGGCGGCGGCATCTCGGCAGAGCTCCTGCCGCGGGTATCGGACTATCTGAATCTCGTGATGGCCCTGCTGCTGGCGTTCGGGCTCTGCTTCCAGTTGCCCGTGGTCATGACGCTTCTCGGGATGGCCGGAATCGTTTCGTCGAGTGCGCTCGCGGCCAGCCGGAAATACGCCATCGTGGCCATCGCGGTTGTGGCCGCCTTCGTCACGCCGCCGGACCCACTCAGCCAGATCATGCTCGGCATTCCGCTGGTGCTGCTCTACGAGGTCTCGATCTGGTGCGTGCGACTGATCGAGCTGCGGCGGAAGAAGGCCGATGCGGCCGAGGGCGTGGCCTGATCCGGGCGACGCTTCCGGACGGTTGTGCTAGGAAGATCGCATGGACGCGTCCACCCATTTCCTGAAGCCGCCGGCCGCCCGGGCCGCCGCCCTGCTGGCCCGGCTCAAGCGGGTTCCCGGCGCGCGTTACTGGGCCGCCCTGTGTCTGGTGCTGATCTCGCTCTGGGTGCGGCTGCTGCTCTCGCCGTATCTGGCCAGCGGCTATGGCTACACCTGCTTCTATCCGGGGGTGATCCTGTCCGCCTACTGGCTCGGCGCGAGGCCGGGCCTGATGGCCGCCGGGCTGTCCACGGTGATCGTCTATAATTTCATGGGGCCCGCGCCCTTCTCCTTCCCGACCGATGGCCGGGCCATGGTTTCGCTGGGCTTCTTCCTCGTCTCGTCCCTGCTGCTGATCCATGTGCTAAGCACCATCCGGGCCCGGCTGAACACCCTGACCACCAGACATGCCCAGGTCGAAGCCCTGGCCATGGGTCAGGCCGAACTGTTCCGTGACCACGCCCAGCGCACCACCGACCATCTGCAGCTCATCTCGGCCATCCTGCAGCTCCGGGCCCGTGAGGAAGCCGATCCGTTCGTTTCCCGGGTGCTCACCAACGCCGCCTCGCGCACCCTGGTGATCTCGCGAACGCACCGGGAGTTCACCGGCGGCGGCGACCGCTACATCCCGTTCGAGGCCTTCGCCCGCAAACTGGTCGAGGCCGCCGCGGCCCGGGGCGGCGTGCCGTCCGCCCGCGTCAGCATCGCCGTCGGCGCCAGGGACGTGCCGCTTGAGCAGGCCACCTCGCTGGGACTGGTCCTGCTCGAGTATCTGAACACGCTGAAGGCCCAGCGCGGCGCCGTGGCCCTCGCCGTCACCCTGGACGAAGACGGTCAGGAGCGATCCCTGAACCTCGTCGTGACCGACGGTGAAGGGCCTGCGCCTGCAGACATGCCGCTGTTCGAGGCGATCACCGAACAGCTGGGCGGCCGCTTGCTGATCACCCGGGGCGCCGCGGGCGGTAGCGTGCGCATCACCTTCCCGGTCGAGATCAAGGCTGCGGACCTCTGGAACCCGGTGGCGGTCAGCCTGCACTAGGCGGAACAAGGGCCGAGCGTGGCCGTTTGCACCTGGTTCCCATTCAGGAGTCCGCCCATGACCATCCGCCACACGCTCACCACCGTCGCCGCTTTCGGCGCCATCGCCTTCGCCACCACAGCCTGCACGCCGGCCGCCGACACTTCCGACGCCGACCGCGACACCGACACCACGACCATCATCGAGCGTGAGGTTCCGGCCGCCCCCGTGGTCATCGAGCGTGAAGTCGCCGTCCCGTCGCCGCCCGTCGTCATCGAAAGCGACCGCCGCGATGACAGCACCACCGTCCGCGCCGGCCGTGACGGCATCGAGGTCGAGACGACCAACCGCTAGAACGCAGTCCGTAGAGAAACGCCGGACGGCTTGCCGTCCGGCGTTCGTCTAGAACATCAGGGTGATCGCGTTCCCGAAATTGTGCAGGACAGCCGGGAGCAGGACGCTTCGGGTCCGCAAGACCAGCCACACGCCGATAAAGGATGGGACGGCGGTCAGGGCCATCGTCAACGGATCGAACGAGAACTGACCCTCCGAGAAGCCGAAGGCGTGGGCCAGTCCGAACATGACGCAGGACAACAGCGCGCCCCATCCCCAGTCCACACCCAGGAATCTCCACCGGCCGAGGAAGGCGCGGTCGAGGGCGAAGAGCAGGGTCCCGCGATAGAAGGCTTCCTCCTCCAGCCCCGGCATGGTCAGCTGGAAGGCTATCGTTTCCGCCGTCGCGGGCGAAGACGGAAACGCCACGGCGAGCCCCGCGAAGAAGGCCATATAGACCAGCACGACGGGTATCGCTGATTTCAGACTGCCAGCGGCCTGGACGAGAGTCAGCCCGGATCGCCGCCAGCCGAAGGCCGGCAAGGAGGCGATAATCAGGGTTGCGGCCAGCGCCAGGATCTTGCCCTGCCAGTTCCACGCGCTTTGCGGGAGCAGATCCGGAATGAGGCCGTAGCCGTTGGTCAGCATGGCGTCATTGACGACGGCGAGCGCCACGGCGACCAGCAGCCAGCGCAACGAGAACCCGCGCCGACTCAACAAGCCAAACGCTCCGCCCGCCAGGAGCAGGATCGTCCCCCCGCCCAATGTGGCCACCATGCTGTCCATGCGTCGATCTCCTTCGCTATCGAAGGCGGCTGACTAGAGGGCGCCCGGGGGGCGCGCTTCTCAGGAGTCGGCTAATCGTTCCTCAGAATCGGGCGGGCTTCCGTCGGCTCGTTGGTCGGCGCCAGAGCCCTCTGCCGGAAAACGCTGGGCGGGCAGGACTCGAGATCCTGGAAGACACGGTTGAATGACGCCAGCGACGAGAAGCCGCTGTCCATGGCGACGGTGATCAGCTTGTCGTGGCGGCGTGCGGGATCGGTCAGCCGGCGGCGCGCCTCGATCATCCGATGGCTGTTCAGGAAGGTCCGGGAATGGTCATGGCCGAGCTGCTGGTTGATCAGTCGGCGCACCGTGCGGTCCGGCGCGCCCATCAGGGAAACGAAGCGGTCAAAGGTGAGGTCGGGATCAAGGTGGACCTGGTCGACCTCGACCAGCACTCGCAGCCGCTCCCTCAAACGGTCCGCCTCCGGCGAGGGGGCGGGCGGCGCCGGCCCGCGGTCGATCCCCGACCCGACGGCGTAGGGCAGCGGTCGCGTCAGCAGACCGAACTGCAGATGCAGGAGCCAGCCGGTGAAGGCCAGCAGGGTGGCATTCTGCAGAATGCTGAACCCATGGGGCTGCCAGTCGAAACCCATGACGACGTCGATGATGAGGTCGGCGAAAAGCTGCCCGCCCAGCAAAAGGACGACGAGGACACGGGCCTTGCGGCGTTCGTCTATCAGGTCGCCCGGGCGGTCGTGGATCAGCCGCCACGCCAGATGGGCGACCATGCCGAAGCCGAGGGCGATCAGCAGCCAGGACAGTCCGGCGCCGGCGAGCGCCTCTCCGAACATGCCCCGGTCCACGGCCGCGATAGCGATCCAGGCGACGCCGGTGGCGAGGACCGGACCACGCGGCCGGAACGTTCGGTCGAAGACGGACAGGCAGAACCACCAGAGGAAGACGGCCGCGAAACCGCTCAGCAGCCGCGAGACCTCACCCACCAGACCACTCAGACGAAGGGCTGCATCCGGCGTATTGCCAGCGAGAAAACCGCACAGGCAGACGGCGAGAGGGAGAAAGAACAGGCCTCTTCGCCGTTGCCTCCGAACGACCAGCAACGCGGCCGCCGTCAGCAGCAGGGTCGCGCCGGCGACCCGCACGATGACGTCGATCTCCTCGGGTGTCATTGCGCCAGCCTAGCGGCCGGCCCACGATCGGGACAAGGGAGCCACCACCCCCGGCGGCAAGAAAAAGGCCCCGGACGGCGAACCGTCCGGGGCCATTCTCATTGGGTCAGCCGCCGATCAGCAGCTGTAGTACATGTCGAATTCGACGGGGTGCGGGTGCAGTTGCAGGCGCATCACCTCTTCCATCTTCAGCTCGATGTAGCTGTCGATGAAGTCGTCATCCATGACGCCGCCCTTCTTGAGGAAGGCGCGGTCCTTGTCGAGGTTCTCGAGCGCCTCGCGCAGCGAGCCGCAGACCTGCGGGAACGACTTGGCCTCTTCCGGCGGCAGATCGTAGAGATCCTTGTCGGCGGGGCCGCCCGGATTGATCTTGTTCTCGATGCCGTCGAGGCCGGCCATCAGCAGGGCGACGAAGGTCAGGTAGGGGTTGCCCATCGGATCGGGGAAGCGGGCTTCGATACGCTTGGCCTTGGGCGAATTGACCCACGGAATCCGGATCGAGGCCGAGCGGTTGCGGGCCGAATAGGCCAGCTTGACCGGGGCTTCATAGCCGGGGACCAGGCGCTTGTAGGAGTTGGTCGTCGAGTTGGCGAAGGCGTTGATGGCCTTGGCGTGTTTGATGATGCCGCCGATGTACCAGAGGCAGAGGTCCGACAGGCCGGCGTATTTGTCACCCGCGAACAGCGGCTTGCCGTCACGCCAGATCGACTGGTGAACATGCATGCCCGAACCGTTGTCGCCGAAGGTCGGCTTGGCCATGAAGGTGGCCGACTTGCCGTAGGCGGCGGCGACATTGTGGATGACGTATTTGTAGAGCTGCAGACGGTCGGCCATGGTCAGCAGGTCGCTGAACTTCAGGCCCAGTTCGTGCTGGGCCGGGGCGACCTCATGGTGATGCTTCTCGGGCTGCATGCCCAGATCGCGCATCACACCCAGCATTTCGCCGCGCAGGTCCTGGGCGCTGTCGGTCGGGTTGACCGGGAAATAGCCGCCCTTGTGAGTGGGGCGGTGGCCCATATTGCCTTCGGAGTATTCGGCGCCCGTGTTGGCCGGCAACTCGATCGAGTCATAGGTGTAGCCGGTATCGTGCGGAGCGGTGCTCCAGCGCACGTCGTCGAAGATGAAGAACTCGGCTTCCGGGCCGAAGAAGACGGTGTCGCCCACGCCCGAGGACTGCACATAGGCCAGGGCCTTCTTGGCCATCGAGCGGCTGTCGCGGTTGTAGGGCTCGCCGGTGTCGGGGTTCAGCACGTCGCAGAACAGGAACATCGTGGTCTGCTGGTAGAAGGGGTCGATCCAGTAGCCGTTCAGGTCCGGCTTCAGAAGCATGTCGGACTCATTGATCGCCTTCCAGCCGGCGATCGAGGAGCCGTCGAACATGGTCCCCTCTTCGAGGAACTCTTCATCGACCAGGTCGATGTCGAAGGTGACGTGCTGCATCCGCCCCTTGGTGTCGGTGAAACGGAGATCGACGTATTTGACGTCCTTCTCCTTGATATCCTTAAGAATCTTGCCGGCGCTCATGTCTTGTGGATCCTGTCTGGCGGGGGAGGAAGAAAAACGGCCGCGCCTTGCGGAACGGCCGATGGATGGGTTGGCTAGACGGCCTGGGCGCCGGATTCGCCGGTGCGGATGCGGA
>DDSO01000037.1 GCA_002343425.1 Brevundimonas sp. UBA2388
TCAATCCCTGTCGCATCCACCATTTTTCCTGAACAAAAACATACATCTGGCGGAGAGCCACCCTCCGCATACGGATGATTTTTTGGGCAAAATCGAGTTAGTGGGGCAGTAGTGGGGCAGTCGCCGCGCAAAACTACCGCCCGAAACGAGACAAAGCGCCCTGAAAAGCATTGATTGGAACCGAGACCGGGGCTGATTCGACCCCGCTCGGCCGCGGCCTTTTGCAGGGCGTTTCATCCAAATCCGTCTCCCGGCCTCAATCCACCGCGACCCGTTATCGAAAGAGCTCCCATGGCGTTGATCCCGGACCATCCCAACGACGCCGGAACCTGGACCCGCCTGGAGGGTCGGGAGGGGTTCGCGCTTTGGCGTCGCGAGCGTCTGACGTTGGCGCCGGTCACGATGTACTATGTCGTCGCGCCGCCCCGGCAGAGCGAGATTCTCTACGACGAAGCCAAGGCTCGCCTTCGCTTCAACGAACTCGCTGGCGTTTCCGGCCGAGAGACAGCCCTTTAAGGAAGGCTTCGCAGACGCGCGATCCGCCGGCGGTTCCGGCGGCCCGCTCCAGATCCTCAGCCCTGGGCGGCGGCAAATGGATTGGCGAAGACCCGGCGCGCGATGAAGATGCCCGTGATAGCCACGCCTGGAAATCTGCGCGACAGGATCGTGTGGGCCGCCCGAAAATGGGTGCCGGCCGTCAGGACGTCGTCCAGAATTCCGATTTGGCCGACGGGCGCGACGGCAAGAGACTCGTCAATCTCGTAGGCTCCCAGGAGATCCTCGACCGTGTTTCGAACGCTCCCCGCTTCATGAGAAGGGGTCATGGACCGGGTTTGGCGGATGAGCCGGCGAACATCAGCGGCAGGCTGGATCGCCGCTGCCATGTCGAACATACGGTCGTCGTAAGCCGGGTCGCCCACCATTTTCGAGGGCGGAATAGGGACGATGACGGACTGCCGGATCCAGTCGTGGTTCAGCGCCTTTCCGAGCGCGCCGGCGCACTTCCCGATCGCTTCCCGCTTGTAGCCAAGCTCGGCCGCTGATGCCGTGGGCTTCTTCTTGAGATTGGAAATCAGGGAGTTCGCCTTGCTGTACGAATAGCCCTGCCCCGACGTGAACTCGAGGAGGTACAGGCAGGCGTCCGCCGGCGTCAGGTGGTAGTGATCGCCGCGGTTGCTGTCATCGATCTGCCTGAAGCGGATCGTCATGCAAGGGCGTTCCAGATGTCATCCATCGATCGAACGCGAATGGCGCCCAGGTCGGCGAACCTCCGGGGCCACGTCAGCTTCAGCGACGGGTCGAAACAGCTGTCGAGGATGAAGAGCTTGCGGCCCTGGTGCAGGGCGGCCCGTGCCTGAGTGAGGGTCCCGGACGTGTCGCTCGCCTCCACGATAACGGTGCCCTCGGTGAGGGCGCTCATCGTCACATTTCGCTCGGGGAAGAACAGGCGATTCTGCTGGGGCCCCTGTTTGCCGTAGCGCAACAGCGGCACCTGCGAGATCAGCAGATGATCCGTGGCGATCTGGTCCTGAAGGTCCCTGTTGGCTTTCGGATAGTACTGTCCAAGCGGTGTTCCGATGACGGCGATAGTGCGGCCACCGCATCCCAAGGCGGCGGTGTGCGTCGCGCGGTCGATACCCTCTGCCAGCCCGGACACGACGGTGAACCCACGCTCAACCAGGCCTTTGGCGATCTGGGCTGCTCGTTGGGTGCCCTGCTCTGTGGCTTTCCGCGCCCCTACGACCGCGATGGAGCGGGTCTCGGTGAGCTCCCATGCCCCCTGGTAGTAGAGGACTTCGATCGGGTGGCGCGCGTCGCGAAGCCGTTCGGGATAGTCGCCGGCATGGTTGATCCGGACGCCGAACCGATGGACGCCCGACTTCTTGAGCCGGGCGAACACCTCGTCCGCAGCCGCCTCGGCGGCGGAGCGGGACACGAAATCGGACGGAAGAGCCGACGGGTCCCGAGCGAAACGGTCTGCGAGCGTCTTGAAGGTCGCGCCCTGCTCCAGCCACAACGATTCGTACGCGCCCAGCTCGAGGCGCGGCGAAATGGGCGCCAGGGCCGCTCCATCTGCACGTAATGCCAGGTTCATTCTGAAGTCCGTTTGACAGAGATTGAATCAGCTGTCCCGAAGGATCAACGCCTGAGGTCGGTGAGCGTCACATTATGCTGCGCCAGATCAGGGCGTAGGGCACGTCTTAAGAACGCCCTCCAGGACCGAGGCGAGCGCTTTTCGGGCAGCGGACGTTGCGAAAGGTCAGTTCTAGACGTCCGGCGGCGCCCGCGCCAATCTCCGCTCAGGGCGGGTCGTAAGCGGACATTGGCCCGGCGGGCCGGTTCGTCGGGCCTGCCGGCATCCGCTAAATGGCGAGCTCCCAAGCGCGAGGCAGAACCCTGGTCGACACGGTTCACGGATCAGATCGGCATCGGCGCGCCCCGGTCGCGCCTGAGCGCCTGCCAATAGTCTGCAGGCGCCGGCGTGCCGTCATGCGTCTCGATGACCAGGGCCGGGTTCGGCATCGTCAGCCGGGCGTGACGCGGACTCTCGCAGAAGGCATAGGCGCGCGCCCACGTCGTGATGGCGGCCTCCGTCGTCTCCTCCGAGCAGGCGGCGCTCACGCGCTGGCAGAATTCGAGCGACCGCACCAGGATGGAGGGGTCGTTCCGCCGCGACAGGGCGCGCAAGGCGTCGAGGTAGTCTTCCCTGAACACCGTCGGGATCACGATGCGGGACAGGCCGCCAGCCATGAGCTCCTTCGTCATCATGATGCGGCTCAGGCGCCCGTTCCCGTCATTGAAAGGATGGACGTCCGACAGCAGGAAATGGACGAACACGGCGCGCGAGAACGGGTCCTTCAGGGTCTCGAGTATCGATACGCCCTCCCGCAGGGTTCCCTCGACGCGGTCAGGGGCGACGAAGGTCGTATCCCCGGCCTTGTTGGTTCGCGTCTTGAACTGACCCGGCCGGACCGACGGCCGGGCGTCCATCAGGATCCGGTGCCGTTCCTGGATCTCGGCGAGAAAGGCGTCCGCCCCGCGGGGCACAGCCGCGCGCGGCCCCAGATCGACGAGCTGGAGATAGGCGCCCAGGACGTCGTGCCCGTCTTCCGGCCGGGCATCGGGCATCTTGCCTTCGAAGACGATCTCGACGGCCTCGCTGACGGCGAACTCCGTGCCTTCGATGAAGTTGGAGAAATAAGCCTCCATGAACGCGCCGCTCGTCTTGCGGCCGGGCGTCGCGTCCCGATCGGCGATCGACAGGGGGGCGCGGGCCTGAAGATGATCCGCCAGGGTCACGAGGCGACCGACGCAGGCGGGGTCCAGAGGCGCGCCGGCGGCGCGGGCCCGTCCCTGGACCGTGCTGAGCTTGTCCTGGCGGGTCCGCAGCAGCGCGCCGATCAGACCGTTCAGGACCTCGAATTCCTTTTCCCGCTGGAGGACGGGCGCCAGAACCCGGGCCTGGTCCCGGATATGGTTCAGGCCCTCTTCGCCGTGGGTCGAGCACAGACTTTCAAGAGCGGCTTCGACCCCCGCCTTGCCGAGGGTGCGGGCCGGTCCATTCCGGGCGCGCGACGGACTGAGGTTGTCGAGCAGCTTTCGGACCGGTCCCGCCAGCCAGGAGCCTAGATAGGGGATGTCGCCGTCGACGGGTCCAACACCCTGACGGATGTGGATCTCAAGACCCGGGAGGGTGATCACGTCCCGGGTCCGCGGCGCGCTGACGAAGACGTGGCCGACCCCGGTCGGCGCGCCGCCGGAGCGGTCCCTCCACGGCTGGCTTTCCATGCCCGTCCGGTCGGTGGCGACGCCGTCGGGAACGAGCCTGCCGAGGATGGTGGACCATTTTCGACGCACGACGGCGTCGACCGGCTCGGCGCCGGGTTCGACATAGACGCCGGTCGCGATGCGAACGAGCTTGCCGCCTTCATGATCGCGGCGGATCTTCCTGTCGGTCGCTTCGCTGCCCGAGGGCGTGAAGAGGATGTCAGCCATGACCGTCTCCCAAGACCGCGCGAAATACAGGAAATGTCCGTCACAGTCCCTTAAATCGCAATAATGTCCGCTATAGTCACTTAACGTAGTTTCTCTTAGGCGGCCAGCCAAAGGCAAAATGTCCGTAAAACTCCCTTATCGCGCTGAAATGTCCGCCAGGCTCTCTTTGTGCGATTGTGATGGGCAAAATCCGCAGGGGCGGCCTCTGAGCCCGTCGCCAGGCCCTTCGCCCTAGAATCCGAAATCGATCTGGTCGGCGGAGACCTGTCGTTTCCGTCGGGGCGGGGCCGCCAGCGCCACAGGGCTTGGAGCCTCCGGCACGACCGCCGCCGGGGCGGCAGTGGGCTTTTCGGGCTGACGACGCGGCGATCGCGCGGTCTGGATCAGCTTGGGCTCCCGGGGTCGGACCAGCGGTCTGGGACAGGGGAGCCCCCGGGTCTTGCGTGTCGCCTTCCAGGCGGTCAGTTCGCTTTCCCACCAGCCGACCCGGTTAGGCGAGATGCGCACGGGTTCGGGAAAATCCCCGACCTGTTGCAGACGCCACGCGGTGGACCGGCTGAGGCCCGTGACGTCGCGAACCCGATCCCAGGGCAGCAACCGGTCTTCCGGCCCGCCCGTCTCGACCGGCCCGCCTTCAGGTTCGAACGTCACGACGCGCCTCCGAACATCCGGTCGGCCGCCGCCTCGAACACCTGACAAAGCACTCGGGCGTCGGTCGCGGCGTCCACGCAGTCGCGCGCCGCCCATCGCCGGGCCACATCCTTGATCGCGAAGCTGGCGGCCGGGTCCGCCAGCAGACCGGCGACCGTCGGCGGCGGCGGCGGCGTTCTGATCCCATGGTCAGCCACGGCGGCGCCCTCTCGCCGCCGGCGGCGCGGCGGTGCGGACGTCCGTGATCTGCGATCGCGCCCACTCCCGCAGCAAGCCGCGCGGATAATGGGGCCTGGACCGCACGTGACGGCAGGGCGGACCGCCACCGCCGGTCGACCACAGCCGCGCGAGGGTGGACGGCTTCAGCCGGATGCCGAACTGGGCCAGGAAGGCCGACGCCTCCGCCCGCGTCAGCAGGTCCTCGTCCCCGCACGTCGGGACCCCGGGTCCGGCCTCCGTCCCCGTTTCCCCGATCATCGCCCCGCTCCGCGCGGGCGACACTGGGTCGAGCTGGTGATTCCCTGCCCCGCCGTCAGCGCCAGGTAACAGTCCACGACCGTCGCTACATAGGCTTGGGTCTCGGCTATATCCGGCACTCGCCCCAGCCGCGCGACGCGGGCCGGACCCGCATTGTAGGCCGCCAGCGCGAGCCGCAGATCACCGAACCGCCGGATCTGACGCGCCAGATAGTCCGCGCCGCCGCGCAGGTTCTCGACGGGATCGAAGCGGTCGCGGACGCCGAGCTCCAGGGCGGTGCCCGGCATCAGCTGGGTCAGTCCTCCCGCGCCGACGGGCGAAAGGGCGTCGGGCCTGTAGGCGCTCTCGTCCGCCGTCATTTCATCCCGAAGCAGGATATTCCGCCGATCCAGAAAAAGGGTCCGGAACTGCTCGCGCGGCTCGTGAGCGAGCGCCGCCCGCACATAGGCCACCAGCGCGGTCCAGGACGTGATGACCGGGCGGCGGCTGGCTTCGGCGCGCGCAAGACGGACCGCGAACTCGCGCAGAAGCGTCAGCTCGGCCCGGAGGGCGGACCCGGCGCTGGACGCCTGGGCCAGTTCGCCGGGCGCCGCGCCGGCGACGCCGCCGAGGCTCCCGAACCGTTCGAGCAAGGCCGCGGCGAGCCGCGCAGGGTCCGTCTCCGGGTCCATCCTCTCCAGTATCAGGGCCAGCAAAGTCTGATCGTCCAGCGCCGCATGGACGAGGGTCGGCGACGCGGGGCGGCGCCCGCGTGGTTCGGGGGCCGGCGCCCGGATCAGGGTCGGGGTCGGGGTCGGGGTCGGTCTCATGGCGGTCTCCTTCTCCGCTCCACCACGGAGCGCCCGCCGTCCGGCCTTCCTTTCTCTCCCTGTCGGGCTTGTCCCCGGCCCGGCGCCGCGCCACCCTGGGCCGATGAAATGGCTTCTGATCACCGCCGGACTCCTGCTGGCGCCGGCCGTCGCCCGGGCCGATCCGTGCGAGGGCCGGCTGCCCGCTCGCGCCGGGGAAGCCTTTGAGGGGATCGTGCGCTACGTCGGCGACGGCGACAGTCTGTGCGTGGGTGACGCCGTCGACCCGGCCGCCTGGATCGAGGTGCGCCTTTCGGACTTCGACGCCCCCGAACTGCACAGCGCCACCGGCCGCGCGGACCGTGACCGCCTGGCTCGCCTCGTCGCCCGCCGCCGGCTCGATTGCGTCGCGGTTCGGGGCCGGAACGGCCGGGTCATCGTCCACGACCGCGTGAGCGCCTCCTGCAGGGTGAACGGACGTCGGGTCGGCGACCTCCTCCGCGCCGCCGGGGGCCGGGAGGGTGGAAACTAAGGCCCCGATCTCCGGTCGCCCGGAGGGACCGTTCTGCGGATAGACAACCTGTCGAACCCGGGTGGCGCGGCGTGGAGCAGCTCCCGCCTCACCGCGTGGGTGGTCAGGAAAGGCTGGGCTGATGCGTGGGCTGCGCCACATCACGCCAAGCCGTCAGTCGTGAACATCTCCGGCTCAATTGGCTGATTGTGCAGAGGCCGGGCTCTGCTTCGATGCGGCCTCTGTGCGGCGCCGGTGCTGGACAAGGAGGTCGAGGAGCTCGCCTTGGCCACGGCCCGCTACAGGGTGCATGCGTCTGCTCACCTTCCCGCAGACCAAGTCGTCGAGATGCCAGCGGGGCGACGGCGCGGGCCGTCGGCGCTTCAAGCGGCCGGGCGATCAGAGGCCCTTCACTCGGCGCATGACGGCGGTCGCCGGCAAATTGCGCCAATCCGGCTCCGTCCCGGATCTCAAGCCGCGGACGGAGCCGGATTGGCGCGCCGGATCGCCGTTCTCAGCTCAGGCCTTCGCCTCGGCCGGCGCGTGATGGTGCCGCTGTTGGGCCGCGTGACCTTCATGGCCGGCGCAGGTGCCATGATGAACCTGCAAGTCGCTGGGCGCGGCTGACTTCAGCAACACCTGAACGCGCTTGATCTCTTCCGGCGCGCCGTGGGCCAGGACCAGGAATTTGTCCGCCTTGACTGCTTCCTGGTAGCGGATGACCGAGTCCTTCGGGATGCCGATGCCAGCCAGGGCGCCTGCGAGAGCGCTTACGCCGCCGACCAGTAGCGCGCCCTCGACGGCGCCCAGGAGCATGGCGGCGAGATGCCCCAGCACGACCACGGGACCGATCAGCGGCACTGTCATGAAAATGCCGCCCACGAAGAGGCCCCATCATCCTGTGCCGGGCCTGATTGTCTCCAACCATCAATCGACCTGGGAAACCTTGGCGGCCCTCATCCTGTTTCCCGATGTTGCGATTGTGGCCAAGCGCGAACTCCTGCGTATCCCGGTGATGGGCTGGTACCTGAGGCACTCGCCCATGATCCTGATCGATCGGGCATCGGCGGCCGCCTCCCTTCGGGAAATGACAGTGCAAAGTCGGGCGGCCCTGGCGCTCGGACGCCCCGTGCTGATCTTTCCGGAGGGCACCCGCAAGGCGGTCGGCGAACCGATCGAATTCCGGCGTGGTGTGGAGTTTCTCTACAAGGCGCTCGGCGTCCCGGCCCTCCCTGTTGTCCTGGATTCGGGGTGCTTCTGGGGTCTCGGCGGCCTTCCCGAGCGGTCAGGCGTCATCACCGTGTCGCTCCTGGAGCCGATCAACCCTGGCCTCAGCGCAAAGGATTTCACCCGGACGGCGCAAGCCGTCATGCAAGCCGAGGTCGGTGCGATCGAGAAGCGGCGAGTGGCGGCGCCCGGCTTGTCTGCGGGTTGGCTCGCATCTTCTCAAATGCCGGAGCTCCGTCCATGAAGATCGCCCAGGTCACGCCGCTGTACGAAGCCGTGCCACCCAGGCTGTATGGCGGCACCGAGCGGGTCGTCGCCCACCTGACCGACGCTCTGGTCGATCTGGGCCACGACGTCACCCTGTTCGCCTCGGCCGACGCCGAGACGCGCGCGCGGCTCATCCCCGTACGCGATCAGGCGATCCGGCTGGATCCGGCGCCGTTCAAGTCGGACCTGGCCGCGCACATGGTCATGCTGTCGGAGGTGCTGAAGCGCGCCGACGACTTCGACGTCATCCACTTCCACACCGACATGATCCATTTCCCGATGTTCGAGCGGTACGCCGATCGGGCCCTCACCACCCTGCACGGGCGCCTGGACATGAAGGACATCGGCGGCGTCTATGAACGTTGGGCCCAGTTCGGCCTCGTCTCGATCTCGGACGACCAGCGACGCCCCCTGCCCTTCGCCAACTGGAAGGCCACGGTGCACCACGGCATGCCGGGCGAACTCTACCGGTTCTCGCCGAAGTCGGAGGGCTATCTGGCCTTCCTGGGCCGCATCTCGCCCGAGAAACGGCCGGACCGGGCCATCGAGATCGCCGTCAAGCTGAACAAGCCGCTGAAGATGGCGGCCAAGGTCGATGCGGCCGACAAGGTCTATTGGGAGACGGTCATCAAGCCGATGGTCGACGCCAGTCCGTTGGTCGAGTTCATCGGCGAGATCGGCGACCACCAGAAGTCGGGCTTCCTCGGCGGAGCGGAGGCCCTGCTGTTCCCCATCGACTGGCCCGAGCCCTTCGGCCTGGTGATGATCGAAGCCATGGCCTGCGGCACGCCGGTGGTGGCCTTCCGCTGCGGCTCGACGCCGGAGGTCATCGAGGACGCGGAGACCGGCTACCTTGTCGACACCCTGGAACAGGCGGTCGCCGCCGCCGGCCGGGCGCATCTGCTGGACCGCGCGGCGATCCGCGCCCGGTTCGACCTGCGGTTCTCGGCCACGGCCATGGCGAGGCGCTATCTGGACGTCTATGGCGACCTGTCGGCGCAACGGCCTTTTGCCGAACAATTGATCGACGGCTACGCGGCGCCCCGGCACGAACCGTTGAGCTTCGCAGTCCTGGCCTGAGACAAGCCCGCCAGTATCGCTCTTGCCCGGTCCGGCGCTCCGGCAGAAGACATGACCGGCGCGCCGGATCATGCGGCTGTGCTGACCTCAGGTGGTCGCCGACCCCTTCCACGCCCCGGCGCCACCACAGCCTTGGCGGCATGAGCGTCGCGAGCGTGACACCCGCGCGGGCAGGTCAGGGGCGAGTTTGTCGCGGGATCCGGCACAGGATCAGTTCGAGGCAGAGGACGGTTCGAAGGACGCGGACGCCGGAGCGCGGCGCGGACCCCTTCCTTTTCTCACAAAGGCCTGGCTCTGGCTTCAGCCCCAGCCCGCGAGTTTCGGGAGTCAGGCGTAGCGAGCGACTGAACGCCTTTCGCGCCCGCATCCGCAACGCCCTGTCAAACAGCGGGCGAGCGAAGCTGTGAGGTCGGAGGTCGCCGAGGGAAGTGCAGCAACACGATGACACTGAGCACTGCCGCGAAAAAGCACCACACGGAGATCAACCATACGGCGTAAAAAACATAGGCCCCGACGAAGGCCACGAAGGCCGCGAGACCAAACAGCCTGACCCTGGAGTGGCTCGAAAAAAGCATGCTGACGCAAGTGCTGAGGACGTACAGCAACATTACAGCGGCGGCATAGAAGTGTGGGGACACGTAGGCGATGTGCGCGCCCTGCACCTTCGAAACGATCGGCAAGTTGACGATGAAATACAGCAGGTAGAGGCCTACCGCGGCCCCGACGAACGCAATGGCGAGCAACACCCGGCGACGCCACGGTATGGGCTCAAGCAGCAGAACCGCGATCGGAACATAGACCGGCCAAAGCACGTGCGAGAAAACCGAATAGACGACCGTCAGAACTGTGTTCAACAGCGGCGCCTTGTCGGGAAACGTCAGCCAGATGGCTCCCTCGATCAGCTGTTGAATGCCGAACAAGACCGGAATCAAAGCAAAGGGCAGTTCAGCGCGCCGCCGTGCGCGCCGAACCGTCACCGTGCCGATGATCAGCAGCGCGGCGCCTGCTGAGAAACTGGCCGTGGCTGAAAAACACATGCGTGTTTGATCCCAAACGCTCGACAGTCTCGGGGACGGGTTGGCCGGACTATATCCCGCCGGCCAATAAAGTCCCGAGCCAAAAAGCTGGCGGTGATCAATCTCAAACGACACGGGTCCGGTCAGACACCCGGAGACGCGATCTGTCCGTGCGGAACCGACCTGACCCCGAGACTTCAAAAGCGGCGGCGCCGGAAGCGCTCCCGGCGTGATCCGCCCCTGTTCTGTAAGGAGCCTGGATCGGCCGCGTCATAGGTTTCATCGGAGCGATCCTGACAAGACTTCGGCCATGCCGGAGATCGGACCGAACGCTCCACCGAAAGATCCAGGAAAGACCGATGAATTGGGTGGTGGACAACTGGCCCTGGCTCCTGTTCGGGGCAGCCTTCATAGGGCTGCACCTTGTGGGGCATGGCGGTCATGGCGGGCACGGCGGGCACGGCGGTCGTGGGTCGCGCCGAGCCGAGGAGGACAGCGATGGCGGCGTTTCGCGAGAGGACGACCGAAAACCGCCCCATGTCCACTGAGCGGGATCGGGCCCGGGCCCGGGCCCGGCCAAGTTGCAAAACCATCGAAGGAAACGCCGAATGATGGACACTAGAATTGTGAGCTGGGCCCTCGGCATATGGGCGTCCGTGACGTTCCTCCTGTGCGTGGTCTACGGTTTGATCGCGCCCGAGAATTTGCATGCGCAGGCTCTGCTGGAGCAGCTGTTGCCCGCCTTCCAGTGGCTGACATGGCCCGGATTCCTGTTGGGCCTTGCCGAGAGCTTTCTCTACGGGGCCTACGCCGGATTGGTTTTTTGCCCCGTCTACAACTGGCTGAACCGGCGCTGGGGTCGGGGTTAGATACGGAGGGCCATGGGGCTTTCGGGACTCCCAGGATCGGGGGACGCTTACCGCGCGGGTCACGGGCCCGTTGCAGACCCGATAAGAGAAGCACGAGTGGAAAACCACTGACTGGCGTCGTCATGGCGCCCGTGTCACGACCGTTCACCCTCACCCTCGTCGATGCCGGGTGGCGGCCCCGTAAACTCCAGGCTCGCCGCGCGTCATGGCCAGCACGGGCCGACGATTGTCGACGACCCGACCAACCTCAAGGAGGATCGCCATGACTGAAGCCAAAGTCCTTCCGCGACGCACCCGCCTGCATGTCCTTCGCGTCGCGAGCACGGGCGCATTCGCGACGCTCTGGCTGTTTGTTCTCGGGTGGATATGGGCCGCCCTGGGCCTGCCCGGCGCCGACGCCTTCATCGGCCTGTTCACAACGCAACTCACGGACCAATCCATGGGTTCTGTCGCGGCGCTGGGGATCGGCAGCCTGTGCGCCTTCATCGTGGGCGGAATTTTCGGCGTGCTGATAGCCCACTGCTACAATCTGGCGGGACGGGTGCTCGGCGAATAACGCCGGTTGACGCGCCTTAGTGAAACAAATGTGCTGCAGCACGCCGCCGAACCCGATGATCAACGGGTGGTGGACTGGGCGGTGATCCATTCGGCCAGCAGAAGCCGCAATCCGGCTCATCCTGCGCCGGAGAGGCGGGTTCGAAGCGGTCGTCCGGCCGTGTGGGGACGGAAGTCCTGTAATGTCGGCGCGCGGGCGCGCGTCATTGATCGATGAGCGTTCAGTTCCGATCACCGCGAAAAGGCCGGAAGATGTCTGTCGTCCACTCCTTGCGCCACAGGGCGCGCCCGTTCCTGCTGGGCGTCTTTGGGGCGCTGTCGCTGGCGTCCTGCCAGGCCGAGCCCTCCCATGACCCCTCGCAGACCGTGGACGGCCAGTCGCAGACCTTTGACGGTCAATCCCAGACCGTTGACGGGCTGCGACTTGAGTACGGCGTGGTCGATAGCGCCACCGTGGCCGCCCACCCCCGGTCCCACCCCGAGTCCGGGATGCACGACGGGCCGCCTTCGGGGACCGATCACGTCACGCTCGCTGTGTTCGACGCCGCAACAAACCGGCGCATCGATGACGCCGAGGTGTCCCTGAGCATCAGCGGGCCACAT
The DNA here is from genome assembly GCA_002343425.1 of Brevundimonas sp. UBA2388. Taxonomy (GTDB): domain Bacteria; phylum Pseudomonadota; class Alphaproteobacteria; order Caulobacterales; family Caulobacteraceae; genus Brevundimonas. The sequence goes on from DDSO01000037.1 coordinate 12,041, forward strand.
AACCCCGGCCCCGGAGCCGGGCCGCTGGAACTCATGCCCCTGGACGGTTTGGCCACCTACGGCGGCTATGTCTCGCTTCGGCGACCCGGGCGCTACCTGCTGACCTTTCACGTGGCGCGCCCTGGTCGGCGTGATGATCCGGTCAGGGCCGTCTTCGCCTATGAACGGTCGTGACAGGCCGCGCCGGGTGACGGTGTGACGGCGCCGGGGCACTCATCAATGTCGGCCACGGCTGCCGGCAGGACGAGGACCGGCGCGAAACCCCCGCCGGGCGTGCGCATGTTGGTGGTCTGCCCCTGGTAGAGCCGGGCGGCCGCGAGCAGCATCCTCCCCCCGTAGGTGTAGAGGCGCACATCGACCTTCAGACTGACCGGTTCGGCGGCGGGCGGGATGCGTCGTTCTCCCGGAGCGGCATAGGTCTGGGCGACGTAGGTGGCGTTCCTGATTTCTTCCCAGACCCGCCGGGTGAGTTTGTCGCCGCGGTAGGCCGCCTTGCTGGCGTGGCCCCGGGCCGGCTTGAAGAACCAGTTGCGCCGGTCCGCCCAAAGCTCGGCGGCGTTTTCCGGCCGTACGAGGATGGTGCGGGGAACGGCCGCCGCAAGAACCGCGGCCGGCTCCGCCGCCAGTCCCCAGCTGCGGAGGCTGTCGGGGTCGGACAGCAGGGTGAGGTTCTGCTTGTCCGCGAGGCGGCTATAGATGTGCGGGTTGGGCGTGACCGCCACCAGGCCTCGCTCGTAGGCCTGCCTCAGGACCCCGTGGGTCGGCTGCTCCAGCAGAAAATCGACGAGACGATTGTAGACGATGTCCACCCGGACGCCGCCGAGCATCAGCGCATCACCTACGATCGTCAGATCGCGAGGGTCCGCGACCAGGGCTTCAAGGCCGGCCGCCCGAAGCTGGGCCTGGGCGAGCCTGAACTCCGGGTACAGCGGCTGCGCCCTCGGATCATCATCGAGGATGGCCACCGTTGCGGGCGTCCCTTTCCCGTTTTGCAGTCGCCACTCTTTACGGAACATCTCGCCGACCTGCTGCTGGAACGCAGCGGGTCCGGGCGTTTCGACACCGGCGACGACGCCGGCGCAACAGATCTGCTGCGAGCGGGCGAGAACCGCGTTCAGGAAGGCGCCTCCGGCGTTGGTGTTGATCTCGATGAGCTTGGGGCCGGACGGCGTGACGTGGAAGTCATACCCCATGAAGACGCCACGGGGACCGGGATCCCGACGTGCGAGCGGGGGCGTCCATGCAGCCGCCGCTTCGCGATAGCCGGGTAGCATTACAGCCGTTTCCGCGGCCGCGACCACGGCCATCATCCGGTCGAGCGTCTCCGCGGGCAGGAAGACGGGGGACCGCGCGAACAGCCAGGGGTGGGTTTGCGCCAGGTCCGCGGCAAATCCGGGGATCCCCGTCTCACGATCAAGCGCGGCCGCGAGGGCCGTCTGATCCACCCCCACGCAGAAGCAGCCGCCGTTCAGCTGGTCTGCGCGTACGGAGCCGGCCGAAGGCGACAGGTCGGACATCAATGAACGGGCCTCCTTGTGGTGGCGAACCGGCGTGAACCGCGCCGGGTCACCGGTCAAGGCCGAGCAGCCGCGACGTGTGGCGGGCGATCACGCGTTCTTCGTCCGTGCGGATCATCCGGACGGTGACGGGAGCGCCGACCGGGCTCAGGCGTCCAGAACCGCGACGATTGGCGGCCGGGTCGAGTTCGACCCCCAACCAGGCGAGCCGTGCGCAGGTCTCCGCGCGGATCCGCGGCGAATTCTCGCCGATGCCCGCGGTGAAGACCAGACCGTCGAGACCCTCCAGGCTCCCTGCCAGGGCCGCGACCTCGCGCGCCGCCCGATAGACGAACAGATCGACCGCCTCCCGCGCGGCCGGGCTGTCGCTTTCCAGCAAAACCCGCATGTCGCCACTGAGACCCGAGACGCCCAGCAGGCCGGATCGCCGATAGAGCAGATCGACCAATCCGGCGGCGTCGAGGCCCCCGGCTTGCTGCAGATAGAGCACCACCCCAGGGTCCAGGCTCCCACAGCGCGTGCCCATGACCAGGCCGTCGAGCGGCGTGGCGCCCATGGTGGTGTCGATGCTCCGGCCGTTCCTCAGCGCGCAAAGGCTCGCGCCCGAGCCCAGATGGGCCGCAACCACGCGTCCCTCAGCCATCGACGGATCGAGCACCGCAAGCTGTCCGGCCACAGACTCGTAGGAGAGACCGTGGAAGCCGTAGCGGCGAAGCCCTCTGGCTTCCCAGAGCCGGGGCAGACCCAGCCGGTCCGCCACGGGTTCGTGACCGCCATGGAAGGCGGTATCGAACGTCAGGACCTGAGGCAGATCGGGACACGCCTTGCGGAGCGCCCGGACCCCCGCAAGTCCTTGCTGCTGGTGCAGGGGCGCAAGCGGGGCAAGGGCCTCAAGGCTCTCGAGAACGGCTTCGGAGGCGGCGACCGCCTGGCTGAAGTCGGGGCCGCCGTGGACCACGCGATGTCCGACCGCGGCCACGGGCCCGGCCAGTCGCGCCTCCACCCAACGCAAGAGATCTGACGTGGCGTCGTCGCCCCCGGCGGGCCAGGGCGTTTCGGACAGGACGCCGCCGGTGGTGTCCAGGCTCACGAGCCGTCGGCCCGAGCCGTGGGACTCGATCCGGCCCCTCAACACCGGAGCAAGGTCTCCCCGGGCGGCTTCGAACACGCCGAACTTGACCGTGGAGGAGCCGATGTTGAGGGCGAGGACAGGCGGCATCCTGGCGGTGACCCCGGACTGGCGCACGCCGGGCGTGCTGATCACGTCCTGACGCAGCCAGTCCTCCCCCCTTACGGACCCGACCGCGCCGGCCACCTCACACCGCCCTCACCCGCGAGCCGGGCGCGGCGTAATGCTTTGCCGCCGGCGGCGTCAGACAGGCAGCGATGTCCAGTCTCTCCCGAAAGGATTCAGCCCCATGGCTTCGAACCGACCAGGACGCATCCTGAATCTCCTCACCTTCGCAGCCTTCGGCGCAGGGTTGGCCTATCTGCTCATCGGGGAGCACCGTGTTCATCTCCTCGGCTGGCTGCCGTTCCTCCTGATCCTGCTCTGCCCGCTGCTGCACATGACCATGCACGGCGGTCATGGGCGCGGGCATCGTCAGGGACCGCCGGGCCCTTCGGCCGCCGGTTCCTCCCATCCGCACCAATCCTGAACGAGGTTCCCATGCCCGAACCGCAAGCCTACGGCCTCTGGTCCCTGGTCATCCTGAACTCGGTCCTCTTCATTTTTTTCGCCTTCACCTTCTTCAAGCCGAGGACGGGCCGGGACTGGCGCTCGTTCGGCGCCTTCAGCGCCTTCCTGGTGGCGCTCTTCACCGAGATGTACGGCTTTCCGCTCACCCTCTATTTCCTGGCCGGCTGGCTGCAAACGCGCTTCCCGGGCGTCGATTGGTGGTCGCACGACGCCGGCCACCTTCTGGAGACGATGTTCGGCTGGAGGGCGAACCCCCATTTCGGACCCTTTCACATCCTCAGCTTCGCCTTCATCGGCGGCGGCTTCTGGCTGATCTCCGCGGCCTGGCCGGTGCTCTATCGCGCTCAGCAGGAAGGCGTATTGGCCGCCAGCGGCCCCTATCGGTCCATCCGCCATCCGCAATACGTCGGCTTCGTCCTGGTGATGTTCGGCTTCCTGTTGCAGTGGCCGACGGTCCTCACCCTGGCCATGTTCCCGGTCCTGGTCTTCATGTACTGGCGGCTGGCCCGGAGCGAGGAGCGCGAGACCGAAGCCCGCTTCGGCCTGGACTACGCAACCTACAGGCTGGCCACGCCCGCCTTCATTCCGCGGCTGCGCTCCCGGGCGGCCCCGACGCCTTCCCGCCTCTGATATTCCGTTCGGGTCCCGACCCCAAGGAGCCCTGCGCCCACCACAGATCGGCGATTGGCGCCAGCGGCATCCGAAGGGCGCTCACCACACGACCGCAAGATTCGTTTCAGCTTTCGCCGAACGGCCTTACCTCGCTCACAGCGCCAATACGCGCCGCAAAGGACAATCCCTCGGAATATCGGCTGCAAATATTCTTGATCTGACCGTTTGATCTATCGCAATCCCGGCCGACATTTCCGAACCGATCCTGCTTTCAAGTTGAAGGACGGGATTTGTCAGATGAGCCTGAATTACGCCTCCATATCGACCGCGCCCGGGACAGCGCGCGCTCCGCTTGGGCTTGTCCCGGCGTCGGCCCGTCCCGAGGACATTCAACAGCTGGTGGAACTCGGGCTTCGAAAGGGCCGGGCCGGCCATTTGCGTTTCCTCAGGCGACGCCTCCGGTCGGAGGAAGACGCCGAGGACGTTCTGCAGGAGTTCGCCCTTAAGGCCACCCAGGGTGCAAGACACCTGACCAACCCCGGCAAGATTGACGCATGGCTTGGCATCGCGCTGCGCAATGCCCTGTTCGACCGCTACAGGCGCAATGCGAGCCGCACCCGACTGAACGAGGCCATACTCTCGGAGCTCCCTCGTACCATTGGGGATGACGCGTCCGAGGATCTGAACCGGGCGCTGCAGTGCCTGGCCGGAGCACTGGACGAGCTCAGGCCCGAGGCCGCCCAGCTCGTGCGGCGCGCCGAACTCCAGGAGACGCCTCTGAAGGTGATCGCCGGTGAGATGCAGCTGACCACCAACAACATCGGTGTTCGGGTCCACCGCGCCCGCGCGGCGCTGCGTGAACGCATGCAGGCGCGTTGCGGCGCCTGCCCGGAGCCCTGCGCCCTCGCGGCGCGGTGGAGGCAAGCCGTCGGTACGGCGGGTCAGGCCTCGATCTCGATCATATCGCCATGCGACGCCGCATAGTCGAGCGCATAGGCGAGTTCGCCCGCTGTCTCGGCGTGCACCGTCAGCAATGGCTGGCCCGCTGAGACTTCCGTGCCAAGGCGCACCTGCATCTGGACGCCGGCGGCCTTGCGTTCAGGCGCGCCAGCCAGCTTGGCCAGCGTAGCGACCTGGCGGTTGTTGATGAGGATGACGCGGCCGGACCGGGTCGCATGGATGGGCGCCCGCTGGGCCGCGACGGGCGGTGTGCGCATGCCCCCTTGCGCCTCGCAGATCCGCTCAAATCGCGCCCAGGCGCGACCATCAGCGAGAACAGCCTCGGCCGCTTCGGCGCCCAGACCCGCTTTCGCCACGCCGGCGAGTTCGAGCGCGGCGCCCGCCAGCAGGCAGGCGCGCTGGCGCAGGTCCTGCGGCGCTTCGGGCCGGTTCTGCAGCACCGCCAGGACATCAAGCGCTTCCAGCGTCGGGCCGATGCCGACGCCGACCGGCTGCTCCCCGTCGGTCTGAACGCAGAGGGCCTTCAGGTCGAACCGGGCCGCGATCTCGACGAGCCGTTGCGCCAACTTCGCGGCCGCCTCTCTCGTCCGCACCTTGGCGGTGGCGCCGACGGGAATGTCCAGCACCACATGGGTGGAACCCGCCGCGATCTTCTTGGACAGGACCGAGGCGATCAGCTGGCCTTCGGTGTCGACGTCGAGGACCCGCTCCACGCGGATAAAGATGTCGTCGACCGGGCTGAGCTTCACAGCCCCGCCCCAGACGACGCAGCCGTTCTCGGCTTCCACCACGCGGCGCATGGCGGGCAGGTCGAGATCGACCGGCGCCAGGGTCTCCATGGTGTCGGCCGTGCCGGCCGGTGAAGTGATGGCCCGCGAGGAGGTCTTGGGCGTGACCAGGCCGCAGGCGGCGAGGATGGCGACGACGATCGGCGTCGTGCGGTTGCCGGGAAGTCCGCCGATGCAGTGTTTGTCCATGACGATATCCGACGGCCAGCTCAGGCGGTCGCCGACGTCCACCATGGCCCGGGTCAGCGCCACCGTCTCGGCGTCGTCCATCGGCAGCACCGATGTCGCGGTCAGAAAGGCCGCGAGATGGATCGGCGTGTATCGCCCGGCGGCCACGTCCTGGACGACACCCCGGATCGCGGCCTCATCCAGCCGCGCTCCATAGATCCGGCGGCGAACGCTGGACATGGAGTCGATGGCCGGAGCGTGTCGCACGACGACGGGATCGCCCGGCGCCACCGCCAACTGCCGCCAGGCCTCTTCCGAGAGCGCCGCCTCGTCGAGGCCGAGAACGTCGCCGTCCATCTGGTACAGGGTGGCGTAGACCTCCCGGCCGGCGGCCGAAAGCACCACCTGGGCGCGGGACGACAGGCCTTCGGAGCGGCATACGTGGCAGTCGCGCCGCATCAGCACGATGGATTCGTGCTGGGCGTACAGGCCGAAGCGGCGCGCTTTGAGGGGCGCCGCCGCATGGGGTGCAGTCTTGACCACTTCGCTCACAGTTCGTGCCGCTCCATCATCTGCGGGATGACGCAGTCCCATCCGAGCCGGTCCTGAATCCGGACCCGCAGGGCGTCCGCCGCATGGGGCTCGCCGTGGACGATGAAGGTCTTGCGCGGCGGTCGCCTGAGGCCGGAAAGCCAGCGCAGGATTTCCTCGTAGTCGGCGTGGGCCGAGAGCATCGGCAGGTTGGCCACCTCCGCTTTGACCTGAACCCACTGACCGTGGATCTTCACCTCCTTGGCGCCCTCGACCATCGAACGCCCGCGGGTTCCCGCCGCCTGGAAGCCTGAAAACAGGATGGTGTTGCGCCGATCCGGGCCGAAGGCCTTGATGTGATGGAGCACCCGCCCGCCGGTGGCCATGCCACTCGCCGACAGGATCACCTTGGGCATGGGGCTTGCGGTGAGCTTCTTGGACGCCTCCACGTCGCGCACATAGGTGGCGACGGCGCAGGCGGCGTCGCACACGTCGGCCGGCATGCGGTGGTCCTCCAGGTGCGCGCACAGGAGGTCGGTGGCGTTAATCGCCATGGGGCTGTCCATATAGATCGGCGTCAGGCCGATCCGCCCCGCCTGCTTCAGCCGCCAGATGTGGTACAGCAGCGACTGGGCCCGGCCGACGGCGAAGGTGGGAATGACCACGGTCCCGCCGCGCGCGGTGGTGCGTTCGATGACCTCGCCGAGGGCTTCCGTGGGGTCCTGGGGGTCATGGAGTCGGTCGCCATAGGTCGATTCCACGACCACATAGTCGGCCTCCGCCACCGGCTCGGGATCGACCATGGTGGCGTCGCCGTAGCGGCCGAGATCACCGGAAAACAGGATCTTCGTCCCGTTCCAGTTCACCTCGGCGGTGGCCGCGCCGAGGATATGCCCGGCACGGCGAAGGGTCAGACTGGCTCCGCCCGGCAGCTGGACCGACGTGTGGAACGGGGTCGGGGCAAATCGCTCCACCGCGCGTTCGGCGTCGTGCACGCCATAGAGCGGCAAGGCCGGCTTGTGCTTGCCGTAGCCGTAGCGGTTGGCCTGTTCGGCGTCCTTCTCCTGGATATGGCCGCTGTCGCGCAGGATGATCTCCGCGACATCCCGCGTCGCGGCGCTGGCCAGGATGGGTCCGCGAAAACCGTCCTTCACCAGTTTCGGCAGGTAGCCGGAGTGGTCCAGGTGGGCGTGGGTCAGGACCACCGCGTCGATGCTGGAGGGCTCGATCTGGAGGGGGGCCCAGTTCTGTTCGCGCAGGGTCTTGAGGCCCTGGAAAAGGCCGCAGTCGATCAGGATGCGGCGGCCATCGGCCTCCAGGAGGTGTTTTGATCCGGTGACGGTGCCGGCGCCGCCGAGGCTGGTGAGACTGATCACGATGGAGATCCTTCCGGGGGTGAGATTTGCAGGATGCGGGGGTGTGCTTCGCCGCGGACAGCGGCCAGCTCCCCGGGGGTCAGGACGTCGGCCGCGTCGGCGCCGAGGAGGTCCGCACAGGCGACCGCGGCGTGAGCCCAGGTGCACCGGTTGGCGAACAGCATGCCGGGGGTGTCGAGCGTCCCGCCACGGCTGAGGTAGCCGAGCGCCCGGGTGCGCTCGGGCCCTCCGTCGAGGCGGCGCAGCAGTCCGAGCATCGGCTCCGGGCGGGTGTGGGTGAGGATCAGACGGGGCAGGCGTCGGGGAAAGAGCGCTTCCAGCGCCTCGGCCGAGACCACGTGCGCCGCCTCGATCTCGTCCCTCGGGGCCCGGAATCGTCCCGGTTCGAGCAGAGCCGTGACACAGGCGTGGCGGCCGCGGTGCGTGAGTCGCGCAGCCGCCGCCAGCGCCTCCCGCGCCTGATAGGCGCCGACCGCAACGATCTGGATCTCGGCCCTGTCCAGGTCCCCGGCGATGAGCGCCGCGCCCCGCTCCCAAAGATCCTGGGCCGCGGCCCCGTCGAGCACCTGCGGCAGCGTCCGTTTGGGCGTGATCAGGCAGGCGACCTCGCCGCGCCGGCCGTAGACCCCGCGGAGCGCGGCGACGGCGCTGTTGGCGTCCACCGGGAACAGCACCCGGGCGGTATCGGACATCTCCCCGAGCAGGGCCTCGGCGAGCGTGGGATCCTGGTGCGACTGTTCGTTCTTGCCGTTCTCCCAGGTGTGGGATGTGGCCAGCAACGGGACGGCGAGCCATCCGGGGACCTGGCCGCTCTCGCGTTGATGGCGCGCGAAAATCACCTCCTGGCGCAGGAGACCCAGCATCTTCACCGCAAACGCTTCGTAGCTGACGATGAGATTGAGCCCGCCCTTGTTGCCCAGCGCGGCGCCGGCCACCGCTTCTTCATTGAGGGCGGTGATCACCGCCCCGTCGATCGCCTCGGGAACGCCGGGTTCCGGCCGGTTCACCCGGTGGCCAAGCCGGTCGAGCGTCCGTCCCATGCCGTTGCTGCGAAGCTCGTCGGGGTTGCCGAGGCGGACGCGCAGGCCCGGGTTGGCGTCGACGAATTCCACGAACCAGGCATCGATGGCCTCCATCGGGGACCTCGCCCTGTCCGACCAGTCCGGAATGGGCCGCACGGGCGGCGGCGGCGCGCGCCGCGCGGCCGGATGGCGGCTTTCCAAGGGCCGGCGCTGCAGGTCATGGGTCGTGAGAACCCCCAGGGCGGCGTCGAGCTCGCTTCCCTGCACGAACAGCGCCGCCGCCGCGGCGTTGAACGCCGCCCGCGCGCGTTCGTCCGTTCGGGGATCGCCCTCCAGTGGCAGGTTGTGGGCGCGGTTCGTCCCGGCGCCTGGAAAGCCGAACCCCTTGACCGCCCGCGCGATCACATAGGGCAATGGCGCCGGATAGGCCCGGTCGGGATCCGCTGTGAAGCGCTTCAATCGCTCCTCGGAGTCGAGAATGGCCCACGCCACGGCGGCTGGATCGTGACCGTCGATCTGGATCGGGTCAAAACCGTTCAGACGCAGGTGTCGTTCGAGCCAGCCCGCGCCGCCGTCCTGGGCGATCTCCGTGCGTTCCTCTATGCGCCGCCCGTTGAGAATCATGAGGGGCGTCACCAGGCCGCTGTCTTCCGCCCGCCACCAGCGCGGGGACCAGTCGGAGCCGCGCTGCTCTTCGAAGGCTCCGTCGCTGAGGAAGGCGACCAGACTTTCGCCGGCCAGCGGCATATGGACATATTCGAGCTCGGCGAACCCGAGATAGCCGCCCTCCGAGACGGCTCCGGCCGTGTCCGGCCCGGCATGGCTGCCGAGCGGCGCGGCGGGCCGGCCGTCGGCGCCAATGGCGTAGCTGTAGAAGTCCGAAACGAGCTGGGACAGGCCGGCGTCCGAGCGGCTGTACCGACCCTTTTGGCGGCCTGAGACATCGCCGGTCAGCGCATTGACCGCCTCGATCGCAGCCACGCAGTGCCCCTGGCCCATGATCCAAGACCGCGTGACGCCGGACAGGGCGTTCGCCAGCAGATAGCCGACGAAGGCCGGGACCATGTTCAGCGAGCCGCCGGTATGGCCCTCCGGCAAGTCCTTGAAGGCTTCCGCCGGCAAGGGCGCTCCGGACAGATCCACCCGGCGTGCATAGGTCATGTGCGCCACCAGCCACATGCCGGCGCTCGCCAGCCGATCGGCGGCGGCCACCACACGGTAGACCGACTCCTCGTCCGGCCAGACGCCTCGGCGCACGAGACGCTGCGCCATGTCCTCGATCCGCGCGACGGTGTCGGCTTGCCGGACCAGCGGCCCATAGCCGGGTTTCCACGTTTCAGCCCAGGTGATCGACACGATAGCGCCTTGCCACGAACAGACGGGCGCCGTGCCCGCTCCGGAGATATGACGCCCGCCCCCCGGAACGCTTACATCTGGCGGATAGACGGCCGACAGGATCACCGGCTCCAGGACCGGTGCCTGCCGCCTGAGTGACCGACCCCGGTCCTGACATCCCGGTTTTCATCGCCCACGCCCGGCGCGCCGCGACAGCTCATGCGCCTGGGTCCATGCGCCTCGCGTCGGCCCGGGACAGCGCAAGGGCCACCACCCACGGCAGGGTGAAGGCCAACAGCAGCCATTTGAAATCGGAGTCGATGGCGAAGTTGGTGACGGCCATGCCGCCGATCGATACCAGCCCCGAGACGGCCGCGACCATCGTCGCCCCGGGCCGGGCGGACCGGAAAGTCGTCATCGCGACATGGACGGTCAGCAGACCGGTGGCGAGCATATAGCCCCCCAGCACGCCGAAGACGCGCCGGAGCCACGGGGCCAGCCGGGGCAGGATGTCCTGGATCTGCGCCACGGTGGACCCCATGTATCTGGCGTCTTCAGGCAGCAGCGCCGGTCGCAGGAAGACGAACCAGAGTCCCATGCCGATGAGGATCATTCCACCCAGGGCGAGCGCACCCGTCGCGAGCGTGCGCAACGTCATCCCGGTCACGGAAGCCGTTCGTCCCGGTGATCGGGCGAGGCTTGACGGTCACCCAGCTCGATCAGATCCGTCTGACCAAAGGATCGGCTGTAGTCCAGAAGCGAGACGATGGTGGGGCGCAGGCGAACGACCGCCACACCCTCCAACACCCCAGCCGGCGCGGGAGGCCCCGGTCGGGGAAACTTCTTCAGAACCAGTCCAGCCACGTTCAACAGCTCCCCGGGGTCCGTAACCCGCTGCGCCACCGCCGCGAGCGAGATCGCCTGGATGGGTTTCGACGTCTCATGCTCGGGGGTGACGGTCGCGGACACCCGGGAGTCCCGGGCGATGTTCTCCAGCTTCTGCGAGTGAAAAGTCGTCCCGAAATAGAGGTCGAGGTCGTCGTTCACGAAACTCACGACCGTCGCCTGCGGCCAGCCGTCTTCACGGACCGTCGCCACGGTCAGGGTGTCTGCCCGGCTGAGAATGGAGAGGATCAACTCCCTCTGTTCAAGGTCCAACTCAAATCCTCCAGATTGCAAGGGGCGTCGGACCGCGAAGGCAGAGGGTGTCGGGACACCGCCGCACCGCCCTCAAGAGTTCACCCCGGATGGCGCTCAAGCCAGGATTCGAGTTCCGCGATTTCCCGTGTCTGCGCGTCAATGACCGCCTGAGCCATGCGGCGCGCTTCAGCATCGGTCGCATCACTTCCCAGCAGAGCCTGCGACATCGCGATGGCCCCCCGGTGGTGGGCGATCATCTTCCGGGCCCACGTGCGCTGTGTGTTCACGTCGGTCGCCATCATCATGGCGCGGTGCATGCCCATCTCGGCCTCGGAGAAGGCGGTCCGGGGCATGTTCATCCCCGGCGGCATCGCGTGACCCTGCCCCATCATGCCGCTGCTCGAGGCCGAACGGGGCATGCTCATGCCGGCCATCGGGGGATCCGGCATCGCCATGCCGGAGTCTGAGGCGGTGGCGGCGCACCCGGCGGCGCCGAGCAGCGAAAGGGTCGACAAGGCGATGGCGGTTCGCCTGACCGAGCGTTCTGTGACGTTGAACATGGCGGTGGATCCTTGGGATCGAGCCGCCCGCCACCGGACATGGCGTCCGGACCGCGGCGACTGTCATTTCAACGAACACCGGCGCCGTTGGTTCAGTTCGCCACGCGAGGCGCGCCTGGACTATCAGCGGGGTCGGCGCGCTGGCCCAGCATCCGGGGCAAAACGAGGCTGAGCACCACGCCCAAACCGGTCACCGCGGCCATGACGAGGAATGACGCATCGGGCAACCAGGCGAGATCGTACAACAGCCCTCCCGCCGCCGAACCCACGGCTGCCCCCAGGCTTGCAGCGGCCGTCTGCTTTCCGAGTTGCGCACCCTGCGCCTGGCCGGCCTTGCTGGAGGTCCAGTAGGTCAGGATCGGCGCCAGGATGCCGGCGCTGGCCGCCACTGCGCCGATCACCGCAAGCATCAGGTTGAAATCGGTGGCGCGCGGCAGCAGAAACAGCCCGATCCCCAGGACAGCCAGCGCCGGCGCGATCAGCCAGCGGGTCGTCGAGGGTTTGACCCAGGGCGAAAACACCAGGGCCTGCACCACGAGCATGACCAGGCTGCACTCCGTGAACATCAGGGCGATCTGGGTGGGGGTCATGCCCAGTTCCTGTTTCCCGCGCAGCGCCAGCCCGACCTCGAATACACCGACCCCGGCGGCGACGATGAACCCCAGGATCAGGAGATTGGGGATCAGCCATCGGCTTGTCGGCGATACGGTGGGATCCGGACTGGCGAGCCAACCCTGGCGCCGGGTTCGCGGCAGGGCGACGACGGCGGCGCCGGCGATGGCAAACGCCAGAACGGCCGTCGCGGCCAGCGGAAACGTCAACGACGCCATCGGATCGGCGGTCGCGACCATGTCGGCGCCGGCGCGAGCGATGAAGACACCCAGCATGGGTCCCAGTAGAAATCCCGAAATCCCCGCCAGGCTGACGAAGGTCAGGCGGCGCGCCCGCGCCTCTTCGGTCGCCGCCAGATCTCCGACGGCGGCCAGCGCCACCGGCGTGACCGCAGCGGCAAACAGGCCGCTCAGGACACGCTCCGCGTAGACGGCGACGAGGCTCTCTACGAAGGCGAAGACCAGCATGGTGGCGCCGAAGCCGATCAGGCCGATCAGCAGGACGACACGGCGCCCATACCTGTCGGACAGGCGTCCCCACATGGGCGCAAAGAGAAACAGCGACAGCATGTACAGGCCGGTCAGCAAGCCTGTCGCCCGGGAGATCTGTCCTGCCTCAGCCCCCCCGCCAAGCAGCCGTTCAATCAGGAAGGGCAGCAGGGGCAGGACGACTCCGAAGCCCATCGACACCGTGAAGGCTGACGCCATCAACACGGCCATCGCCGCGAGAGAGAGGTTTGCTTGAGCGCGGGGTTTCACGCCGCCGCCTCCCCGCGAGACGGCTTCGCCCCGGCGGCTGCGCTCCCGGCATGCCCTCGATGCGCCTCGGCCGCCGCGAGTCCGACCGGCTCCGGGGCGCTTTCGGCCGGCGCCGGGTGGTCCAGGCAAACATGTTTGGGCAGGGCCACGCCGGCGCAGGGAAAGCCGCAGGCCTCGATCGCGGCCCTGATATCAGACAGGCTGGTCCTGGCCGCGTCATAGGCGACCGTCGTGGAGCCGGAAACCGGGTTCACCGACACGCGGCCGACACCGTCGATGCGGCGCAGCTGTCGCCCTATCCCGCGCGCTCCGAGGACGGAAAACAGATTGCCGACGTCGAGTGTGCGGGTGGTCATGGCTGCTTTCTGACTGGTGACGGGACGTCCGAAGGACACCCCGCTCGATTATCTTCCCCCTCCCTGACGGCGACGACCCGGATATCGTTACAAATCTGCCTCGGGCGGCGGCGAATCCGACGTCCAGACCCGGCTCCCGGCGAACAGGTCGTTGTCGATTCCCATGGCCAGATCCGTCGCGGCGATCGACCGGCGGCCCGATGTCTCGCCTCCGCCGAGCGCCCTTATGGCGTCGATCGTTTCCGGCACGACGATCGCCTGATTGTCGACCATATAGGCGTAGAAGAGTTCATCGCCCTGCACCGTGAGCATGTCGGCCCAAAGCGCCACCTCATAGAGATCGCCGCGGGATCGGCCCCGATCCGCCGTCAGCTCCTTGACGGCGTTGAGGGCGTCCAGACCGTACGCGTCCTTCATCAGCAGGATGCGTGACGAGGATCGGAAGGCGTCGAGCACCTCCTCCTTGTCCGCCGGTCGGGTCATCTGGATCGACCAATAGTGCAGGTGGGCGATCGTCTCCGGCACCTTGACCGCCATCGTCACCACATCCAGATCAGGATCGACGGTTTGGGCGTCGGGACCCTGGTGACTGGGGATTTCAGGCTCCGGAACGAGGGTGTTCATGATGCCGCCCTGGTGGCTTTCCCACGGATCGGTCGCGCGTCGAAGCAGGGTGCCCCGGGCCCGTTGAAGCAGACCGGCGCGCTTCAGAGCGCTCAGCGTGCGCACCGTCGCGGTGGTGTTGCACGATACGACCCGGGTCGCCTGACGACCGACCGCCGTCTCGAAATTGGCCTCCGCGACGAAAGAGTGTCCCGTGACGGCGTGCTTCTCTCCCCCCTGAAGGATGAACTTCAGGCCCCGGGCGCGGTAGAGGGGAACGTTGTCCGCCGCCACGTGCTTGGGCGTGCAGTCAATGATGACATCGACCTCGCCCAACAGATCGTCCAGCTGACCGACCGTTTGGCGTCCTGCGGCCCGGAGTTCGTCAAATGCCTTGGGCGTGGCGGCAAAGAGCGGCACGCCCTTGGTCTGAAGGACCCGGGTGCGCCAGTCCGTCGCGACGTCCGCCACGCCGATCAGGGTCATGTCCTTCTGAGCCTTGACCGCATCGGCGACGCGTTTGCCGATGACGCCATATCCGTTCACGGCGACCCGTATTGGTTTGATCATAAGGAACTCTCGCTTGGCAGATCACAGAACAGGCGATGCACGGCCGGCGCCTTGATCCGGATCAAGGTTCGGCGCGCCGGCGCATGTCACTCTGGGTGGATGGCGGATGAAGCGGAAGCCCTACACGAATGACCGCAAAAGCCGCATCGTGGGCGGATCGCAGCGAATGCTGACTGCGGGCATCTTCGACGTGGATGGGGTCCTGCTCGCATCGCCTCACGAGCGAGCGTGGCGCGACGCACTCGACGGCTTCGCTGAACGGGAGCGCTTCACGACGGCGATGTACCAGTCCCATGTCGCGGGCAAGCCGCGTCTCGACGGCGCCCGTTCCGCCCTTGAGGCCCTGGGCGTGCGAGATGCCCAGGGTCGCGCGGCCGCCTACGCCCAACGAAAACAGGCCCGGCTGGAGATGCTGATCCAGACCGGCGCGGTCGCAGCCTACCCGGACGCCCTGCGTTTCGTCGAGGCGGTCGCGGCTCTCGGCTGGCCGATGGCGGTCGCTTCATCCTCCAGAAACGCCACCGACATGATGCGATCGGTCATCCTCAGCACGGGCCAGAGCCTGCTCGACATCTTCCCCGTCAATGTTTCCGGTCGCGATCTGAAGCACGGCAAGCCGGATCCGGAGCTTTTCCTGATCGCGGCCGCCGAACTGGGTGTTTCGCCGGCGCAGTGCTTCGTGGCCGAGGACGCGCCTGCGGGCATTCAGGCGGCCCGCGCCGGCGGCATGGCGGCGCTCGGCGTCGCCCGGCTGGGCGACGCGGACCAACTGTGGGCGGCGGGATCGGACCTGGTCGTCAAAACCCTGGACGACGTCGCGGTGGTCGATCTCGCGCTGGGCCGTCTCAAGGCTCGGACACCGTGAAGGAACCCAGGACCATGAAACAGGCGCTGGAGCCGACGGCGGATGCCGCATGGGTCCTGAACGACGACGGCTGCGATCCGCTCCGCGAGAGCGATCGCGAAACCCGCTTCACGGTCAGCAACGGTTTTCTCGGGGCCCGGGCCTCCCACGCCGTCAATCGATCGTTCCGGCGCCTCGTTTCGCCGAACTCCTATGTCGCCGGGCTGTTCGATACGCCGGACACGGACCGGCCGGTCCCGGAAAGGGTTTTCGCTCCAGACTGGTTGGACGTCCGCATCGGCCTGGCGGGAGGACCGCTTGTCCACCACTTCGGACAAGGGCCCTCACACCCACTGACGCTCGACATGCGGCGCGGCCTGGCGCTCGCCGAATGTCGCCTGGTGGAAGGAACAGCCGTGAGCGTCCGACTGGGTCTCCTGCGCTTCGTCTCGCTGAGCCGGCGGTCGCTCGGCCTGCAGTTGCTGCATCTGGAGGTCGATCAGGGCGAGACTGACATCACACTGGAAGCTTCTTTCGAAGGCGGCGATCACGACCTCATTTCCGAACGCCTCGAGATCGAATTCGGCCTGTGGCGCACTCATCACTCCGGCAAACGTCTCGCCATGGCGGCAGCCGTGGCCTTGCGGATCGACGGTCAGGATCTGCCGCCGACGGCGCTCGCCCCGCTCAAATGGTCGTGGACCTGGCGCGCCCGCCCGGGGCAAGTCGTCTGTCTCGAGCGGATCGTGACGGTGGCGCGAAGCGACGGTCCCGATCAGGATCCTGGCGCGATTGTACGGAAAGAACTTTCGGACGCCCGACGGTCAGGCTGGCGAAGCGTGATGGAGCAACACGAAACGGCATGGGCAAATCGTTGGTCGTGCAGCGACGTCGAGGTTGAAGGCGACGCCGCGGCGCAGAAGGCGATTCGGTTTGCGGTCTACCACCTCAACAGCGCCGCCAACCCGGACGACCCGCGTGTCTCGATCGGCGCCCGGGGCCTGACCGGCGCCGACTATCGCGGGCATGTCTTCTGGGACACCGAAATCTTCCTGCTGCCCTTCTATATCCTGACCTGGCCCGAAGCAGCCCGGTCCTTGCTGATGTACCGCTTCCATACCCTGGACGGCGCGAGAGCGAAGGCGGCTGACCGGGGCTGGCGAGGCGCCTTTTACGCCTGGGAGTCCACCGACACCGGCCTGGAGGCGACACCGGAGCAGGCCGTCGGTCCGGACCGGCAGATCATCGACATCCTCACCGGCGCCCAGGAGCAACACATCAGCGCCGACGTCGCCTATGCCGTCTGGCAATACTGGCAGGCGACGGGCGACGACGAATTCCTGGTCGCGGCCGGCGCGGAAATCCTTCTCGAAACCGGACGCTTCTGGGCCAGTCGGGCCCAGCCCGAGGCGGACGGCTTGCATCACATCCGCGGCGTCATCGGCCCCGACGAGTATCACGAGGCCATCGACGACAACGCCTTCACCAACGTCATGGCGCGCTGGAACATTCGTCGGGCGCTCGAGGTCGCGGCCATGCTGGGCGAGCGGTGGCCCGCAGAATGGACCATTCTCTGCCGGCGCCTCGACCTGGATGAGGCCGACCTCGGGCACTGGACCGGCGTCGCCGAGACGCTGGCGACCGGCCTGGATCCGGACACGGGCCTGTTCGAGCAGTTCACGGGCTATTTCGATCTCGAAGACGTGGACCTGGCGGCCTATTCGGGCCGTTCCGTTCCGATGGACGTGGTGCTCGGCCGCGAGCGAACCCAGCGGTCCCAGGTCATCAAACAGGCCGATGTCGTCGCCCTGCTGGCCCTGTTGCCCGAAGAGTTTGCAGGCGAAACCGGAGCGACCAACTTCCGGTACTACGAGCCTCGTTGCGGTCACGGCAGCTCATTGAGCACCGCCATGCACGGGCTCGTCGCCGCCCGCCTGGGCGATGTCGAGATGGCGCTGGACTATTTCCACAAGACGGCGGCGATCGATCTCGCCGACACCAAGGTGGCGATCGGCGGTGGTATTCATATCGCGGCGCAGGGCGGCCTGTGGCTGATGACGGTCTTTGGGTTCGCCGGGCTGTCGCTGCGAAGCGACGGCATCGGCCTCGCCCCCCATTTGCCGGCGAGTTGGCTCAGCCTGGGCTTCGGCCTCCAGTGGCGAGGCCGAAGCCTCGCGGTCAGGATCGACCAGACCAATCAGAAACTCGACGTCTCGCTGGAATCCGGACAGCCGATGATCATCACCATCTATGGACAACCGCACAGTCTCAGCCTCGACCAGGCCCTTGTCACAGACATCAAGCGACCCCGCCAAAGTGATGATCGTTCGCGGTAACCATCGGCCAGGGCGAGATGGATCAATGCGAGGACGCGCGGACTGGCCCTCCTGGCGGGGTCCTCACCGCGCCGCCCCCCTGAACGGCTGCCGGCCAGCTAAGGTCTCGAATGGTTCTGGACGTCCTGAAGATAGGCGATCAGATCCGTAATCTGGTCGGCCTCCAGGGTGATTTCCGGCATCTTAGGATGTCCGTTGGTTAGGCCCTCGGCGAAGGCTTCCTGAAGATCCGTCACGGGATAACGGGTTCCGAGATGACGCAGCGGGGGCGCGCCCGCCACCGGGCTTTCGCCGGTCGGCCCGACCGAATGGCACGCCGCGCACCGGCTCTGCACGAGCGCTCGGCCCCGCGCCGCCGAGGCGAGGTCCACAGCCGGTTTGGGATAGTATTTCGCCGCTTCAGCCGTGCCAGCAGCTTCGCGATATTCGGGACCAGCCGTACATCCCATCTGCATCAACACGGCGGCAATCGCGATCAACCTCAAGACGCTCTCCATACCGCACATCGACCAGCCTGATCTTCGACGAGGCGCCCGGCATTGATCTCGATCAATGTCATCGTGGCGCACCCGTTGGACCTTCGACGCTTGTCGGGAGCGGAAACTCCGTGAAAAATGTCGTCCTAACCGGCACGCAAACCCCGCCTTCCGTCCAGGACTCACCTGACCCCGAAGACCTGGTGAGGGCCTTGGTAGAGCGGGGCTTCTACGTCTTGCGTCGGCTCAATACTCAACAGACCGGCCAAGGTGGAAAGACCGTCGCCTCCACGGCGCAGGACGTTGCATGGGGCAGACGAGCCGAACCGGTTCCGCCATTCGAGCTGGGCACAGCATCGGTGGCCGGCCCGGCGCCATCCTCCAACCTGATCGATGGACCGTCCTCATCGCATGACGCTCTGAGGATCAATGGGGGTAGATCGCCGTCACCTCTCCGGCTCCGTCCCGTACCGTCAGGTCGAACTGGATGCGGTCACCAACGGCGGCCTCCCGCAACACAGCCGGCGAAGCCTTGAACGTCATGGTCATCGCGGGCCATCCGATCGAACGGATGGCCTCGTGGTTGATGGTGATCGTCGCCGCCGTCGGGTCCACGGCTGTGATGACGCCCGCGCCGTCTGCGGTCGTGGCGTCGGCGGTCGGCGGCGTCGAGGCGCCACCCGCGCCAACCGTCGGTGATCCGGGCTGGGCCATCGGGATCGCCGGGCTTTCGGGTTCCGCCTGCTGACCGCAGGCGGCCAGAACGGCAGTGATACCGGTCAGCAGGATCATACGGCGCTTCATTGTGTGTCTCCTCGAAGGACGGGGGTCGAACGGAACCTGCGACGTCTCAGCAGCAGATAGCCCGCGGGGATAACGAGCATCGACAGCAAAGGCGCCGTGATCATGCCGCCTATAACGGGCGCGGCGATCCGGCTCATGATCTCCGAGCCGGCGCCGTGGCCGATCAGGATCGGGAACAGGCCCGCCAGGATCACGGCCACGGTCATCGCCTTGGGCCGAACCCTGAGCAGAGCGCCTTCCCGGACCGCTTCCTCGACCTGCAGGGCATCAGGGTGGGGCCCCCGATCCCTGAGCGCGTGCTTGAGGTAAATCAGCATCACCACGCCGAACTCGGCCGACAGGCCGGCCAGGGCGATGAACCCCACCCCGGTCGCGACCGACTGATTGAAGCCGAGCAGGTAGAGCATCCATACGCCCCCGGTCAGGGCGAAGGGCAGCGTGGCCATGATCAG
>DDSO01000153.1 GCA_002343425.1 Brevundimonas sp. UBA2388
CACGGCCTGCCGATCGAGTGGAAGATCGAGGAACAGTACCGCGCCAAGGGCCGCCGCAAGGACGAGGTCTCCAAGGCCGAGTTCCGCCAGGCCTGCCGCGAATACGCCGCCGGCTGGATCGACGTGCAGCGCGACCAGTTCAAACGCCTCGGCGTCCTCGGCGACTGGGATCACCGCTACGCCACCATGGACTTCTCCACCGAGGCGGCCATCGTCGCCGAGTTCCACAAATTCAAGAACTCCGGTCAGCTCTATCGCGGCTCCAAGCCGGTGATGTGGTCGCCGGTCGAACGCACCGCCCTCGCCGACGCCGAGATCGAATACCACGACCACGTCAGCCCGACGGTCTGGGTCAAATTCCCCGTCACCGGCGCGACCGACGACCATCCCGACGACCTGCTGGCCTTCCGCCACGCCACGCCCGCCGTGGTGATCTGGACCACAACGCCCTGGACCATCCCGGCCAACCGCGCCATCAGCTACGGCCCCGAGATCGCCTATGGCCTCTATGAGGTCACGGCCATGGAGACCGGGCTGGAGTTCGAACCCTGGGCCAAGCCGGGCGACCGGCTGATCGTGGCCGACAAACTGGCCGAGGACGTGTTCAAGGCCGCGAAGATCGCCTCCTGGACCCGCGTCGACGACCTCAACCCCTCGGGCCTGGAATGCGCCCATCCGCTGGCCGAGCTGTCGCCCGGCTACGGCTTCTCCGTGCCCCTGCTGGCCGGCGACCACGTCACCGACGACGCGGGCACCGGCTTCGTCCACACGGCCCCCGGCCACGGCGCCGACGACTTCGAGGTCTGGAAGGCCCACGGCCATCACGAGGTGCCCGATACCGTCGACCCGGACGGCGCCTACTATGACCACGTCCCCCTCTTCGCCGGCCTCAAGGTGCTGGAGACCGAGGGCAAGAAGACCGGCAAGTTCGGCCCCGCCAACCCGGCCGTGATCGAGAAACTGATCGAGGCCGGCGCCCTGCTGGCCCGCGGCCGGATGGAGCATTCCTACCCCCACAGCTGGCGCTCCAAGGCCCCGATCATCTTCCGCAACACCCCGCAGTGGTTCATCCGTATGGATGCCCCGCTGAACGATGACGGCACCCTGCGCGAGCGGGCGCTTGAGGCCATCGACAAGACGGACTTCCACCCGGAGGCCGGCCGCAACCGCATCCGCTCCATGGTCGAGGGCCGTCCGGACTGGCTAATCAGCCGCCAGCGCGCCTGGGGCACGCCCCTCGCCATGTTCGTCGACAAACAGACGGGCCAGCCGCTGCACGATCCCGCCGTCGATGCCCGCATCGTCGCGGCCGTGGCCGAGGGCGGCGCGGACGCCTGGTTCACCCGTCCCGACGCCGATTTCCTCGGCGCCCACGATCCGGCCCGCTACGAGAAGATCGAGGACATCCTCGACGTCTGGTTCGACTCCGGCTGTACCCACGCCTTCACGCTTGAAGCGCGCGACCCGGCCCATGGCTACACCGGCGACCGCCCGTCGCACTGGCCGGCCGACCTCTACCTCGAAGGCTCGGACCAGCACCGCGGCTGGTTCCAGTCCAACCTGCTCGAAGGCGCCGGCACCCGCGGCCGCGCCCCCTATGACGCCGTCCTGACCCACGGCTTCACCCAGGACGAGAACGGGGAGAAGATGTCCAAGTCGCGGGGCAATACGACCGACCCCGCCGTCGTCATCAAGGAATCCGGCGCCGACATCCTGCGTCTGTGGGTCTCGCTGGTCGACTATGCCGAGGACCAACGGATCGGGAAACAGATCCTGCAGACCACGGTCGACGCCTATCGCAAGCTGCGGAACACCGTCCGCTATCTGCTCGGGGCCCTGGTCGGCTTCGACGAGGCCGAACGCCTGCCGCTCGACCAGATGCCGCCGCTGGAGAAATTCGTCCTGCACCGGCTGTGGGAACTCGATCGCGACGTCCGCAAGGCCTATGCCGAATACCGCTTCCAGGACGTCGTCCGCCCGGTGCTGGAGTTCTGCTCCAACGACCTGTCGGCCCTCTATTTCGACATCCGCAAGGACAGCCTCTACTGCGACCGCCCCGACGCGATCCGCCGCCGCGCGGCCCGCACGGTCATGCATGAGGTCTTCATGCGCCTGACGGCCTGGTTGGCGCCGCTGACTCCCTTCACCATGGAAGAGGCCTGGGGCACGCGCTACCCGGAAGGCGGCTCCAACTGCGCGCGGGTGATCCCGGAAACGCCAGTGGAATGGCAGGACTCCAGCGAAAAGACCCGCTGGAAAGCTATCGAGCGCGTCCTGCTCGTGACGAACGGCGCCCTTGAGATTGATCGCCGTGAAAAGCGGATCGGCACCGGCCTGGATGCCGCCCTGACCGTCTATGTCACTGACGAGCAGATGGCTTTCGCCTTCGAGGGCTTCGACCAACAGGAGATCGCTGACATTTTCCGCGTCAGCCAGGTCCAGCTCGTTCAGGGCTCGCCGCCCGCCGATGCGTTCCAGATGTCGGAAGTGATCAACGTCGCTGCGGTAGTACAGCCCATTACGGACCACCCCAAATGCGCCCGCTCATGGCGGCGTGTGCCGGACGTCGGCTCCGACCCGGACTATCCCGAACTCAGCGCCCGCGATGCAGACGCCGTGCGCTGGTGGGACAACCAACGCAGCTGATGAGCCGCCCGCTCCGGTCGAACCGGAACGGGCGGACTCAGCAGCCGATCAGGACGGCTGGCGGGCCGAGCGTTCGCGCAACTCGACGGCCCGGCGCTCCAGCCGGTCGGCCTGGCTCGCCAGACGCGGCGAAAGGGCCTGCAGCTCTGCGTCGGTGACCGTCTCGCCGCGTTCCCGCGCCCGCTCGATCTGCGTCGCGCGATAGGCCGGATCCCGCAGCCGCGCCGATTCCTCGCGCATCTGTTCGGCCCCGGCGACCATCTGATCAGCGCCCCGGGCCATATGAACCCGCGCATTGGCCATTTCACGAGCGGCGTGTTGGCGAGCGACGCCGGCCTGGGCCCGCGCCTCGGCGGCCGCAGCCATCGCGGCTCTCGCGTGGGTCCGGGCTTCAGGCGCCCCGGCGACGTGAGCGCGAGCTTGGGCACGGGCCTCAATGGCCTCCCGCCGGGCTTCCCTTGCATGGATCCGCGCCTCCACGGCCGCCTGACGGGCCTCGACGACGGCCTGGCGCTCCTGTTCCGTCAGCGGCCGGCTGTTGTGGACCCAGCCTGAGGCGCGAGGCGCACGGGCGGGCGGCGCCGGGGGCGCGGGCGGGGCCGGAGGCGCTGGCGGAGCGACCATCGCGGCATAGGATGCAGGCGGAGCCGGCGGTGCGGGCGGCNNGTCCTGCCCCGCGAACCAGTCGCCATCAGAGGCCACGAGCGCGACCGGTCCGACCTCTGCGGCCGCATCAACCCCGTCAACGGAGGCGACAGACGTAAAGGCGTCGATGGCGTCGACCGCAGCGGACCTCGCCACGGGCGCGACCGGCGCCTGCGACGCGACCTGGTCGCGGGGTGTCAGCTCAAGGGCGGCGATCGGGGTGGCGACGCCGATCAGGGCGCCGACGGTCAGGGCCATGGCCAGCGGCCGGCGGCGAAGCGGAACGGAGGTCTTCATGATGCAGGCGATCCTTCGGGTGAGGGTTTCAGCAGGACCCGCCATCCCGAGGGCGGCGGGCGGGTTGAAGTCAGTGGCTAGATCAACGAGGGCGCGGGCGTATGTCCGACGATCGACCTCGCCGAGGGCGACGGCGTCAGCCGCCTCCTCGCTGCGGGCCGACAGGGCGGTGTGGAGCTTCCAGACCAGCGGGTTGAACCAGAACAGGCCGAGTGCGACCCGAGACAGGATCAGAAAGGTCCAGTCGCCGCGCTGCAGGTGGGCCAACTCATGGGCCAGGACGGCGCGGGCCGTTTCCGGCCGCGAGAGTTGCTCCTCGCCGATCAGCACCACGCCGGGCGGCGTCCCCCAGCTCAGCGGCGCGCCGACGGCCGACGACGCCACCAGCCGCGGACGGCGGGCCGGGGCCAGCCGGGCCAGCGGCGCGATCCAGGCCGCCGAGGTCACGGTGCGGCCTTGCCGGGTCCAGCGTCGCAGGGTCCAGACCCCTGCGACGAACCGGCCGAGCACCAGCAGGACACCGGCAGCCCAGGTCCAGAGCGCGAGATCTCCCGCCGAGGGCCACAGGATCGAACCGGACAGGGCCACGCCCTCGACCGGTTCGACGGCGCCGGCCCAGGCCACGGGCGAGACCGCGAAGGCCTCCGCGGTCCCGACCGCCGGCAGCAGGGCCACGGGCAGGCCCGGAGCGATCGCCATGACCAGCGGCAGGGCGATCAGCAGACAGACCGTGGCCCGGAGGATGTCAACGCGCTCGGCGGCCGGCCGTCGATGCAGGGCAGCCGCCAGCACCAGGCCCGCGCCGGCGATCAGGCCGGACTTGACCAGCAGCTCAAGCATCAGGACGGCGCTCACGAACCCCGCTCCCTCGCCTGTTCGATCGCCCGTTCGAGCGCCTCGAGCTCCTCCGGCTTCAGCTTCTGGGTCAGGCCGAGCAGAGCAGTCGCAGCAGAGACGGCGGACCCGGCGAAGAAGGTGTCGACCGTGCGCCTCAGGGCGCCGGCCGCCAACGCCTGCGGCCGTTGCATGGGCCGGTAGACGAAGCCGTCTTCCGCCGAGCGACGCCCAACCAGCTGCTTGGCCTCCAGCCGGGCCAGCAGGGTCCGGACCGCCGAATCGCTGAGATCACCGCTCATCGCCGCGCGCACAGCGCCCGTGGTGGCCTCCTCGAGACGACACAGGACCTCAAAGGCCTCACGCTCGCGTCGCGGCAGGGATTCGATCACAGCGGCCTCTCCGGTTGTCGCTACATTTGTCGCGCTACGTTTGTAGCGGAGTTGGGCAGGATTGAGGCGGCGGAGTGAACTCGCGGTAAGGGCGGCCGTTCAACAGGGTTCCTGGAGGCCAAACAGCAAAAAGCCCCGCCGGCGATGCCAGGCGGGGCTTTCAGATCTTGGGTGCGGGAGCAGGATTTGAACCTGCGACCTTCAGGTTATGAGCCTGACGAGCTACCGGGCTGCTCCATCCCGCGGCAAACGGTAGTGTAGAGGAAGAGCAGTTCGAGAGATGGGCGACGGCCCATAATACAATCTTCTATCCGTCTGGTAGACCTGGCGGCGACCTACTCTCCCGCGCCTTGAGACGAAGTACCATCGGCTCTGGAGGCCTTAACGACCGAGTTCGGAATGGGATCGGGTGGGGAACCTCCGACATAGCCACCAGGTCAACCAGGCGGATAGACGATTGTGAGAAGACATTGTCAGTCTCGGCGGATAGCCGAGTAAAAATCGAATGAGTTTTGCTGAGAAACGATCAAGCCGATCGGATTATTAGTACCAGTAAGCTTCATGGGTCGCCCCACTTCCACACCTGGCCTATCAACGTGGTAGTCTTCCACGATCCTCAGCGAAGCCTTGTTTTGAGGTTAGTTTCCCGCTTAGATGCTTTCAGCGGTTATCTATTCCATACATAGCTACCCTGCTGCACAACTGGCGTCATGACAGGTCCACCAGAGGTATGTCCATCCCGGTCCTCTCGTACTAGGGACAGATCCTCTCAAGCTTCGAACACCCACGGCAGATAGGGA
>DDSO01000081.1 GCA_002343425.1 Brevundimonas sp. UBA2388
GTGCCTGGGCGGGGGCGGGGGCGGGGGCGTTGGAGGGGGGAGCCTGCTGCACCAGGGCAAGCGAAGCGAACACGACGACGGGGATCAACACCAAGCTCTCCTGCGGTACTTTCAGCCGCATATTGCCCGCAAGGGGCACGCTTCGCAAACTTGGGGGCGATCAGAACCGTTCGCTGACCTTGATGGCGGCCCGGCAGCCCGCCTTGATCACCGCGCTGAGCAGGTCGTAGCCCGGCGCCTCGCGGCTGCCGTGGGCGACGGCGTGATCGTGGTGGGCCAGTTCCTCGTCGCGGAAGGCGGACAGCTCGGCGGCCAGGGCGGGGTCGCGATCCTTCAGCTCGGCGATCTGGTCGGCGTAGTGTTCCTCGATCACGCTCTCGACCGCCTCGGTGCAGGCGTGGGCGGCCTTCTCGCCCATCAGGGCCGTGCCGGTCCCCAGCGCCAGTGCGGCCAGCCTCCAGACGGGGGTCATGACCGTGGGGCGGACCCGCTCGGCGTTCAGCAGGGCGTCGAACCGGGCGAGGTGGACGGCTTCCTGGGCCTGCATCTCGCCCATGTCGGCGGCGACGGCCTCATGGCCCGCGCGGCCTTCGAACACGGCCCGCTGGGCGCGGTAGATGTGGACAGCGGCGTATTCGCCGGCGTGATCGACCCGCAGGATCTCGGCGCGGCGGCGACGGCTGGCGCCCCGGCCCGGACGGGCCAGCGGGATACGGCGATTGTCCGCCGTATCCGTTGCGAGGGGCTCAGATTCTGGGAGCGCGTGCATCCTTGGGCCTCTTGGCGGCGAGCAGGCTGAACACAGCCAGGGCGGCCGAGATCAGGGCGTTCCACCCTGCCATGGACAGGCCGAGGAAGCGCCACGTCACCGCGTCGCACATGACCACCTTCTCGATCGGGCCGGTGCCCAGGGCGAGGGCGGCCAGGCTTTCGAGGTTGATGTCGCCGCCGCCGGAACAGGTCGCGGGCAGGTCCCACCATTTCATCTCGCCGCCCATGTGGAAGACGGCGGTCACGGCCCCGGTGGTGAAGACCACGGCCAGCAGGAAGGCGGCGATGCGTGGCGTGCCGCGGCTGCCCCGGCTCACCAGATGCCAGAGGGTGGCGACCAGGGCGATGGCGACGGCGCCCCAGTAAACCTCGCGCTGCTTGAGGCAGAGGTTGCACGGGGCGAGGCCCTCGAATCGCTCGAACGCATGCGCCGCGCCCAGCAGGGCCAGCGAGGCCGCCAGGGCGAAGGCGGTCCACCACCGCGTCAGGAGTCGATACAGGCCTCTCATCGGACGACGTTCATAGCGGGGCCGGACCGCCGCGTCGATCAGCTTAACCGCCGAAGCGCGCGAGCAGCGATACGGCCCAGCCGGCGCCGAAATAGAAGCCAATCGCCACCGTGGCCAGCGCCGTCGCCCACCCGACCGCCACGGCCGCCCCGCCGAGGACGAACAGGCCGTCGCGCTGGATCACGCCCACCGCCAACAGCGTCAGGGCCACCGACGGGACGGTATTGGTCATCGGCAGGACGATGGTCAGGGTGGCCAGGATCATGAAAATGGCCACGACCCGTTCGGCCCAGCCTTCGGCGAACACGGTCAGCCGCGGGCGCGACAGCTGCTCGAACCAGCCCATTCGCTTCGTCGCGAAGTCGGCCATGCGGTCGAGCCAGGCCTTGGACACCCGACGCTTCAGCGCGGCCTCGGGCAGCCACGGCTCGATCCGGCCCGCCAGCATCTGGCCCGCCAGCAGCAGGATCGGGATGCCGACGATCTGGGGCACGCCGTAGAGGGCGGGCACCAGACAGGGGATGGCGAGGATCAGGATCATCAGGCCGAAGCCGCGTTCGTCGAGCCGGTCGCGGATTTCACGCAAGGTCAGCCCATCGGGCCCGCTGATCGCTGCCAGATCGGCGACAAGGGCGATGAATCCCTTTTTCGGATCATCGGTGAACTGGTTTTCGGACTGCGTCATGAACTCGGCCTGCGGCGTGCAGGGCGTGGTTAGCGGGATTTGGCCCGCGAGGCGAGACGCGGAAACCCACCGTGAGTCGCGGTCGCGGCCAAGGGTCGCTATAGAAGCCGCCTCCCGCCTCCCGCCTCTCCCCCGGACGGATTATCCCGATGCGCTATCTGCACACCATGGTCCGGGTGACCGACCTCGACGCCTCGCTGCACTTCTATTGCGACCTGCTGGGTCTCGAGGAGATGCGGCGGATGGAGAATGAGGCCGGACGCTTCACCCTGGTCTTTCTCGCCGCGCCTGCGGACCGGGACCGGTCGGACGCGGACCGGTCGCCCGAGGTCGAATTGACCTTCAACTGGGACCCGGACCCCAAGCCGTATGACGGCGGCCGCAATTTCGGCCACCTGGCCTACAAGGTCGGCGACATCCATGCCGCCTGCCAGCGGCTGATGGACGGCGGCGTGGTCATCAACCGCCCGCCGCGCGACGGCCGCATGGCCTTTGTCCGCTCGCCGGACGGCATCTCCATCGAACTGTTGCAGGAGGGCGCGGCCCTGGCCCCTGCCGAACCCTGGGCCTCCATGCCCTACACCGGGAGCTGGTGACCTTGAAAGCCTTTCCGATCGTGGCGCTGGCCCTGCTGGCGGCCGGCTGCGCCTCGACCTCCGAGACCTATCCATCGCGGACCGCCACCGAACAGCTGCTGGTCGCCCGCGCGGCGGACCGCGCCGTTGAAGGCCTGACCCTGCCGGTCCCGGCGGGGTCGCGGGTCTTCGTCGACGACACCTATTTCCGGGCCGAGAACGCGGCCTATGCCGTCAGCGCCATCCGCAGCGCCCTGTCCGACGCCGGCTATTCGCTGGCCCCGTCCAGGGCCGAGGCCGACGCCGTATTCGAACTGCGCGCCGGCGCCCTGTCGCTGGAGCAGATGCGCCGCGTCTTCGGCCTGCCCGACATGCGGGTGCCGATCAACGACACCTTCAACGTCGTCTCCATCCCCGAACTGTCGATCTACAGCCGCCGCGACCGGGTCGGCGTGGCCGAGTTTTCCGGCTTCCTTTATGACCCGAAGACCGGCGCCCCTCTCGGGGCGGTCCTGCCCATGACCGGCGAATTCCGCATCCGCAGCCACAAACTGCTGATGATCGTCGCCTGGGGCCAGCAGAGCATCGACCCGGGCGAACGCGACCCGGGCGACAGCTGGCGGGAGTTCTAGCCCCGAGGGGCGAGAAGACACCATGTCCCGGAAAGGCGTGACGCTGGTCCGGAAATGCGCGGGCTCAGCCTGTTTCCGCTGACCTCGCCTGTCGACCGCGCCTGCGCCGGAGCCGCCGTGAAACCCGGTTGTCAAAGACCTGCGTGCCCTTTCGCAAGGGCGACGGGATCATTGTAACGCGGGTCAAGGGGACGCAGGCTGATTTCCAGGGTCGGGGGTCGGGAAGGGCGAAATCAGGGTCGGTAGGGGCGAGATTATACGGGGCGGGAAGAGCCACCTCAGACGTCCCCTCCCTTGCGCCCCGGCCCTCGCTCGGGGATGGTCGCGCCCTCAGTGTTTTCGGGGGTTATCATGCGCCGTCTGCTCGTCTCGTCCGCCGCCGCCGTCGCTCTGATGGCGGGGCTTCCCGCCGCTGCTTCAGCGCAGGACCCCCACGCAGGTCATGCAGGCCACGCCGGTCATGCCGCGCCCGCCGCCCAGAGCGAGGACGCGCGGTTGGCGGCATTCTTTGAACAGGCCTTCCAGGAGCGGATCGCCCTGTCGCCGCAGCAGATGACCTCGCTGGGCCTGAAGACCGACTACGACAGGCTGGACGACGCCACGGACGCGGCGGCGGCGCGGGCGCTGGCGCTGGCGGAGCGGCAGTTGCTGCAGCTGAACGACCAGTTCAATCCGCGGACCCTCAGTGACGAGAGCCGGCTGTCCTGGCGGCTGTTCGAATACGGGGTGGAACAGGCGCGGCTGCAGAACCGCTGGCGCGACTGGGGCTATCAGTTCGCGGCCAACGGCAATCCGACGACGGGCCTGCCGGTGTTCATGATCAACAACCACCGGGTCACCAGCGTCTCCGACGCCGAGGCCTATGTGGCGCGGCTGGTGGAGGCCGAGCGGGTCATGGGCGAGATTTCGACCACCCTGCGGGCGCGGGCGGCGGCGGGGGTGATCTCGCCGGTTTTCGTCTTCGAACCGACGCTGGCGAATACGGCGGCGATCATCTCCGGCGCCCCCTTCGACGACTCGGCCGACAACCCGGTCTGGGCCGATTTCCAGCGCAAGGTGGGCGCCCTCGAGGCCGATGCGGCGACGAAGGCGCGGCTGCTGGCCGAGGGTCGGGCGGCGCTGACGGGGCCCTGGCGGCGCGGCTACGAAGGCGTGCTGACCGCCCTGACCGAGGTGGGCGCCCAGGCGGCGGCGATGCCGGACAACGCCGGCGGGGTCTGGCGGCTTCCGCAGGGCGAGGAATTCTACAACGCCCGTCTGCGGCTCTCGACCACCACCGACCTGACGGCGGACCAGATCCACGAGATCGGTCTGGCCGAGGTGGCGCGGCTGCAGGGCGAGATGCAGACCATCATGACGCAGGTCGGCTTCACCGGCTCGCTGCAGGAGATGTTCGCGTTTCTGAAGACCGATCCGCGCTTCCAGTATCCGAACACGCCGGAGGGCAAGGAGCAGTATCTGACCGACGCCCGCGCCTTCGTCGCCCAGGTGATGGCGGCCGCGCCGCAATGGTTCAGCGACCTGCCGGAGTCGGCGCTGGAGGTCCGGGCGGTCGAACCGTGGCGTGAGGCGACGGCCTCGATCGCCTTCTACAATTCGCCGGCGCCCGATGGGTCGCGGCCCGGTATCTACTACGTCAACCTGTCCGACATGACCCAGGTGCTGAAGCCCCAGATCGAGGGGATCAGCTATCACGAGGGCGCGCCGGGGCACCATTTCCAGATCGCCTATGCGCAGGAGATGGAGGGGCTGCCGCGCTTCCGCCGCTTCGGCGGCTATGGGGCCTATGCCGAGGGCTGGGGGCTGTATTCCGAGCGGCTCGGCAAGGAGATGGGCTTCTATGAAGACCCCTATTCCGACTTCGGCCGGCTCTCGACCGAGCTGTGGCGGGCGGTGCGGCTGGTGACCGATACGGGCCTGCACGCCAAACGCTGGACCCGCGAACAGGCGATCGAATATTTCCGCCAGAATTCGCTGCTGAGCGAGCGCGACATCGTCAAGGAGGTCGAGCGCTATCTGACCAATCCGGGGCAGGCGACCAGCTACAAGATCGGCGAGCTGAAGATCATGGAGCTGCGCGCGCGGGCGCAGGCGGCGTTGGGCGACCGGTTCGACATCCGCGACTTCCATGCGGTGGTGCTGGGCTCCGGCTCGGTCCCGCTGGATGTGCTGGAGGACCAGGTCGACGCCTGGATCGCGGCGGGCGGAGGCGCGGCGGGCTGAAGCCGCCTTCGCGGCGGATCGCCGCGTTGGCGAACCCCCACGGACGCCCTAGCAGTGGATGCCCGAACCCAACCGGAGACGCCGATGCCGCTCTTGATGTGCCCCAACGACAACGCCGCCATGCAGACGCTGGAGCGCGGCGGCGTGCAGTTCGACATGTGCCCGACCTGCCGCGGCGTCTGGCTGGACCGGGGCGAGCTGGAGAAGCTGATGGACTCGGCGACCCAGGACGGCCGGGCCTCCGCGCCCCAGGCCGCGCCGCCGCCACAGGCCCAGCCCTGGCCGCCGCAGCAGCAGCCGCCGCAGCAGCCGTGGGGCGGCCAGCCTGCTTATCGCGACGAGCGCTATCGCAGCCGTGACGACGATGACTACCGCTACAAGAAGAAGAAACGCGACAGCATCTTCGACATTTTTGACTGATCACTTGTCATCCCGGCCGAAGCGAAGCGCAGAGCCGGGACGGAGTGGCTCGTCATATTCGGACTCCCGGATAGCGGCTGACGCCGCTTTCGGGATGACAGGACATCAAAGGGCTGACTAAGCGGCCAGGCCGGCGGCCTGCATCAGGCCCCGCAGCGGCGCCAGGGTTTCGGGCGCGGCCGACAGGACGGCGCGGGAGTCCGGAGCGCGGAACAGTCTGACCGCCTCGATTTTGGCGCGATCTGCGGCGGGGCCCATGGGCGCGGTCTCTCCGGCGGCGAGGCGCAGCAGCACGGACAATTTCTGGACCAGCGGAGCGGGGGAGCGGGCCAGCATCATCACGATCTTCGCCTCGGCCTCGACGGCGCCCCCGACCGTGCCGATGGCGGTGTTGATCTCGTCATTATCCCGTTCTGTCAGGCCGCAAGCGCGGACAGCGCGTTGCAGGCCGGCCAGCACGCCGAGCTTCTGGGCCGCGGTCTGGGCGGCGGAGGGCGCGCGCATCTCGCTCTCGAAGCGCAGCGAACCGACACAGGCTGACAGCCAGCGGGCCGCGGACCGCTTGTTGGCGGCGCCGGTGACGTTTTCGCAAAGCCGGGTCAGGGCCTCGGCCTCGCACAGGACTGTGGTGCAGGTCTTGACGTAGGCGGCGACGAAATCCGCGGTGACGATAGCCTTGGAACGCTCGTTGAAGGCGGTCTGGACCTCATCGAGCGTGAGCAGTCGCCCGGCTGTGACGGTCAGGGTCATGGCCAGGGTGCGCAGGATGTCGATCTCGCCCGCGGCGTCGTTGGGACGCAGGCGGCGCGGGCTCATCAGTTCGCGCAGGACCATGCGGGCGAGGGCGGCGGAGAGCAGGGGGAACTGACCCGCCTCCAGCCGGGCTCCGAGCCGGGCCGCGGGCCCTTCCACCGCCGGCACCTGCAACGCCAGCCGGGAGTCCTGGGCGATCAGGGCGTTGATCTCGCGCGGCGCGACCATGCGGACCACGGCGGCCAACGAGGCTCCCTGATCCAGCGACGGCCCGAGCACGTCGGCCAGGCTGGTCCGGGTTCCGAGCATTTCGCACAGCAATTGCTCGATCGGCACCATCACCATGGCGTGGGGCGCGCCGTCGAGGGGCGCGCGTTCCGCCAGGTCCATCAGTCGGTCGAGACGCGCCCGGCCGCCACGGAGACCCTTCAAGGCGCCGCACACGACCCCGCCCATGATGAAGGCGCGGTCCGGCTGGCCGGCCATGCGATGGGCGATGTCGGCGATCGAACAGTCTTCGAGACTCGGGAAGAGATTGCGCCGCCCGGCGAGGATGACGCGCTCCACGGCCTGGTCAGAGAGCTTCTGATAATGCCGCATCAGGTCGTGGACCGGCTGGCCGACTTCCTGGCTTTCGGGCACGGCGATCTTCTGGATGGCGTGCTGCAGCTCGACGCCCGACGCTTCCAGCTTCTCGGCCAGGTCGGGGCGGTGCAGCAGTTCGAAGGCGGTGACGCCATTGCGCGCCAGCCAGTCCTCCAGCACCCGGCCGATCGTCTCGCGGGCGTGGGGGGCGTAGAAGTCCTGCGGCGCCGAACATCGCGGGCCGGCCTGGTCCTCGGGCACGACCCGCTTCCGCTGGACCTCGGGCGCGCCGCGCGTCAGCACGGTTACGCTGTTGAACTCCATGGTGTCCGGGTCGAGCGTCTCCTTGGTCACGCGGACGGCGGCGGCGCGATCGTCGGCGAGCATGTCCTCGGCGGTCTGGACGGCATGGGCGCGGTCCTCCGTCGCCATCTGGAGGCTCCAGGGGGCGGGCGCCGTCTTGCGGACATAGACTTCGTAGTGGACGGGGCCGGCCATGGAGCGCTCGTGTTTTGCCCTCCCAGCATGGCGCCAAGGCTTTAAGGTCAGGTTTCGTTGCGCATTAAGGCGGCGCAGCCCATGTTTTACGCCGTAATCTCTCCACGATGTTTTAGAACGGTACCGCTTGCCGCGCGTTGTGAGGGCGAACGAACCGTCTGCAAGGAGCCTGACTTGGCCAACATCACCCTGGTCGACGACGACGAGAACATCGTCGCTTCCGTCTCGCTGGCGCTGGAAAGCCATGGCCACAAGGTCACGGCCTGGCACGACGGGGCCTCGGGCCTCGAGGCGCTGGAAGCCAGCCCGCCTGATCTGGCGATCCTCGATGTGAAGATGCCGCGCATGGACGGGATGGAGGTGCTGCGCCGCCTGCGCCAGACCTCGCAGATCCCGGTCATCATGCTGACGTCCAAGGACGAGGAGATCGACGAGATCCTCGGCTTCAACCTCGGCGCCGATGACTATATCCACAAGCCGTTCAGCCAGCGTCTGCTGATCGAGCGGGTCAAGGCCCTGCTGCGCCGCACGGGCGCCGACGGGGCCGAGCCCGAACCTTCAGGCGAGGGTTCCACCAAGGCGATCAAGCGCGGCAAGCTGTCGATGGACCCGGCGCGCCACGAGAGCACCTGGGAAGGCAAGCCGGTCAAGCTGACCGTGACCGAATTCCTGCTGCTGCAGGCCCTCGCCCAGCGGCCCGGCTTTGTGAAGAGCCGCGACAACCTGATGGACGCCGCCTACGACGATCAGGTCTATGTCGATGACCGCACCATCGACAGCCACGTCAAACGCATGCGGAAGAAATTCCGGGTGGTCGACCCCGAGTTCGACGCCATCGAGACCCTGTATGGCGTTGGATACCGCTATCGCGAAAGCTGATCCGCTCCCGCCGGGAGCCGTTGAACCCCGCCGTCGCCTGAAGCGCTTCGGCGGGTCGCGGCTGGGCGGGCTGATCCTTGCGCTGAACCTCCTCAGCCTGCTGATCCTGTTTGTGGGCGCGCTGGCGCTGAACGAATGGCAGCGGGGACTGATCGAGGCGCGGCAGCAGACCCTGACGGCCCAGGGAGAGCTGCTGGTCAAGGT
The DNA here is from genome assembly GCA_002343425.1 of Brevundimonas sp. UBA2388. Taxonomy (GTDB): domain Bacteria; phylum Pseudomonadota; class Alphaproteobacteria; order Caulobacterales; family Caulobacteraceae; genus Brevundimonas. Next base: position 8,735 of record DDSO01000081.1, read on the forward strand.
GCTGGGCGATGAGGAAATCACCCGGGGCGACCCCCAACCGGCTCTGGATCCGTTCAAGGCCGCCGAACTCCTGATCGACAACTTCATTCCGGAAGGCCAGCGGGCGCGGCTGTTCGATATCGATGGTCTGCTGGTCGCCGACAGCTATGCCGTGACAGAGGTGATTCCCGGCCAGCCCCTGCCCCCGGCCCTGCCCGCCGGCACGCCGCCGCCCACGCCTGACGCCGACTCCCGGAGCCGCGACGCGGCGGAGCTGGACCGCGCCCGCGGCGCCCTCGCGGCCGAGGTCGAACAGGCGCTGGACGGTGAACCGCAGGCGACCCTGCGGCTATCAGAAAGCGGCGACCGGGTGGTGTCCGTCTCTATCCCGGTGCGGCATGTGCAACAGGTCCTGGGCGTGCTGACGCTGGAGGCCGGGGACGTGGACGAGACCCTCGCCGCCCAGCGCCGGGCCCTGATGCCCTTCGCCCTCGTGGCGCTGGCGGTGAACCTGCTGGGGTCGCTGCTGATGCATCTGTTCGTGGCGCGGCCGGTGATGCGGCTGTCGGCGGCGGCGGACGAGGTGCGACTGCAGCGGGCGCGGGCCATCTCCCTGCCCGATCTGGAAGGCCGCAAGGACGAGATCGGGGATCTGGCGCGGTCGCTGGAGACCATGACCGAGACGCTGTCGGACCGGATGGACGCCATCGAGGCCTTCGCCGCCGACGTGTCGCACGAGATCAAGAACCCCCTGACCTCGATCCGCTCGGCGCTGGAGACCCTGCCGCTGGTCAAGACCGCGGCCCAGCGCGAGAAGCTGACCAGTCTGCTGCAGCAGGATGTGCGGCGGCTGGACCGGCTGATCACCGACATCTCCAACGCCTCACGGCTGGACGCCGAGCTGAACCGCGACCGGCCGCGCGCGATCGACCTGACCCAGCTGCTGACCGAGATCGTCGGCGTCTATGAGTCCGGCCTGAAGCCGGGCGAGGCGCGTGTCGTCTTCGAGGCGCTGTCGGGCGATCACGTCCAGATCATGGGCCGCGACGGGCCGCTGGGGCAGGTGTTCCGCAATCTGATCGACAACGCCCGCTCGTTCAGCCCGCCCGGCGGCACGGTGCGGCTGTCGCTGGACCGGGACGATATCGACCCGGACCGCCCGGTTCGCGTACGGATCGAGGACGACGGGCCGGGCATTCCGCCGGAGAATCTCGAGACGGTGTTCGAACGCTTCTACACCGCCCGCCCGCGGGGTACGGCCTTCGGGGCCAATTCGGGGCTGGGCCTGTCGATCGTGCGACAGATCGTCGAGGCGCACGGCGGGCGGGTCAGCGCGGCCAACCGCACGGATGCGGCGGGCGGGGTCGGCGGCGCCCGGTTCGAGGTCGCCCTGCCTGCGGCGCCGACGGCGGGGCGGCGGGCGTGACCGCGGTCCAGCCGCTGCACGCCACGGCCGTGGCGCAATGGGCGCCGGGCATCGGCTGGCGCGCCATCCTGATCAGCGGGCCGTCGGGCGCGGGCAAGAGCGATCTGGCGATGCGGCTGATAGGGCGCGGCTGGCGGCTGGTGGCGGACGACTATGTCCATGTCTTCGCCTCGGGCGAGGCGCTCTACGTCACTGCGCCGGATACGATCCGGGGACAGATGGAGGCCCGCGGCGTCGGGATCATCTGCGCCTGTCTGCGCGGCGTGGTGCGGCTGGTTCTGGCGGTGGACCTCATCGAGGCGACGCCGGAAAGGCTGCCGGACCCGGAAACCCGCCACCTCGCGGGCCGGTCCGTGACGCTGCTCCGGGTGGCCGGATTCGAGGCCTCGGCGGTCGAAAAGGTCGCGGCGGCCATCGCCCCGCTTTAACCCGGCGCGGACTTGGGCTATTCCGCCCGGCTTGCGGCGCGCTCAAGGGCGGCCGGACGCGGGGGCGAAAGTCTTGGTGAAGCCTTCATGATCGGCTTGGTGATCGTTACCCACGGGGGCCTGGCCTCCGAATTTCTCGCGGCCATGGAGCATGTGGTGGGGCCCCAGCGCGGGGTTGCGGCCATCTGTATCGGGCCGGAGGACGACATGGAGCGGCGCCGCCGCGACATCGTCGACGCCGCCGCGGCCGTGAACGACGGCGCGGGCGTCATCCTGCTGACAGACATGTTCGGCGGCACGCCCTCCAACCTCGCCATCTCGGTGATGGAAGAGACCCGCGCCGAGGTCATTGCCGGGCTGAACCTGCCGATGCTGATCAAACTGGCCAGCGTGCGCGGCCGCGAGCCGCTTGAGGCCTGCGTCGCCCACGCCCAGGACGCCGGACGCAAATACATCTCGGTCGCCAGCTGGGTGCTTCAGGGCGAGAAATGACCGCGACCGCGACCGCGAACATCTGCAACACCCGCGGCCTGCACGCCCGCGCCTCAGCCAAATTCGTCAAACTGGCCTCGACCTTCGACGCCGAGGTTCATGTCACCCGCGACGGCGTCACCGTGAACGCTCTATCGATCATGGGCCTGCTGATGCTGGGCGCCGGCAACGGCTGCACCATCGACATCTCCGCCGAGGGCGCGGAGGCGGAGGCCGCCGTGGCGGCTCTGGCCGATCTGGTGGCGCGGAAATTCGACGAGGACCAGTAGTCAGTCTTCGGACGGCGTCTGGACGGCCCCGATGTGGGCCAGACCCCGCCGGGCGGCGATCTCGACCTGTCTGGCCCGTTCGAGATAGCGGGCGCGGTCCGCCTCGGTCCGGTCGTCGGCGCAGCGGTCGCAACAGACGCCTTCGATATAGCGCGGCGAGGTCCGCCCTTCAGGGCTGACCGGCATGCGGCAGCCGCGGCAGAGGCTGTGGCTGCCGGGGGTCAGGCCGTGGCCGACGGCGACGCGCTCGTCGAAGACGAAACACTCGCCCCGCCACAGGCTGTCGGCCTCGGGCGTCGTTTCGAGATAGCGCAGGATGCCGCCCTCGAGGTGGAAGACGTCCTGCACGCCCTCGGCCTTGAGGAAGGCGGTGGCCTTTTCGCAGCGGATCCCGCCGGTGCAGTACATGGCCACTTTCGGCGGGTTCGGTCCGTCCAGCAGGGCGCGGCCCTCGGTGCGGAACCAGTCAGGAAAGTCGCGGAAGCCGCGGGTGTTGGGCTGGACGGCGCCCTCGAAGGCGCCGACGGCGGCCTCATAGTCGTTGCGGGTGTCGATCACGACCACGTCGGGCTGCTGGATCAGGGCGTTCCAGTCGCCGGGCGCGACATAGGTTCCGGCGTTCACGGCGGGGTCGAGATCCGGCTGGCCCATGGTCACGATCTCGGGCTTGATCCGGACCTTCAGCCGGTGGAACGGCATGGTGTCGGCTTCGGCGAATTTGACATCGAGGTCAGCGAAACCGGGCAGGGCGCGGATGCTCGCCAGTACGCGATCGATGGAGGGCCCGGGACCAGCGATGGTCCCGTTCAGCCCCTCGTTCGCGACCAGCAGGGTGCCGCGCACATCAGGCCGGCACAGGGCGTCGAGCTGATCGCGGACCGCCCCGCAGTCGGCGATGGTTGCGAACCGGTAGAGGGCGGCGACCTTGACCGGCCCGGTGAAGCGCATTGCGGCTGGATCGGCGGACTGGGTCATGGCGACGGTGCGGGTGCCTGGTGGAGCCGAGGGGAGTCGAACCCCTGACCTCGTCATTGCGAACGACGCGCTCTACCAACTGAGCTACGGCCCCGTTTCCGGGAGCAGGCGAGGGCGCGACATACGAGGGGCGGGGCGGGGGTGTCAACGTCCTTGGCCCCGTCCCGCGATGCGACGCCGGAATCCTTGGACCTGCGACGCGGTCACGCTAGAAGCGGGACGGATCAGGTTTCGGGAGCATCGGAAAGCATGGCGGCGATCATTGGTTTCATCTTCTTCGTCATCGACGCCCTGCTGGGGCTGTTGGTGCTGGCCATTATCGTCAGCGCGGTTCTGAGCTGGTTGTTCGCCTTTGACGTCATCAACCATCGCAACCGCTTCGTGAACCAGCTCGCCTACTTTCTGGACAGGGTCACCGGTCCGGTGATGCAGCCGTTCCGCCGCATCATTCCGTCGCTGGGGGGCATGGATATCACCCCGATCATCGTCCTGATCCTGATCCACGGCGTGCGGGTCTACCTTCTGCCCGCCTCGCACGCGGCGCTTCTGACACTCTTCGGGGCATACTGACCGACCGCCTCTCATCGGGCCTTGCACCCTCCGGCAGGGGTCCTAAGGTGCCGCTCCGACCGGGCTTTCCGCCCGCCAGCTAACCGGACTCCATGACCACGATCCGATCCGTCGCCATCGTCGGCGCAGGCCAGATGGGCGCAGGCATCGCCCAGGCCGTGGCCGCGGGCGGCTATCAGGTGCTGCTGTACGACGCCGCCGCCGACCGCGTGCCCCAGGCCCAGGCCGCCATCGCGGCCAGCCTGGCCCGGCAGGTCGGTCGCGGTCTGACCGATCAGGGGGCGGCCGACGCCGCCCTGTCGCGCATTACGGCGACCACCTCACTGGCCGCCGCCGCCAAGGCGGATCTGGTGATCGAGGCCGCGGTCGAGGATGAGGCCGTCAAGAAGGCGATCCTGACCGATCTGGTCCCGCATCTGGGTCCGGACACCCTGCTGGCGTCCAACACCTCGTCGATCTCGATCACCCGCCTGGCCTCGGTCACGGACCGGCCCGACCGTTTCATCGGCCTGCATTTCATGAAGCCGGCGCCGGTGATGAAACTGGTCGAGATCGTGCGCGGCATCGCCACCTCGGCCGACACCTATGAGACGGCCGTCGCCTTCGCCGAGTCGCTGGGCAAGACCACGACCAATGCCGAGGACTTCCCCGCCTTCATCGTCAACCGCATTCTGGTGCCGATGATCAATGAGGCGATCTACACCCTGTACGAAGGGGTCGGAAACGTCGCCTCGATCGACAAGGCCCTGAAGCTGGGGGCCAACCATCCGATGGGACCGCTGGAGCTGGCGGACTTCATGGGACTGGACGTCGTTCTGGCGATCATGAACGTGCTGCACGAAGGCCTTGCCGACACCAAATACCGGCCCTGTCCCCTGCTGGTGAAATATGTCGAGGCCGGCTGGCTGGGTCGCAAGTCCGGGCGCGGCTTCTATGACTATTCCGGCGAGACGCCGGCCCCGACGCGGTGAATCCGGCGCGATGATCCCGATCCCCGAAAGAGCCGAGGACTTTCCCGGTCAGCAGCGCGTGGTCTGGCGGCGCGAGCCGCATTGGCTGGTGCTTGCAGCACTGGCCGGGGCGCTGTGGCCGCCGATCCCGATCACCCTGCTGATCTGGCCGCCGAACAACTGGGCGCCGTCGATGGAGATCGACCCGCGGCTGGTGGCCCTCTTCATCGGGGTGATCGCCGTGCCGGCATGCCTGTGGCTGCTGAGGCGGGAGCGTGAGCGGACCGGACGGCCGTCAACGCGGCTGGGCGTGGTCTGGCGGTTCATGTTCTTCGGCGGCCTGCTGGCGGCGGGGCTTCAGGCGCTGTTCGCGATCGTCCTGTGCATCTTCGGCTGGTTCGAGGCGGGCGGCATCGCCCAGGCCGCGGGCGCCACGGAAACCACACTGTTGATCTATGGCGTCGGCCTGTTGCCCGTCGCCGTCATGATCGGAGTCAGCTACGCCCTTTGGGCGGGCCTGTGCGCCGCCTTCATTGCGTTCAGGCCCCAGCCCGAGGTGCGTGACCGGCTGGGGCTGATGAGCGACCCCGACGAGGCCTGAAGGCGCGGGCCCCGCCCGTTACACAGAATTCAGTTTCAACACCGCGTCGCTTCCGCCAAGCTGGCATCCGCCAGGATGGGGGGAATGTCATGGCTGTTGCCGAAACAACGGACGCCGGAGCGCCCGCGCCGCTCGCGAAGCTGGGGCCGGTCGCCTCGTCAGATCGCCTGTTCAGTCTGGATATGGTCCGCGGCCTGGCCGTGCTGGGGATTCTGGCGGTCAACGCCATGACCTTCGCCTGGCCCTGGGCGGTTGTGTCCAATCCGGCCCTGCAGACAGGCTTCGACGCCGAGGCGGCGCAGGGTTGGCAGGTGATGCACGTCTTCTTCCAGGACAAGATGCGCACCCTGTTCTCAATGCTGTTCGGAGCGTCGATCTTCCTGATCGGCGGCGAACGGGCTGACAAGGCGCGCGGCAAGCTGTTGCGTAGCCGCCTGTTCTGGCTGGCGGTCTTCGGCCTGATCCACGGTCTGGCCTTCTGGTTCGGCGACATCCTGCTGCTCTACGCATGGACGGGTCTGTTCGTGATGCTGGTGCGGTCGTGGAGCGCGCGCACCCTGTTGATTGCGGGCGTCTGCCTGAACGTCGTCTGCTCGGCCCTCTATGTGGGCATGATGTCGTTGCTGGCCTTCGCCCCGCCGGAGGCCATGGCCCAGGCCATGGAGGGCTCGGGCTGGGTCAGTGATCCGGCCAAGCTGGCGGAACTGATCGCGCCCTTCCAGGGCGACGCCCTGTCGGTGACCCTGCATGTGATGTCGATGTGGCCGGGCGTCGTGCCCATGATGCTGATCTTCTTCCTGCCGGCGACGATCGCCCTGATGCTGATCGGCATGGGCCTGTACAAGTCAGGCTTCCTGGCCGGCCGTTCGCCGGTCTGGGTCTATGGCCTTTTCATCGCCGCCGGGGCCGGGTCGCTGTGGATGGTCTGGCAGGAGACGTCGGCCTTCGTCGCGGCGGACTTCCCGTTCGTCGAGACGATGACCAAGCCCTGGAACAGCTTCCTCGCCCCCTTCATCTCGCTGGGCTACGCCAGCCTGCTGATCCTGCTGGCGCGGTTCGGGCTGAAGCTCATCCTGACGCCGCTGGCCTGCGCCGGGCGGATGGCCTTCACCAACTACCTCAGCCAGACCCTGATCATGACCACAATCTTCTATGGCGGGCGGGGGCTGGGCTGGTACGGCCAGATCGGCTGGCCCGATATGTGGATGATCATCGGCGGCATCTGGGCGGCCCAGCTGATCTGGTCGCCGCTGTGGCTGTCGGTGTTCCAGATGGGTCCGCTGGAGTGGGGCTGGCGGTGCCTGACGTACAAGCGGATGGTGCCGCTTCTGAAGGGTTAGGTTTTAGGGATTAGGGATTAGGGACGGGATGGGTGTGAAGCGCCCCTCGTCGATGCCTTTGCCCCTAACCCCTAGTCCCTAATCCCTAGTCCCTCTAAAGACGCGGCATGACCACCGACGCCGCCGCTCCCGCCCGTCCCGAAGCCCGCAATCCGAGGGGGTTCGCCGACCGTCGCGGCCGCGACCTGATCGCCGAGCGCCGCCTGGTCCAGCGGGTGTCCGAGGTCTATGAGCGCTGGGGCTTCGAGCCGCTGGAGACCGGCGCGTTCGAATACGCCGACGCCCTGGGCAAATTCCTGCCTGACGCCGACCGTCCCAACGAGGGCGTCTTCGCCCTGCAGGACGATGACGACCAGTGGATGGCGCTGCGCTACGACCTGACGGCGCCGCTGGCGCGGTTCGCGGCGCAAGGCTGGGAGACCCTGCCCAAGCCGTTCCGCCGCTACGCCTTCGGCCCGGTCTGGCGCAACGAGAAGCCGGGCCCCGGCCGCTTCCGCGAGTTCGTCCAGTGCGACGCCGACACGGTCGGCTCGGACCGGCCCGAGGCCGACGCCGAGATCATCGCCATGGCCTGCGAGGGATTGCGCGCGGCGGGGCTGGACGCCGGCCAGGCCATGGTGCGGGTGTCGAACCGCAAGCTGTTCGACGGCCTGTTCCAGGCGGGCGGGATCGAGGACGCTGGCCAGAGGCTGACGGCCCTGCGCGCCATCGACAAATTCGACCGTCTGGGCTGGGAGGGCGTGGCCGCCCTGCTGGGCGAGGGCCGGCTGGATGAGTCGGGGGATTACACCAAGGGCGCGCGGCTGCCGTCCGGCGTGATCGCGACGATCGAAGGCTTCCTGTCGTCGGTCGCGGACGACGGACTGACCCGGGCCGGGACGCTGGACGCCGTCGCGCGGGTCGGGGGTCTGGGCGAGATCGGCGAGGCGGCTCTGAACGAGCTGGCCGCCATCGACGCCGCCCTGAACGCCATGAAGGTGAGCCAGGACGCCGTGCGCTTCGACCCGACCATCGTGCGCGGGCTGGAATATTACACCGGGGCGGTGTTCGAGGCCGAACTGCTGCTGGACACCGTCGACGACAGGGGCCGGGCCGTGCGCTTCGGCTCGATCGGCGGCGGCGGACGCTATGACGATCTGGTGGCGCGGTTCACTGGCGAGCGCCTGCCGGCGACCGGCTTCTCGTTCGGGGTGTCGCGCCTGGCCTCGGCCCTGCGCGCCGCCGGGCGGGGCGACGAGGACGCGGTGCGCGGGCCGGTGGTGGTCATCGTCTTCTCCGACGCCGACATGCAGCACTATCTCGACGCGGTCTCCGAGCTGCGCAACGCGGGCATCGCCGCCGAACTGTATCTGGGCCGGGCGGGAATGAAGGCGCAGATGAAATACGCCGACCGTCGCGGCGCGCCGGCCGCCGTCATCCTCGGCGGAGACGAGATTGCGGCCGGACAGGTCACGGTCAAGGATCTGGACGCGGGACGGGCGCTGGCCGCCGGCGTCAGCGACAATGAAGCCTGGAAATCGGAGCGGCCGGGACAACAGATTGTGCCTCGACCCGACCTCGTCGCCACGGTCGCCCGGATCGTCGCGCAGTCGCGCACAGCTTCGTGACTTATCGCTGATAAGTCTCCCAAAATCCGGGTTTCGCCCGCCGGTTCATTGACTTGAGACCCTAAATGTCGTCTTTCTGACGTACTCGGGAAGCGCAGCGTTTCGACGCAGCAGCGGCCCGGAGGCGTTTCGGGGAGGAAACGTCCGCTCATTAAAGAGCGAAAGAAAGCCCGTCGCGAATGTATCCCCCGCGGCGGGCTTTTTTGCGCCTGGATTTCAACAAACAGGTCCTCTCCCACCCACTCCGGGGAGGAAGGCCGTAATTCTAAGCCGCCGCCTCGACCGCCGCCGGTTCCATCGGCTTGAGATCCAGCAGGTCGAACAGGGCGGCGTCCTCGTCCTGTTCGGGATTGGGCGTGGTCAGCAGCTTGCCGCCGACGAAGATGGAGTTGGCCCCGGCGAGAAAGCACAGGGCCTGCATCTCGGGGCTCATCGTCTCGCGCCCGGCCGACAGCCGGACCATGGCTTTCGGGCAGACGATCCGCGCCACGGCGACGGTGCGAACGAATTCGATCGGATCGATCTCCCCCTCGCGCTTTACCCGGTCGCCCAGCGGTGTGCCGGTTACGGGCACCAGCGCATTGACCGGCAGGCTGTCGGGATGGACCGGCAGGGTCGCCAGCGCATGCAGCAGACTGGCCCGATCGCGGCGCGCCTCGCCCATGCCGACGATGCCGCCGCAGCAGGTGCTCATGCCGGCGTTGCGCACGTGCTCCAGCGTATCCAGGCGGTCCTGATAGGTCCGCGTCGTCACGACCTGGGCGTAGTACTCCGGCCCGGTGTCGAGGTTGTGGTTATAGTAGTCCAGCCCCGCCGCCTTGAGCTGCCGCGCCTGATCCGCCGTCAGCATGCCCAGGGTCGCACAGGTCTCCAGCCCCAGGGCCTTCACCCCCGCGATCATCGTCGCCAGCTTCGGCGTGTCGCGGTCCTTGAGCTCGCGCCAGGCCGCGCCCATGCAGAAGCGCGAGGCGCCGCCCGCCTTCGCCGCCATGGCTTCGGCGATCACCGCCGTGGCGTCCATCAGCTTCCCGGCCTTCAGCCCGGTGTCGAAACTGGCCGACTGTGAGCAGTAGCCGCAGTTCTCGGCGCAGCCGCCGGTCTTGATCGACAGCAGCTGGCTCTTCTGCACCTCCGACGGATCGAACCACGCCCGATGCACGGTCGCGGCCTCATAGACGAGCTCCATGAACGGCCGCGCGAACAGGGCCTCGACCTCGTCCAGGGTCCAGTCGTGGCGGGGCGTCGAGAGGTCACGGGTCATGGGCGCCTGCTTAGCGGCGCCGCAGCCGCCCGCCAAGCCGTCCCTACTCCTCGTCGCGATAGACCCGCCCGTCTCGCATGACGAAATCCATCGAGGTCAGGACCGTGACGTCGGTCAGGGGATCGCCATCCACTGCGATAATGTCAGCCCGCTTGCCCGGCTCCAGCGTGCCGATCTCGGAAGCGAGCCCCAGCAGATCCGCCGCATTCACCGTGGCGGCCTCGATCGCGCTCATAGGCGTCATGCCATTGGCGACCATCAGCGCGAACTCATCGGCGTTGCGCCCATGTTTCGACACCCCCGCGTCGGTGCCGAAGGCGATGCGGACGCCGCCCGGAACCGCCCGGCGCAACGACTGGCCGGTGATCGAGATGCGCCACTGGATCTTGGGCAGAACCTCGGGCGAATAGGCGTTCGGATCGGCGGCCAGCCGCTCGATATAGCCGTTCACCGTCGACAGGGTCGGGACATAGTAGGCGCCCGACTGGCGGAACAGGCGGATGGTCTCGTCGTCGAAGATGGTGCCGTGCTCGATGGAGTCCGCCCCCAGTCGCAGCGCCATATTGATCCCGTCGGCGCCGTGGGCGTGGACCGCGACCTTGAGGCCGTACAGATGCGCCGTCTCGATCAGCGCCCGCGCCTCGTCCTCGAACATCTGGGCGCCCAGACCGGCGCCGATGCGGCTGTTGACCCCGCCGGTGGTGGCGATCTTGATGACGCGGGCGCCTCGGCCGACCTGGATGCGCACCGCCTCGCGGCAGCTTTCCGGGCCGTTGCAGACATTGTCGTGCGGCGTGACCTCGCGCAGGTCGTCGTTCAGGCCCAGCCGCCCGTCCATATGACCCGAGGTGGTCGAGATGCTGTTGCCCGAATCGATGATGCGCGGTCCGGGCAGGCGATGCGCGGCCGTCGCGTCCGCCAGCGCAAGCGTAACCCCGCCCTCATCGCCCAGATTCCGCACCGTGGTGAAGCCGGCCATCAGCGTCTTCTGCGCATTCTCGGCCGCGCGATAGGCATGGGTCGGCAGGTTGTCGGTGATCCCCGACAGAAAGCCCGCCTGACCGCCCAGGTCGGAGACCAGATGCACATGGCTGTCGATCAGACCGGGCAGGACGAAACGATCGCGCTGGTCGATGACGGTCGCGCCGGGGAAGGCGGTCGCGTCCACGAAGCCGTCGCGAACCTCCATGATCAGCCCGTCGCGCACGACCACCGTCGAGGGACCGCGCGGCGCCTGACCCGGACGATCCAGCAGCCGTCCGGCCTGGATCAGGGTGACCGGGCCGGCCGGTGCGGCCGCGGTCGGCGTCTGCGCCATGGCCGGAGCCGCCAGCGCCAGTATCGCCGCAATACCCACGCTCGCCATCAGTCTGTGCATGATCACCCTCCCGAACACGCCGCCATGTTGAGCGCACCTCTGCGGCCCGCGCCAGAGCCCTCACGCCGGCAAACACATAAAGATATCCTTATGTGTTTCTTGCCCCCGCGCCGGGTCCGGTCTATAGGCCGCGCGAACACTCTTCCGGAAAGCCCCGCCCCATGACCGACTACATCGTCCGCGACATCTCGCTTGCCCCGTTCGGCAACAAGGAAATCGCCATCGCCGAAACCGAAATGCCGGGCCTGATGGCGCTGCGCGAGGAGTTCGGCGCGCAACAGATCCTCAAGGGCGCCCGCATCGCCGGCTCGCTGCACATGACGATCC
>DDSO01000093.1 GCA_002343425.1 Brevundimonas sp. UBA2388
GGACGGGGCGGGTTTCAGGCGGGGAGGCGATGTCCGGTTTCGACCCTTAGCGGCCCTTGGCTCAGCCGCGCCGCAAGCCTTGTGGAAGGTCACTCTTCACGGCGACATTTCCGGGAGCGCGAACGAGCCAGCCCAAGGCGACTGGGACGAGGTGGAGGAGATGGCTGAGATAAAACGTAAGCGGCTCTAGCCCGTCCCAACGAGGGCCGAGGTTGACCACCAAGATCATCAGGACGATCCACCAGCCGCTGACATTGGCGTCCCGGAGGCGGCGATATGTCAGAACTACAAGAGCGACGTAGACCGGAAGTCCCGCAAGAGAAGCGACCCACTCCAAGGCTCCAAGCCTCATCATGAGAGCCGGGAGAAGGATCATCGCCGTGATGAGCGCGAAGCTTGCCCGGCGATAGTTCTGGATTGCACTCAGCCGGTGAAAGAACGTCGCCATGGGAGGAAGCTAGCAGGGGGGATGTCCGCTCACCACCCTGAGGTCACCGCCGGCTCCCGACCCGTTGCGGACACAGCGCGATGGCAGCAAGATCGCCTCAAAGGCGTAGGACAATCGACATGAGAGCGATCACGATTCTTGCGGCGGCGATATGGGTTTGGGCGGTCGCAGCCCCGGCTACAGCGCAGAATCATTCGGCGGATGCTCAAGCAGTTCTTGCGGTTGAAGACGCATATGTCGCGGCCGAACTCAGCCGGGATGAACTGGCTCTGCGCCGGATCGTGGACGATCAGTTCGCGCTCAATCGGAATGACGGGACGACCGTGGGCAAGGAGGCATTTGTCGCGAGCATCCTGCGACTGAACATGGTTGGACAAACCATCAGCGAGAGAACCGTTTTGGTGCAAGGTGATGTCGCTGTCGTCTTCGCGACCACAGAACTGAGATTCGCTTCAGATACAGCCGAACCAACGGTGTCCCGCCTGCGGTACACGGCAACCTACCGGAACCGTGGGGGTGCGTGGCGCATGTTGGCGTTGCATATGTCGCCTCGAAGCCAGGTCCGCTAACCCCCCGCAGCGGACATGAAGAGAGTCCGCGGATGGGCACCCACCAGCCCTACAGCCAGCGCGTATGAACCCCGCCGCCCTCGTCCCATTCGCCGCCGGTATCGAGGGCCTCGTCGAAATCCATCATCCGGTCGAGCAACACGCCGGCGATCACGCCAACCGCGGCGACGCCCAGCAGGACGGCGATGCTGCCGATGCCGACCTTTTCATTGCGCGTCAGGCGGCGGCGACCCTGGGGGTCGATGATCCGGTCGCGGTGGCGCTTCATACGGGCCATCAGGCGGCCAGCCTTGCGTTCTTCTTGACCTTGGCCACGGCGCGTTCGCGCTTCAGCCGGGACAGGTGGTCGATGAACAGGACGCCTTCCAGGTGGTCCATCTCGTGCTGGATGCAGACGGCGTAGAGGCCCTCGGCCTCTTCCTCCACCGTCTCGCCGGCGTAGTTGATGTAGCGCAGGCGGACGCGGGCGGGGCGTTCGACGCTGTCGTAATATTCGGGGACCGACAGGCAGCCCTCCTCATAGGTGAACAGTTCGTCGGAGGCCCAGACGATCTCCGGGTTGACGTAGTAGCGGGGGTTGCGGCGCGCGAGCTCCCATTTGGCCCGGTCCTCGTCCGACAGCTCGGCGGGGTCCTGATCGTCGGCGACGCCGTCGCGATCGTTGAGGTCCATGACGATGACGCGGCGTGTGTCGCCGATCTGGACGGCGGCCAGGCCGATGCCCGGCGCGGCGTACATGGTGTCGAGCATGTCATCCATCAGACGGCGCAGCTCATCGGTCACCGGCCCTTCGACGGGGGTGGAGATCTGCTTCAGCACCGCCAGGTCGGCGGCGTTGTCGATGGTGAGGATGCGACGGACGGCCATGCCCGCGAGGTAGGGGCGCGAAGGCCAAAGGTCAAGATTTCCCACTGTCGCAGTGGGTTATCCGGCGGCGTGCGGCAGCGTCCTCGGTTTGCGGTCCTGATCGATGGCGACATAGGTGAAGACGCCCTCGGTGACGCGCACGGAGGCGGCCTGGGCGTGGTTGCGGGGCCGTTTCCAGGCCTCGACATGGACACGGACCGAGGTGCGGCCGGTCTTGAGGACGCGGGCGTAGATCGAGACCTCGTCCCCGACCGAGACCGGCTGGTGGAAGACCATGCCGTCCAGGGCGATGGTCACGCAGCGCCCCTGGGCCAGTTCGAACGCCGGGGTGGCGCCGGCCAGGTCCATATGGGCCAGCAGCCAGCCGCCGAAGATGTCGCCCTCGGGATTGGTGTCGGCCGGCATGGCGATGACGCGGCCGACGGGCTGGCCCACAGGCTGGCCCGATGGCGCGGTCGGAAGGGCGTCGGTCACGCGCGGCTCCGGCTGGAACGGAAAATGGCGCACCCGAGAGGATTCGNNGCCGGCGTCTACGGCATGAACTTCGACCACATGCCGGAGCTGCACTGGAAGTACGGCTATCCGCTGGCGGTGGCGCTCATCCTGGCCGTCTGCGCCGTTCTCTACGCGCGGTTCAAACGCTCGAAGTGGTTGTAGTCGCGGGCCCACGCGGCCCCGGCCCCGTCCGACCCCGGCAAACGAATGGCGCACCCGACACGATTCGAACGTGTGACCTTTGCCTTCGGAGGGCAACGCTCTATCCAGCTGAGCTACGGGTGCGTCTGACGGCGAAACGCCGGACGAAGGGCCTTACAGCAGGAGCGGCCCGCCCTCAATCCCGAATGCGCCCGGCCCCGTCCCGAGGTGCGGCCCGGACCGGTCGATTTGCAGGGTGCGGGCCGGCCCGTCCCGGTCTAGCCTGTCTCCGCTTCGATGATGGAGGTCCCGATGCGCGCCGTTCTGTTCAGCCTGCTGATGCTTGTGGGAGCCTGGGCGACCGCCCCGGACGAGGCGAAGGCCGGCCGTCCCGGCGTGACGCCGGACAGTCTCGACGCCATCGCCGAATCCTATGTCATGCTGATCCTCGACATCGGCGAACTCGAGCCGGGCTATGTGGACGCCTACTATGGGCCGGCCGAGTGGCAGGCGGCGGCCCGGGCGGAGACCGAGACCCCGGCCCAGCTGATCGAGCGCGCCGGCGCCCTGACCGGCCGGCTGGCCGACCTCGACCGCAACGGCGGCATGGCGGGCGCAACGCCGGCGGAGGTTCAGCGGCGCAAATATCTGGCGGCCCATGTCTCGGCGGCTGCGGCGCGGCTGCGGATGATCTCGGGCGAGGTGATGAGTTTCGCCGATGAAGCCGAGGCCCTGTTCGGGATCCGGCCGGAACTGCCGCCGCTGGAGAGTTTCGATCCGGTTCTGGCCGAGATCGACGCCTTGCTGCCCGGCGAAGGCTCACTGACCGACCGGGTGATCGCCTTCCGGGCCGATTTCGTCATCCCGAGGGACCGGTTGCAGCCGGTGATGGATGCCGCCATCGCCGAGTGCCGCCGCCGCACGGCCCTGCATATCGACCTGCCGGCCCATGAGCGTTTCACCCTCAGCTTCGTCGGCGACAAGGTCTGGTCGGGCTACAACTACTATCTGGGTGACGCCGCCAGCCGGATCGAGATCAACGCCGACCTGCCGATCTATACCGAGCGGGCGATCGATCTGGGTTGCCACGAGGGCTATCCCGGCCATCACGTCTATAACGCCCTGCTGGAACAGACCTTCGTGCGCGAGCGGGGCTGGGTCGAGATGAGCGTCTATCCGCTGTTCTCGCCCATGTCCTTCGTCGCCGAGGGCAGCGCCAACTACGGCATCGACCTGGCCTTCCCGGGCGATGAGGGACTGGCCTATGAGCGGGATGTGCTGTTCCCCCTGGCCGGCCTCGACCCGTCCACGACCGGCCGCAAGGCCCGGCTCGGCGCACTGATGCGGCAGCTGGCGCGGGCGGAATACACGATCGCCGACGCCTATCTGGCCGGGCGGATCGACCGGGCCGAGGCGACCCGGCTGCTCATGCGCTATATCCTGTTCAGCGAGGCGCGGGCGGCCCAGCGGGTGCGGTTCATCGACGTCAACCGCAGCTATGTCATCAACTACGGTCTCGGCCGCGACGTGGTCCAGGCCTGGGTCGAGCGGCAGGGCCCGGACCGGTGGCAAGGCATGGAGACGCTGCTGGCGAGCCAGATCCTGCCGGTGGATCTGATGGAGTGAAGGGGTGGCTAGTGGCTAGTGATTAGTGGCTGGCCGGCACCTGGGCGATGGCGCGGATTGCGGCGCCCTTCCGCGATCAGGGAAGCCTCAATCATTAGCCACTAGCCACTAGCCACTAGCCACTGGCGACACCGCCTCACTGCGCCAGCATGCCGCCGTCGATCTTGAACTCGGTTCCGGTGACGAATTTGGATTCGTCGGAGGCGAGGTAGAGGACGCAGTACGCCACGTCGTCGGGCTCGCCGATCCGCTTCAGGGGGATGCCGCGGCTCAGGCGCTCGTGGGCCTTGGTCTCGTCGCCGCCGGCCATGGCGATGAAGGGGTCGAGGATGGGGGTCTTGATGAAGACCGGGTGGACCGAGTTGCAGCGGACGTTCCACTCCATCTTGGCGGCCTCGAGCGCGACGGTCTTGGTGTACATCCAGACGCCCGCCTTGGTGGCGTTGTAGGCGCCCATGCCCGGGGCGGCGGCGAGGCCGGCGATCGAGGAGATGTTGATGATCGAGGCCGGCGCCGAGGCGCGCAGGTGGGGCATGGCGTGTTTGCAGCCCAGCATGATCGACAGCAGGTTGATCTCGAACTGACGCTGCCAGGAGGCGACCGTGTCCTGTTCGACGAAGGTCAGGCCGTCGCCGACGCCGGCGTTGTTGACCAGGATGGACAGGCCGCCCATCGCCGTGACGGCGCCGTCGATGACCGAGACCCACTGGTCCTCTTTCGCGACGTCATGCTGGAAGGCGAAGGCCGCGCCGGGGAGCTCGGCGTTGATCGCTTCGGCGAGCGTCCGCGCGCCCTCCAGATTGACGTCGGTGACGGCGACCTTCGCGCCCTCGCGCGCCAGCATCCAGGCCATGGCCTCGCCCAGCCCGCCGGCCGCGCCGGTGATCAGGGCCTGTTTGCCCGCGACGCGTCCCGCCTTGCCCGTCATCATTTCGCTCCCAGCCCGGCCGCGGCCGTGTCGATGAACCGCGCCATGTCGATATCCCTCTGTGTGACGCCGTCCGCGTCGTGGGTGGTCAGCAGAACCTCGACCCGGTTGTAGACGTTCGACCATTCCGGATGGTGGTCGACCTTGTCGGCCAGCAGGGCGATGCGGGTCATGAAGCCGAAGGCGGCGTTGAAATCGGCGAAGGTCAGGCTGCGGGTGATCGCGGGGCGGTCGCCCGCATGCGCGCGCCACAGCGGCAGGCCTTTCAGAGCTTCCGCAACGTCAATCCGGTCGGCCATGGCGTCCTCCTGTGCCCCCTCGCCGTATCGCGCCCGCCGGGGGTCCACAAGCGGTACGGAACGCGCGGTGAAGCTTTGGCGTTACCCAGCGTAACCATTCACGGCGGGAGTCGACCTTGGACAATATGTGGATCGCCGCCCTGGCGCTCGCCGACCGGCGCAGGATCGAACCCCATCTGCATGAGCGGCCCTTCGAACAGGGCCAGATGCTCTACGACGCCGGCGAGGCGGTCGAGGAGGTCTGGTTCCCGATGAGCGGGGTGGTGTCGCTGATGACCATCCTCGACGACGACCGGATGATCGAGACCGCCGCTATCGGCCGGGAGGGTCTGGTCGGCGTCACCTGCGGGCCGATGAACGCCCGCGCCGCCAGCCGGGCCATCGCCCAGGTCGAGGGCGTTTCCGCCTGCTGTCCCGCGGACGTCTTCGCCGACGCCCTGCAGGAGAGCGAGGCGATGCGCGTGGCGTTGGCCAAATTCACCGAAAGCCTGTTCGCCCAGGTCCAGCAGACCGCGGCCTGCAACGCCCAACACCGGCTGGACGAGCGGCTGGCGCGCTGGCTGCTGACCATCCACGACCGCGCTGAGAGCGACCGTTTCGACCTGACCCAGGCGGACATCGCCGGGATGCTGGGCGTACGCCGCGCCACGGTGTCCGAGGTGGGAACGCTTCTGGTCGACAAGGGGCTGATCCGCCGCGGCCGCGGCTGGGTCGAGGTCACCGACCGCAAGGCGCTGGAAGCCGCCGCCTGCGGTTGCTACGGCGCGATCCGCAGCCTGATGAAGGATCTCGGGGTGCCGCGCCCGAAAGCCGGGGCTCACTAACGGCTTTTCAAGCGGACATTTTCCGACGAACCTTGCAGACATGACAGCGCCGTCGCCCGAAAGTCGTCCACCCCGCCCCCTCATGCCCTCGGTACGTTGGCGTCGATGGGCTCCGCGTGCGGTGTTCGAAAGCCTGTTGATCGTCTTTTCCCTGATCCTGGCCCTGGGCCTGACCGATTGGGCGGAGGACCGGCGGACCGCCGAGCGGGTTCGGGAGGCGCGGGCCTATCTGGTGGCCGAGATCGCCGCCAATCGCGCGCTCCTGGTCGATGACCAGTACCTGCCCCACCACCGGCGGCTGAACAGCCTGTTCAGACAGGCGTCCGATGCCGAACGCCCGACACAACAACAGGCGATGCCGGTGTTTCAGGCCCTGTTCGAAACCGGCATCCACGTTGCGCCGCTGAGGGATGCGGTCTGGCGCAGCGCCTCGTCCAGCGGGCTGACGGCCAAGATGCCCCTGACCGAGGTATTCCTGCTCTCGGACATCTATCGTCAGCAGGAGCAACTCGGGCGGATGAGCGAAACCTTTGTAACCGGCATCCCGGCCTTGCTGGCCGGTCTTGAGAACGGTACGGGCGTCAAGGCGGCACTGACAGCCGTCAATCTGCATCTGGGCGACATCACCGCCTCGGAGGCCGGTCTGATCCGCCAGTATGACGCGGCCCTTGCCCGGCTCGATCCCGATGGAAGGCTGCGTCGCGAGGCCGCGACCCCGAGGCCCGGTGACGGCAGGGCGACGACGCGCTAGACCGCGCCCATGACCGACGCCTCCGCACCGACCGGCAAGACCTCATCCTTCGGCTTTCGCGACGTCGACGCGAAGGAGAAGGTGCAGCTGGTTCGCGGCGTGTTCGACAGCGTGGCCTCCAGCTACGACCTGATGAACGATCTGATGAGCGGCGGCGTGCATCGGCTCTGGAAGGATGCGGCGGCGGCGAAGCTGAATCCGCGGCCGGGCGAAACCATCCTCGACGTCGCAGGCGGCACCGGCGACATGGCGCGACGCTATGCGAAGATGGCGCGGGCGGCCCAGGAGCGGCGGGGGGGCGAGGACGCCTCGGTTATCGTCCTGGACTACAACGCCGAAATGATCATGGCCGGCGTCCAGAAGGGCGGCGAGCCGGAGATGCAGTGGTCAGTCGGCGACGCCATGGCCCTGCCGCTGCCGGACGCCTCGGTCGACGCCTATTCGATCAGTTTCGGCATCCGCAATGTGGCCGACATTCCCCAGGCCCTGCGTGAGGCGCGGCGGGTGCTGAAGCCCGGCGGGCGGTTCCTGTGCCTGGAGTTTTCGCGGCCGACGGCCTCGGCGATCCGCAAGGCCTATGACGCCTGGTCGTTCCACGCCATTCCGCGCATCGGCGGCTGGGTCGCGGGCGATCGGGACAGCTATCAGTATCTGGTCGAGAGCATCCGCCGCTTCCCCGACCAGCCGACCTTCAAGCGCATGATCGAGGACGCGGGCTTCAGCCGCGTGACCGTGACCAATCTGTCGGGCGGGGTGGCCGCCATCCATCACGGGTGGGCGATCTGACCAATCCCGCCGACTACAAGACGGCGCCGCCGCCGCCGCCGACCGAACCGGTGCGCCGCCCGGTCGAGGCGACCCTGCGTCTGCTCGGCTGGGCCTGGGTGCTGGTGCGCCACGACGCCCTCGCGCCGCGCGAGATCACGCCCCTGCTGCCGGTGTGGATCCGCTGGCTGGCGCATCTGCTGCATGCCTTCGCCGGCAAGGAGGGCCGCGAGGGCCGGCCGGGTCAGCGACTGGGCAAGGCGTTCGAACATCTGGGGCCGGTGGCCATCAAACTGGGACAGGTGCTGGCCACCCGCGCCGACATCTTCGGCATCGAGTTCGCGCGCGATCTGGGTCGGCTGAAGGACGCGCTGGAGCCCTTCCCGGTGGATCAGGCCCGGCGCGAGATCGAGCGGTCTCTGGGCCGGCCGGTCGAGGCCCTGTTCACCGATTTCGGCCCGCCCGTCGCGGCGGCGTCGCTGGCCCAGGCTCATCCGGCCTGGCTGGCGGACGGGCGCAAGGTGGCGGTCAAGGTGCTGCGGCCCGGCGTAGAGCGGCGCGTGGCGCAGGGGCTGGACTCCATGCGGCTGGCGGCGCGGCTGGCGGTGCGGTTCGTGCCGCTGGCGCGGCGGCTGGAGCCCTCGGCCTTCGTCGAGACCATCGCCCGGGCCTTGCAGCTGGAGCTGGACATGCGGCTGGAGGCGGCGGCCGCCTCCGAGCTGAAGGACATCATGGACAAGGACGTCGGGGTCGGCGGTCACATGACCGCGCCGGCGGTGATCTGGGACGGGGTCGGCAAGCGGGTGCTGACGCTGGAATGGGCGCCGGGCATGGCCATGACCGACCCCGCCGCCGCCGATCAGCCGGGGCTGGACAAGAACGCCCTGGCCGACAACGTCGTGCGCGCCTTCCTGACCCAGGCGCTGGATCACGGGACCTTCCACGCCGACCTGCATGAGGGAAATCTGTTCTGCCATGCGCCGGCGGAGCTGACGGCGATCGATTTCGGCATCGTCGGCCGCTTGGGGCCGGCCGAGCGGCGCTATCTGGCGGAAATCCTCTGGGGCTTCCTGAGCCGCGACTATGACCGCATCAGCCGGGTGCATTTCGAGGCCGGATACGTGCCGCCCGAGCATTCGGTCGAGGCCTTCGCCCAGGCCCTGCGCGCGGTCGGCGAGCCGGTCATCGGCAAGGCGGCGTCCCAGGTGTCCATGGGCCGGCTGCTGGGCCAGTTGTTCGAGATCACCGACCTGTTCGACATGCATCTGCGGCCCGAACTGATCCTGCTGCAGAAGACCATGGTCTCGGTCGAGGGGGTCGCGCGGCGGCTGAATCCCGATCACGATCTGTGGGCCGCGGCCGCCCCGGTGGTGGAGCGCTGGATCCGCCGTGAACTGGGCCCGCAGGCCCAGGTCCGCGACGCGATTGAGGAAATCCGCGCCACCCTGAAGGCGCTGGCGCGACTGGCGCAGAATCCGCCGCAGCCGCAGACGGTGGTCATTCGCGAGGCGCATACGCCTGCGTGGGTGGTTGTCTGTGTCACGCTTGCCATGACCGCGGCGGCGGCCGCCCTTGTTCTGTCGCTTTGGCCCTCCATCGTCTGATCCAGTATTTGGAGACGACCCCATGAAGCCGCTTTTGATCGCCGCCGCCCTGTTGCTCGTTCCCGTCGCGGCCCCGACGGCCGCTTTGGCTCAGGTCGCCGCCGCGACGATGCCCAACAGTTTTGACGCGCCCGCTCCGACCGCGCGCGCCGCCGCCCCGGCTATCGCGGCGGCTCCGACGCCCGCCAATCCCCGGGCCGAGGAAGTGCTGCGCGAGATCATCGCCGGCGCCCAGGCGGGCACCATCGACTATTCGTTGATGAGCGATGATCTGGCCGCCCGCATCCGGAGCCAGGAAGCCGCCATCCGTCCCCTGATCGAGGGTTTCGGACCGGTCCAGGCCGTTGATTTCATGGCCAGCCAGGATGGCGCGGACCTGTTCGCCGTGACCTTCAGCAATGCCGCGACCCAGTGGGTGATCGGCTTCAACGAAACCGACAAGGTCGCCGCCCTGCTGTTCCGCCCCGCGGAGTAGCGTCCCGTCCTTCCAGCTGGAGATCGCCATGCGCGACCGTCACGCCGCGGCGAAGCCGTCTACCCGTTCCGGTGCGCGATCGCTCGGGCTGGGCCTGCTCTGCGCCGCCGCCCTGTCCGGCTGCGCCGGTCCCGGTATGGGGCCGGGCGGTCCGTTGGGCGGTCCCGCCGAGACCCGGCCCGTGCCACCGGCCCTGTTCGTCAGCCCGTTCGGCGAGGTTTTCAGGGGGGCGCCGGGCGGAGACTGGCCGGTTGGAAACTGGTTCCGGGGCGCGGACGCCAATCTGGACGGCGCGTTGACGTACGAGGAATTCGCCGCTGACGGTGGTCGGTGGTTCGATCGTCTCGACACCGACCGCGACGGCCGACTGGGGCAGGCCGAGCTGTGGGCCTATGAGGCCAGCCTGAGTGAACCGGGCGGCGGCATGGGTCCCGGCGGAGGCGCCCGCGCAGCCGGACCCCGGCCGAGCGGGGCAGCCCTGGGCCTCGCCCCGCCCCAGACCGGCGGCGGAAGCAATATCCGGCGGCGCGGCGGGCCACGCGGGCCCCAGGGTTATGGGATCGTGGCCGAGGCCGGCTTCTTCAACCTGCCCCAGCCGGTCAAGGCCGCCGATGTGAACGTCGACCAGCGAGTCACGGCCGAGGAATGGACGGCGGCGACCCAGCGCTGGTTCCTGGCGCTGGATACGGACCGCGACGGCCGGTTGACGCTGGCCAGCCTCCCGAAGACCCCCCTGCAACTGCGGGCCGAGGCGCGGCGCTAGTCTTCAGAGCCGGGGCGACCGCGTCCGCTCTTGATCGTCGAGCGTTTCGCCTTGCCCTCCAGCCGCCGCTCCTTCGAGGCGCGGGTGGGCTTTGTCGGCACGCGATAGACCGGGGCGACCGAGGCCTTGTCGACCAATCCCTGCAGCCGTTCGATGGCGTCGGCGCGGTTGCGTTCCTGGGTGCGATAGCGGACGGCGGTGATCAGGATGACGCCGTCCAGCGTCAGCCGACTGCCCGCCAGCTTCATCAGCCGCGCCCGCACCGGCTCGGTCAGGGACGGTGAATTGCGGGCGTCGAACCGCATCTGCACCGCGGTCGAGACCTTGTTGACGTTCTGCCCACCCGGCCCGCCGGCGCGGAAGAAGCGGAATTCCAGTTCGCTTTCCGGGATGACGGTCACCGGACCACCCGTTTGGCCCGGACCACGGCCTGGTCCAGCGCCTGCAGGAAGGCGGAGCGGTCCTTCGGTCCGAACGGCGGCGGGCCCGAGGTGGCGACGCCCATGGACCGCAGATGCTCGCCGACCATCCGTCCGGCCAGGGCCGAGCCGATCGAGTCGGGGGTGAAAGGCTGGCCGTTGGCCTTCAAGGCCTGCGCCCCGGCCTTGAGGCAGCGGTCGGCCAGCGGAATGTCGGCGGTGATGACGATGTCGCCCGGCCCCGCCCGTTCGGCGATCCAGTCATCGGCGATGTCCGGGCCGGCGTCGACGACGACCTGCTCGATCCATTTCTCGCGCGGGGTGTTGATCCAGCTGTTCGAGACCACGAAAACATGCAGGCCGTAGCGCGCCGCCACGCGATAGACCTCGTCCTTCACCGGACAGGCGTCGGCGTCGATGAAGAGGCGGGGGGAAGCGGACATTGAGGAGGGATGAGGGATTAGGGATGAGGGATGAGGAAGGACGGACCGCTCATACCTCGAGCGCCAGACGCATGGAACCTGACCCCTTATCGCGGTTCCTTTCCCCTAATCCCTCATCCCTCATCCCTTACCGGCTATACGCCGGCGGCATCGCCCCCTCGCCGCCGTCGCGGTAGCGGTCGCGGAGCAGGAACTGGCGGCTGGTCGGGGCCTGTTCGGCGCCGCCGATGAAGATGGTCTCAGCGTTGCTGAGCGGCTCCAGCGGGTCGCCGGACCAGATCACCACATCGGCGGCCGCGCCGGCGCGCAGTTCGCCGAACTGGCCGGCCATGCCGAAGATGCGGGCCGGATTGACGGTGATGGCCTCGATGGCGGCGTCATAGGGCAGGCCGTGCGAGACCGCGTTGCCGGCGTTGTAGCGGGTCTCGCGGACCCGGTGGGAGCCGTCATTGCCCTTGATGGCGATGACCACGCCCGCCGCGTCGAGAACGGCCGCGTTCTGCATCCGCGCCGCCCGGGTCTCGAGGTTGCCCGGCAGGTTGGAGATCGGGTTGAGCAGGACGGGTACGCTGGCGGCGGCGATCTGGTCGGCGACCAGCCAGCCTTCCTCGGCGCCGTCGAGGATGATGCGGACCCCTTCCTCGCGGGCGAGGCGCAGGACCTGCTGGATGTCGGCGGCGCGGCGCACGGTGACGATCAGGGGCATGGTCCCGTTGGCGACGGGGATCAGGGCCTCGAGATCGGCGCGCGACAGGCTGAGATCGCGCAGGCCGGCGCGATGATAGGCGGCGCGGTTGCGGGCGTAGAGGCGGACCTCGGCCAGGGTTTCCTTGAACTGGGTGAACTGGGCCCCGCGGGCGCCGCCGGCGATGCCGGCTCCGGCCTCGCCGAAGGGAGCGACCATGGCGACGCGCGACCTGACCAGGATGTCGGTCCCGGCCGCCAGATGGATGATGGCCGCCTGTCCGGCGAACAGGCCGGGTGACTGCAGGCCGCCATGGCCGACGCCGGCGAAATCGCTGTCGTCATGGGCATGGCCGCCGCCCCCGCCGCCCGGATGGCCGGGGACGACGACGGCGCGGGTGATGCCGCCGAGGCGGGCCACCGGCAGGGTGAAGGACCAGGGATCGAGGCCGTAGCTGACGTCGAACGAGGCGCTGATGGTGTTGGCGCCGTTGGTCAGGTCGTCCGAGCCGCCGACGGAGGAGATCTCGGACCCGCCGAGGCCGCTGTCGACCGCGACGAAGCCGGGCGAAACGACCTTGCCGCGGGCGTCGATGATGCGGGCGCCCGTGGGCGCGGCGCCGGTCCCGACCGAGACGACCCGGCCGTTCTGGATCACGACGGTGCCGTTCTCGATCACAGACGTGCCGGTCAGCACCCGGCCGCCGGTGATGGCGGTCAGGGTCTGGGCGAGGGCGGGGGTGGCGACGGCGGCCATGCCAAGTATTGCGGGAATGGCGGCGCCGAGGATGAGGCTCTTGAGGCGCATCAGCGGGCTCCCTGCAGGACGTTGGCGGCCGGAAGGCCGAAGCCGGGCTGGCCCAGTTCGAAGTCGGACAGGGGCTGGTAGGCCGGGTTCATGCGGTCGAAGGCCAGGCCGCCGTCGATGAAGACCTGGTCGGCGCGGGCATAGACGCTGAACGGATTGGCGCTCCAGATCACCACGTCGGCGCGCTTGCCGGCCTCCAGCGAGCCGGTCTGGTCGGCGATGCCGAGCGAACGGGCTGCATTGAGGGTGATCCAGCTGATCGCCCGCTCTTCGGAGATGTTCATACCGATGCGGCGGCCGGCGGCCAGGGCGGCGGCGGCCTCCTGGTTGAGGCGCTGGGTCAGTTCGGCGTCGTCGGAGTGGATGACGGCGCAGGAGCCCGCAGGTGCGTCCACGAGGGCGGCGTTGGCCTCGACCGCGTCGAGCGCCTCCATCTTGAAGCCCCACCAGCCGGTCCACATGTCGGCGCAGATGCCTTCACGGGCCAGCAGGGGCGCGATCTTGTAGGCCTCGATGGCGTGGTGGAAGGCGGTGATCTCATAGCCGAACTCATTGGCGATATCGATCATCACCGCCATTTCGTCGGCGCGGTAGCAGTGGTTCTGGATCAGGACCGAACCGTCCAGCACGCCCGCCAGGGTCTCGAGCTGCAGGTTGCGGGTCGGGGGCGAGCCCTCGCCGTCCTCACGCCACTTGTCCCATTTGGCCTTGTACTCGCGGGCCGCGATGAAGGCGGCGCGATAGCCGGCGACATTGCCCATGCCGGTGGCCGGCGAGCTGTTGCGGCCGCCGTAGACGCGCGAGGGGTTCTCACCACAGGCCATCTTCAGGCCGTAGGGGGCGCCGGGCATCTTCATGCCCTGCATGGTCACCGACGGGATGTTGCGGACGGTGACGCCGCGGCCGCCGAACAGATTGGCCGAGCCGGGCAGGATCTGGAGGGTGGTCACGCCACCGGCGCGGGCGGCGTTGAAGCCGGGGTCCTGGGGCCAGATCGAATGTTCGGCCCAGACCTGGGCGGTGTTCGGGTTGGTGGCCTCATTGCCATCGCTCATCCCCGATACGCCGGGCGAGGGATAGACGCCGAGGTGGCTGTGGACGTCGATGATGCCCGGGGTCACGAACCGGCCGCGGGCGTCGACGACGCGGTAGCCGGCGGGAACGGGGGTCGAGGCATCGCCGACCGCGGCGACCTTGCCGTCGGTGACGATGACGACGCCGTTCTCGATCTTCTGGCCGGCGCCGGTGAAGACCGTGCCGCCGACGATGGCCATGTTCTCGCGCGGCAGGCCGCGATAGGTCGACGGGAAGGGGTCAGGATTGGAGGCCTGGTCGAGACCGCGCGCCAGCGGCTGCCGCGCCTCGGCGCTGGACGAACCGTCGGCGGCGGGCGCTTCATCGTCGCCGCCCATGGTGGCGCAGGCCGAAAGGGCCAGTGAACCCGCCAGTACGCAGGCGAGGGTGGCGAGGCTGGAGCCCCGCAAGGCGTGGAATCTCATCGGACGCTCCCCTGAGACGCCCGGGCCCGCGAGTGGGGGGCGTACGTCGGGGCGGATTACAAAAGGGTCCGGCGTGATCCGTCAAAGCCGGAAACATTACAGATCGGTAAGGCGGGCTTTCGCTTCGTCTTCGGACAGTCCCTCGATCACCAGAATCTTCGTCCGGGATTGCCCGCCACGCTGGACGGAGACGGCCGATCGGGGCAGTCCGAGCGCCTTTGCGAGCAACCGGACAAGGGCCTCGTTCGCCTCACCCTCGATCGGCCGGGCCCGCACCCGGACCTTGAGGACGGGCCGCCCCTCGGCGTCCGCGTCCCAGCCGTCGATGCGGTCAGAGGCGGCGCCGGGGGTCAGTTTTACGGCGAGACGCGCCATGAGGCTTGCCTGATCAGGCGGGTTTCGCCCGGCCCCTCAGCGACAGGCAATAGAAGAAGGTCACCGCGATCCCGAGCATGATCGCGCCGCAGCCGCCGATCAACGCCACCTCGGTTGGAGCGAAGGCCCACAGGCCGGCATAGACCAGCCCGCTGAGCGCCATGGACCAGCCGCCTACCCGTTGGGCCTGCCGGGCGCGGGGGCCGGGCGCGATGGTCTTGGGCATCCGGTTTCCAAACCAGGCGACCATGAGACCGGTCGCGCCGAGGACCAGCCGGGTGACCGTGTCCGCGTCGATATAGCCGAGGTTGCGAGCCCCGGTCGCGCCGAGCGCCAGCACGATGATGCCGACGCCCCAGCCGAGGTCCGCGATCACTTGCTTCTTCATTTTGCAGGCTCCTTTTCGGGCTCCGACGCTTCCGCGCCGAGGCCGAATGAATGGACGAAGCCCAGCAGCGCTTCCTCGAGCACCGAGAGCTTCAGATGATAGATGACGGACTTGCCGGCCTTCTCGGCGTGAACCAGGTCGGCCTCCTTCAGCACCGCGAAATGGGCTGACATGGTGGGTTTGGAGACATCGAACTGATCGCTGAGCTCACCCGCGCTCATCGGCCCCTTCTGCAACAGCTGCAGCACGCGGCGGCGGGTGGGATCGGAGAGGGCCCTGAAAACCTGACTCATGCTGAGACGTTTAGCTAATCGTCGAAATGAGTCAAGAGGCTTTGCTTCGGACAGGATCGGCGCGCGCCTGCTCCTTTGTCCGGAAGCTTCTCGCTTGTCATCCCGGCCGAAGCGAAGCGAAGAGCCGGGACGCTCGCGCCACCCCAGACATTCTTCCCGGACAGCCCTCTTGGGCTGAGCCGGGAGACAGGTTGAGGTCACACCGGTGGTGACTCTTTCAAACAGCCGTTCCGAGGCAGCCCTTCTTCCGGCTCAGCCCTGCGGGCTGTCCGGAAGCGATGGTTTCACCGCGCGGGCCGTCCCGGATCGCCGCTTTGCGGCGTCCGGGATGACAATAGGGTCGTGGGTAAGAAGGCCTTAGCCCAGCGCCTTCATCAGCTCCGGCACAACCGTCTTGTAGTCGCCGACGATGCCGTAGTCCGCGACCTGGAAGATCGGGGCGTCGGCGTCCTTGTTGATGGCGACGATGACCTTGGAGTCCTTCATCCCGGCCAGGTGCTGGATGGCCCCCGAGATGCCGATGGCGATGTAGAGGGCCGGGGCGACGACCTTGCCGGTCTGGCCNNNNCAGCGGGTCCATGACGGCGTGGAATTCCTCGGCGGAACCGAGGGCCCGGCCGCCGGAGACGACAATCTTCGCCGCGCCGAGTTCCGGACGGTCCGACTTGACCATTTCCTCGCTGACGAAGGCGGCCTTGCCGGCGTCGGCGCCCGCGACGGTCTCGACCCTGGCCGAGCCGCCTTCAGCGGCGGCGTCGAAACTGGTCGGACGGACGGTGATGATCTTCTTGCCATCCGACGACTGCACGGTCTCCAGCGCGTTGCCGGCGTAGATCGNNGTCGCCGCTGCCCAGGCCGCGACCGCCGGCGACGATGACCTTGGCGGCACCGAGCTCGGGGCGCGCGCTCTTGACGATCTCGCGGCCGGTCAGCGCGGTGACACCGAGATCGGCGCCCGCAGCGACGGCTTCCACCGGGGCGGCGTTGCCCTCGGCAGCAGCGGCGTCGAACGCCGTGGTGCGCACGGTGATGACCTTGATCGCATCGGCGCTCTTGACCGTGGCCAGCGCGTTGCCGGCGTAGATCGGGCGCACGAAGGTGTCGTTGGAGACGACTTCGACGATGTCCGAGATCGGGGCGACATCCAGTTTCGCGGCGATGCGCGGCATGAAATTCTTGCCGTCGGTGGTGGCCGGCGAAAGGATGGCGTCATAGCCGCCCGCGAGGCCGACCACGGTCGCCTCGACGGCCTCGGCCAGCTGCTGACCCAGACCGGCGCTTTCGGCCAGCAGCACCTTGCGCACGCCGGCGATCTTCGCGGCGGCATCGGCGGCGGCCTTCGAGCCCTGGCCGATGACGAGGATATCGACGTCGCCCGACAGCTTCAGCGCGGCGGTGACGGTCTTGTGGGTGGTGTCGCGGACGGATTCTCCGTCGCGGTCAGCGATAACGAGAACGGCCATTACAGGACCCCCGCAGTCTTGAGCTTGGAAACCAGTTCGGCGGCGTCCGCCACCTTGATCCCGGCCGAGCGCGTCGGCGGGGCCGTGACCTTCTTCACCGTCAGACGCGGCGCCGTGTCGACGCCATAGTCGGCGACCGCCTTGACCGCGATCTCCTTCTTCTTGGCCTTCATGATGTTGGGCAGGGAGGCGTAGCGCGGGGTGTTGAGGCGCAGGTCCACCGAGACCACGGCGGGCAGGGTGGCGGCGACCGTCTGAAGGCCGCCGTCGACCTCGCGGGTCACGGTCGCCTTGCCGCCGCCGATGACGATCTTGCCGGCGAAGGTGGCCTGGGGCCAGTCGAGCAGGGCGGCCAGCATCTGGCCGACCGCATTGTTGTCGCCGTCGATCGACTGTTTGCCCAGCAGGACCAGATCCGGCTTCTCCTCGTCGACCACCGCCTTGAGCAGTTTGGCGACGGCCAGCGGCTCGAGGTCGGCGTCGGACTGGATCAGCAGGCCGCGGTCCGCGCCCATGGCCAGGGCGGTGCGGATGGTTTCCTGGGCCTGGGTCACGCCGATGGAGACGACCACGATCTCCGTGGCGGTCCCGGCGGCATGGTGCTCCTTGCCCTCCTTCATGCGCACGGCTTCCTCGNNTCGACGGCGATCTCGTCGAACGGGTTCATGCTCATCTTGACGTTGGCGAGATCGACGCCGGTCTGGTCCGCCTTGACGCGAGCCTTGACGTTATAGTCGATCACCCGTTTGACGGGGACGAGAACCTTCATATTGATACCCACGAAAGCGCCGGAATGTTGGGTGAGGGAATGGTACGCCTCACCCGGCCTGTCAACGTAACGCCGCGTCAACGACGCTGTTCAATCCCGGAACCCGCCCCATGCATCGCCTCCTGACCATGAAACGGCTCAGCGTTCTGTTCCTGAGCATCTTCGCCGTGCTGCTGGCGGGGGCATTTGCCTATGAGCGGCTGGTGGTGGCGCCGGGCGATCGTTGCGAGGCCGGCGGCAAGTGGTGGGACCCCGATGCACAGGTCTGCGCCCAGCCGATCTCCATCGCCGAAATCACGGGCCGGCCCAATCCCGGCGACCGCGCCGCCGCCTCGGCCGAGAAGAACCGCGAACTGGTGGCGATCGAGACGTCGCTGGCGTCACAGCAGCGCGCCCGCGACGCCGACGCCGACCGCCAGCGCGTGGCCCTCGCGGCGCAGTGATCAAAAGCCTTCGTACGCCGGAGTACGGAGGCGGGAAGGTTCATCACAACGGGCACGGCGAATTCACAACGGACACGACGGGACCGGAGATGTTGTCAGGTCGGCGTCCGTCTTCCGCAGGTCAAGAGATCGCGGCTTCGCCGCATTTGGTTCGATCATGCTCCGGCGTGAGATCCGCTCACCCCTTGAGTGGAAGGTTTGGCTCTTTCAGTCTCACAGAACCCGTTGTGTCCTTTGTGAATCCGTTGTGTTCGTTGTGACGAACCAGCACTCGCTGGAGCAAAGGAAACAGACAGGTGAGCTGGTCCTATCGGGTCGCGCCCGGCTTCCACTTCACATCGTCGGCGCCGTTGGCGTTGGCCCGGCGGGCGGCGACGAACAGATGGTCGGACAGCCGGTTGAGGTAGCGGATCGCCGCCGGCGTCACCGCCTCGCCGGCTTCGACCAGCCGCACCGCCTCACGTTCGGCCCGGCGAGCCACCGTGCGGGCCAGATGCAGATGGGCCGACAGGGGTGAGCCGCCGGGCAGGATGAAGCTGTCCAGTTCCTTCAGGCTCTCGTTCATCCAGTCGATCTCGGTCTCGAGCCGCTCGACCTGGCTGTCGATGATGCGCAGCGCCTCCCATTTCGGCGCGGGCTCCAGCGGGGTGGCCAGATCGGCGCCGAGGTCGAACAGCTCGTTCTGGATACGCCCCAGCATGGCGTCGATGCGGTCGTTCTGGCCGGAGTACAGCCGGGCCACGCCGATGACGCTGTTGAGTTCGTCCACGGCGCCATAGGCCTCGACCCGGCGGTCGCTCTTTGAGACGGTCGCGCCCGAAGCCAGCCGCGTCTGCCCGCCGTCGCCGGTCTTCGTATAGATGCGATTCAGGACCACCACGGGCTCAGGACCCCTGTGTGGACTTCCACCACATGCCGACGCACAGCAGGACGATCGCCACGGCCTGCAGCCCCACGCGTAGCCGCATCAGCTTGTTGGAGCGGGAACGGTTCGCATCCCCGCCCTTGTGCAGGGAATAGATTCCGAACCCGAGGGTGACGGTCACCGCCAGGATCGCAACGAGGATGAGGATGTTGATGATGTCGCCCATGGCGGCAATCTAGGCGCGGTCGCGAGGCGAGGCCAGTGCAGAGGCGTCGCACGTCTTATCAGCGATCAGCTAAGCCGTTGGTCATCCTTTCGTGGTTTGTTGGCCGGCTGAAGGGGTGGCCATGACCGACCGCGCGATTCGCAATCTGGCCCACCTGCGCCGCTCGGCCTCGACCGCGCGCGTCCTGAATCTGCTGAAGGTGTTTCTGGATCACGGCCACGAGGCCGACTGGGCGGAGAAGCCCCTGTTCCGGACGCCGGCCCTGAACCGCGCGCTGATCATCAAGCACCGGCTACGCCGGGACGAGAACGACTGTTTCTATCTGCGCCGGCAGGTGGCCACCAAGGTGATCATTCCACTGGATGCGAATGAGCTGAAGACGGGCGGCCGCTATGTCTTCGTCGGCCAGCGCGGCTTCGAGCGGGTGATGCAGGAGGCGTTCGGAGTCGGCCCGCGGCACCCGGACATGACGACGCTGACCCTGCTGGACCAGCTGCCGTCGCTGGATCCCTTCCTGTTGCGTGAGCAGCTGAAGCGCGGCGGGATCGAACCCGCCCACTGCTATTTCTCCATCAGCGAGTCGGACCTGCAGCGCATGGCGCGGTTCGTCGAGGACGAGATCCGGCCGCTGGTCACCCTGTGCATCGGTCCGGATCTGGAAGCGGTGGGATCGACCCAGCGACTGGCGGGAAAGATCATGTCCAACGATCCCCGTGATCGGATGGAGGCTCTGCGCGAGACGCTCAGGCTTGAGCCGGACGACTATCAGGAGGGCGTCTTCTGCTGGAAGGGCTTCCTCTATTACAAATGGATCCTGACCAGTCTCAGGGCGGAGGTCGCCGGCGTCGCCGACGCGGTTCAGACCGTAAAGCCGATCGGCAAGCTGGACCGTGAGGCGCGCGCCTGGCTGGATCGCGGGCGGGCCGTGCTGCGGGACCGGATCATAGAGACCTGCAACGAGGCGGGTCGCACCCTGGCCATCTACGACACGGCCTATGCCGGGCTCACCGACGAGGGACGGCCGGTGGCTTTCCGTGATTTCCTGCTCAACGCGCCCCGCCTGTTTGCGCGCCTGGGCGACCAGCTCGGCGCCATCCAGCACATCGTCAGCTTCTGGCGGTTCCGCTTCAGCCCCGGCGCCTCGCCGGTCGGGGTCGATGAGCTGATCGACATCTTCATGGATTTCGAGACCGGTCTGGCGACCCGCAAGGCCGAGGACGCCATGATGGCTGCCTGAGCCTCTGCAGAAAAAAGGGCCGGCACCCTGATGGCGCCGACCCTCTTCAGTCCTTCGGTTCAGCCGTGGCCTAGTAGCGGTAGTGGTCCGGCTTGAACGGGCCTTCGGTCGGGACCGAGATGTAGTCGGCCTGTTCCTTCGACAGGGTCGTCAGCTTGGCGCCCAGCTTGGCCAGATGCAGCGTCGCGACCTTTTCATCGAGGTGTTTCGGCAGGACGTAGACCTGGTTCTCGTAGGATTTGGCGTTGGTCCAGAGTTCGATCTGGGCCAGCGTCTGGTTGGTGAAGGACGCCGACATCACGAACGACGGATGGCCCGTGGCGTTGCCCAGGTTCACCAGACGGCCTTCCGACAGCAGGATGATCTTCTTGCCGTCCGGGAATTCCACGTGGTGGACCTGCGGCTTGATCTCGTCCCA
>DDSO01000094.1:0-38442 GCA_002343425.1 Brevundimonas sp. UBA2388
CACCATCAGCTACGGCAAGGAACGCCCGATCGCGGCCGGCTCGAACGAAGAGGCCTGGGCCCGCAACCGCAATGCCCACACCGCCATCGTCTCGGGCGCCGCGCGCTAGGACGGAACAGGCGCGAGGGGGCGATTGCCGCCCCCTCGCGCCTTCCCCTTGTCTTGAACCGGCCGCAAATCGGTGGGACGACAACGATCATGCTGAAGTTTCCCGCCGCCCTCCGTTCGCGCAACGCCCTGATCTCCGTGCTGGGCGTGATCCTGATCGCCGGCACGACCACGGTCGTGGCCCAGACCACGCCGCTGGAGCCCGTGCAGTGGGACAAGCGACGGCTGGACCAGCTGGACCGCAACGTTCGCCGCCTCGAGCGCGCCGTGACCCAGCGCAACGCCGCCGGTCAGCCGGTCATCATCGAGCCCGATCCCGAGGTCATCGCCCTGCAGGGCCGCGTCGGCCTCATGGACCGCCGGCTCGCCGACATGGAGGCGACGGTCCAGCGCGTGAACGGCGACCTCGAACGCCTGACCTTCCAGCTGGACGAAGCCGGGCGCGACAACGCCGCCCTCTCGACCCGCGTGCGCGATGCCGAGGGCCGGATCCGGACCATGGAGGCGGCGGCCGCCCGCGAGGCCGAGCTGAACGCACCCATCCCCACCACCTCGCCGACCGGCGACGCCGCGCGCGACCTGACCGCCGCGGCCCGGCTGGCGGCCACGGACCCGCAGCGGGGCGACCGCGCCCTGCAGACCGTCATCCTCGCCTGGCCTGACACGCCCCAGGCCCGTGAGGCGTCGAGCCGTCTCGGCGACCTGCGGGTCTCCGCCGGCGATCACGCGGGCGCCGTCTCCGCCTATGCGACGGCGCTGCAGGGCTGGCCGACCGCGCCCTGGGCCGCCGCGACGACGCTCGAACTGGCCAACGCCCTCAACGCCACGGATCGCAAGACCCAGGCCTGCACCGCCCTGACCGAGTTCACCCGCCGCTATGCCGAGGCCGCCAGCCCCGCCGTGCGCACCCGGGCGACCGAGGCCCGGACCCGTATCGGCTGCCCGGCTCCGGCCGCGCCGCCGGCCCGGAGACCGGGCTGACCCCAGACTACGTGGACTGGATCGGCTCGGCGAGGGCCGGTCTGTCCGCGCGCCTGGAAACCGGTATCGACCGCCCGCTCGCCCTGGCCCTCTCCGGAGGCGGCGACAGTATTGCACTACTGCGCGTGGCCGCCGACTGGGCGCGCGAGAACGGCCGTCGCCTGCTGGCCCTGACCGTCGATCACGGACTCAGCGCCGACAGCGCAGCCTGGACAACCTTCGCCGGGCGCTCCGCCCGTGAGGCCGGGGCGGAGTGGCGCAGCCTGAACTGGATCGGTTCCAGGCCCGCTACGGGTCTGCCCGCCGCCGCACGTTCGGCTCGTCATCGCCTGATCGCGGACGCCGCGCGCGAGGCCGGGGCGCGGGTCGTTCTGTTCGCCCATACCGCCGACGACATCGCCGAGGGTGAGGTGATGCGGGCGGAGGGCTCGACCCTCGGCCGGCTGCGCGACTGGTCGCCATCCCCGGCATGGCCCGAGGGGCGGGGTTTGATGCTGCTCCGCCCGATGCTGGGCGCGGGGCGGGCGGAGGTGAGGGCGTGGCTGAAAGGGCAGGGGGCGGACTGGATTGATGATCCGGGGAATGAGGATGTGCGGTTTGCAAGGAGTCGCGCGCGGCAAGCTCTGACCCTTCTCCCGACGGGTGGCCCGGAGGGCCGGATGAGGGTCGACTGTGCGAGCGCCGCCGCCGCCCCCCGACAGCCGACCCTCACCCTTTCGCGCAAGGATGACGGCTGCGCCGCCGTGCGCTCAAGCCCTCTCCCGATGGGAGAGGGGACGCTGATTTTGAACCGGAACACCGACTCCTACACCCTCGCTGCTGCTCTGGTCTGCGTCGGTGGAGGCGATCGGCCTCCGCGCGGCGATCGGCTCGCCGCCATCCTCGCCCGGCTGCAATCGGGCGCGTCGTTCACCGCCACTCTGTCCGGCGCCCGGATCGAGGCGCGCGAAGGCGAAGTGCTCGTAGCCCGCGAGGCTGGCGAGCTCGTCCGCCGCCCGCGCCCGCCGCTGGCGCTGTCGGCGGACGTCGGGACCGTCTGGGACGGTCGTTGGGCGATCACGGTCGATTCGCCGGGATGGTCTGTCGTCCCCGCCGCGGGCCGTATGGCGGCCCTGGCTGGGGCCGACCGGGCCGTGCTCAAGGCCCTGCCGCCCGCCGCACGCGGGTCCGTGCCTGTGCTGATCCGGAACGATGCGACTGCCCCGGTTCTTGCAGGGACGGTGGGCAGGGCGGCGGGGCTGGTCGAGGAAAGACTGGCCCGGGCGCTGGACCGAATGACGCACGAACGGGACCTTGGTGGCGCTATCCATGGCGCATCGCCCCGGAACCACCTATTTTCGAGCTGATATCACTGACGACCGGGCGCTTCGGCGCACCCAGGGAACGAGACGAGAATGAACCTGCGCAATCTGGCCATCTGGGGCGTGATCATCCTGGGGGCCATGGCCTTCTATGTCGCCGCCAGCCGCCCGGGAGGCCTTACGGCCGCTCCCGGCGCCAAGGAGGCGGCCGCTCGCCCGGTGGCGATGAGCTATTCGGACCTGCTCAAGGCCCGCGATGACGGCAATATCGTCAGCGTCGAGGTGCGTGGCGAGACGGTGAAGGCCACCCTGCGCGACGAGAGCGTCGTCACGGTCATCACCCCGGTCCCCAACGCCGAACTGATCAACAGCATCC
Source organism: Brevundimonas sp. UBA2388 (assembly GCA_002343425.1). GTDB lineage: Bacteria > Pseudomonadota > Alphaproteobacteria > Caulobacterales > Caulobacteraceae > Brevundimonas. The sequence continues at coordinate 2,767 of DDSO01000094.1, forward strand.
AGGCCAAGGGCGCCGAGGTGGACGTGAAGACCACTCGCCAGTCGCTGTGGGTCAGCGCCCTGATCGGCCTGCTGCCCTTCGTGCTGATCATCGGCCTGTGGATCCTGATCATGCGGCAGATGCAGGGCGGCGCGCGCGGGGCCATGGGCTTCGGCAAGTCCAAGGCCAAGCTGCTGACCGAGCACAAGGGCCGCAAGACCTTCGAGGACGTCGCCGGCGTGGATGAGGCCAAGGAGGAACTTCAGGAGGTCGTCGACTTCCTCAAGGACCCGGGCAAATTCCAGCGTCTGGGCGGCAAGATCCCCAAGGGCGCCCTGCTGGTCGGCCCTCCCGGCACCGGCAAGACCCTGCTGGCCCGCGCCGTGGCCGGTGAGGCTGGCGTGCCCTTTTTCTCGATCTCGGGCTCCGATTTCGTCGAGATGTTCGTNNCAGCCGCGTGCGCGACATGTTCGAACAGGCCAAGAAGAACGCTCCGTGCATCATCTTTATCGACGAGATCGACGCCGTCGGCCGTCACCGCGGCGCCGGTCTGGGCGGCGGCAATGACGAGCGCGAGCAGACCCTGAACCAGCTGCTGGTCGAGATGGACGGGTTCGAGGCCAATGAGGGCATCATCCTGATCGCCGCCACCAACCGTCCCGATGTGCTGGACCCGGCCCTGCTGCGTCCCGGCCGTTTCGACCGTCAGGTCGTGGTGCCGAACCCCGATGTAAACGGCCGCGAGAAAATCCTGCGCGTCCACATGAAGGACGTGCCGCTGGCCTCGGATGTCATGGTCAAGACCATCGCCCGCGGCACCCCCGGCTTCTCCGGCGCCGACCTGGCCAACCTCGTGAACGAGGCGGCCCTGATGGCGGCCCGCAAGGACCGCCGCATGGTCACCCATCGCGACTTCGAGGACGCCAAGGACAAGGTCATGATGGGCGCCGAGCGCAAATCCATGGCCATGAACGAGGAAGAGCGCCGCCTGACTGCCTATCACGAGGGCGGCCACGCCATCGTGGCCATGAACGTCAAGATGGCCGACCCCGTGCACAAGGCGACCATCGTCCCGCGCGGCCAGGCCCTCGGCATGGTCATGCAGCTGCCGGAAGGCGACCGCTATTCCATGAAGTACCAGCAGATGGTCGATCGCATCGCCATCATGGCCGGCGGCCGCGTGGCCGAGGAGCTGATCTTCGGCAAGGAGAACATCACCTCGGGCGCCTCGTCGGACATCCAGCAGGCGTCGAAACTGGCGCGCCGCATGGTCACCCAGTGGGGCTTCTCGGACATCCTCGGCACGGTCGCCTATGGCGAGAACGAGCAGGAGGTCTTCCTCGGCCACTCGGTGGCGCGCAGCCAGAACGTCTCGGAAGAGACGGCCCGGATCATCGATTCCGAGGTCAAGCGCATCGTCGGCGCCGGCTGGGACGAGGCTCGCCAGATCCTGACCGACAAGGCCGCTGATCTGGAGACACTGGCCCAGGCCCTGCTCGAATACGAGACCCTGTCGGGTCAGGAGATCAAGGATCTGCTGGAGAAGGGCGTCGCCCCGAACCGCGACGAGAGCAACTTCCCCAACGCCGGCCCGTCGGTCTCCGTGCCGATCACCCCGGCGCCGGACAGCGCCCCCGCCGAGGTCCAGACCGTCCATTGACCGGCTGAACAGACAAGACCCGCCGTGGGCGTCGCTCGCGGCGGGTTCTTTCAGGCGAACTTGTTTGCATTATAAACAAGTCTATGAGATATGGCCTTCCATCAATAGGGGAGCCCTTCCATGTCGTCATACGAAACCCGTCCGTCCGACCGCCTGTACGGCCTCGACGCCTTGCGACGGACCGCGCTGAAGGCCGGCGCCGTGGCGGTGAGCCTGCTTGCCTTGGGCGTGGCCGCGCCCGTGACGGCCCAGAGCTCATCGAACCCGACCGCCGCCGATCAGGCGCCCGCCGGGCCCGGCGGCTATGTTCGTCCCGCGGCGCCGGGGCGGCTCGTCGAGGTGGTGGCGGACCGGCGGCTGCACATCTTCTGCAAGGGCGAGGGCTCCGGCCCGACGGTGATCTTCGAGGCGGGGCTGTCGCAGTACACGGCCAATTCGACCCTGGCGGCCACCCAGGACGCCATCGCCGGCTTCGCCCGGGCCTGCACCTATGACCGCAGCGGGATGGGCTGGAGCGACCCGACCCCCGAAGGCTGGACCTATGCCGACAGGACGCGGGACTTGCACGCCCTGCTCCAGGCCGCTGGGCTGGAGGGACCCTTTGTCCTGGTCGGTCATTCGCTCGGCGGGCTTTTGATCCGCGCCTACGCCGAGGCCTATCCCGGTCAGGTGGCGGGTCTGGTGCTGGTGGACGGCAGTTCGGAACGCGATCTCCCCGATTTCGAGGCTGCCCGGGGGCCGACCGTCTCACAGATCGATGCGGCGCTGGCCGTCTCCCGACCGGGGGTTCCCATCATCGGCATGCCGGCAGGGACCTCCGCGGAAGTGCAGATGGCGTTCACGCCGGAAATTCTGCGAGGGGTGAAGGCCGAGTTCGAAGCCCTGGCCGGGCTTGACGCGGCGACCCTGCCTCCGGGCGCGCCGGGTGCGCTGGGCCAGCTGCCGCTGATCGTCATCCGCCGGGGGCGAACGATGTCCCCGCCGAGCGAGGCGGACCTGAACCATCGCCGGAACCAGGAGAGTCTGGCGGCCCTGTCCTCCAACAGCGTGCTGATCGTCGCTGAGAACAGCGGCCATGTGATTCCGCTGGATGAGCCGCAGGTGGTGTCTGACGCCGTCCGCCGGCTTCTCGCGGCCCTGAATTCCCCCGACCGCCGTCTGTGAAAGAGAACGGTTCGATGACCCATTCCGAGACCTACCCGTCCGGGCGCCTGCACGGCCTCGACGCCCTGCGCGGGACCGCCCTGCTGCTGGGCGTCGTCCTGCACGCTTCGATGTCCTATTTCCCGGTCACGATCTGGATCGTGCCCGACACCGACAACTCCCCGGTGGCCAGCGCCATCTTTTTCGCCATCCACCTCTTCCGCATGACGAGCTTCTTCCTGATCGCCGGTCTGTTCGCGCACATGATGCTCGACCGGCGCGGAACCGTCGGTTTCATCAAGGATCGGGGGATGCGGATCGCGGGGCCGCTGGCAGCCTTCTGGTTTCCGGTCCTCGCCGCCATCATCGCGGGGCTGATCTGGATGGCCGCCATCCGCAACGGAGGAACCATTCCGACCGACGGACCGCCCCCACCGCCGCTGACGCTCGAGACCTTTCCGCTGACCCACCTGTGGTTCCTCTGGGTGCTGCTGATCCTCTATGTCGGCATGCTGATCCTGCGCGCGCCGTTTGCGATGGCGGATCGCGACGGCGGCTGGGGCCGGTTCGTCGACCGCATCACCGGCGCCCTGATCGGTCCCTGGACCCCGGCCCTGATGGCCGCTCCGCTGGCGGTCGCCTTCTGGCTGACGCCCAACTGGATGCCCTTCTTCGGCATTCCGACGCCGGACACGGGACTGGTTCCCAATGCGACCGCCCTGACCGCCTTCGGGACCGCCTTCGGCCTCGGCTTCCTGCTGGACCGTCGCCGCGACCTGCTGGTCCGCATCGAGCGCCTGTGGCCCGTGTTCACGGTCGTGGCGCTGGGCGTCGGGACGGCGGCTATGGTCATGGTCGGCGGCCCGGTCCCGGAGCTTGCGCCGGTCACCGATCCGGAGCTGAAGGCCCCATTGGCCGCGGTGATGGCCCTGGCGGTCTTCGCCTCGGTCTTCGCGGTCCTGTCGCTGGCCCTTCGCTTCGCCTCGGGATACAGCGCCGTCCGCCGCTACCTCGCTGACTCGTCCTACTGGGTCTACATCGTCCACCTGCCGCTGGTCATGGTCGGCCAGATCCTGGTGGTGAACGAGACCTGGCCCTGGTTCGTCAAGTTCGGCGTGGTCATCGGGGGAACAATGGCGATCAGCCTGCTGACCTACGAACTGCTGGTCCGTCACAGCTTCGTCGGCGGCTGGCTGAACGGCCGCCGCATCCCCTGGCGCCATCAGCGGGACCCGGAATTCTCGCCCGCCGAATAACTTGCCAATACCCGCCGGCTCGTCCACCCCAAGGACGAGCCGGCTCCGGAGAATCGTCATGCCCGCCAAGCCCCGCCTGCATTCCGCCGAGGACGACCTCGCCTTCATGCGCTCGATCGTCGAGGGCGGCGGGNNCTATCTGGCCGGCGGCCTGCTGTATGGCCTGCAGTGCCTGTTCCACGTCGGTCAGGCGACAGGCCTGATCCGCTGGCCGGACCTGGCCAACCTGGCCTTCGTGGTCGGGATCAGCGCGACCTTCCTGTCGATCCTGACCTGGGCGATCCTCAAGGATCGCAAGACCGGTGGATCCAATCGCGGACCGATGGCGACGCGCACCCTGAACGCCGCCTTCAGCGCCACCGGCATGGCCAACTGCGCCGTCATCATCGTCTTCGGCGTGGGTGCCTGGCGCGATCAGGACTTCGCCATCTGGCTCTATTACGCCGCCATCGTCTTCGCCCTGCAGGCCGCGGCCTGGTACATGGCCTGGACGCTGAAGCGGAAGGGCTGGATGCTGGCCACGGCGCTGGGCGGCTGGGCCACGGCCGTGGCGCTGGGCGTGCTGGTGCGCGAGCCCTTCCTGTATCTCGGCGTCTGCACCGTCGCCTTGTTCCTGCTGTTCGCCCTGCCGGGCTGGATCCTGTTCCGCGACGCCCGCTCCGGATCGAAGGCGGCCTGAACCATGGGACTGGCCGATCTCGGACGGATCGACGAGGTCATCCACGGCCGCATGCGGCTGGGGATCATGGTCTATCTGTCCGACGCCGACAGCGCCGACTTCACCGAGCTCAAGACCGTGCTTGAGGCCACCCAGGGCAATCTGTCTGTCCATCTGAAGAAGCTGGAGGAGGCGGGCTTCGTGGCCATCGCCAAGAGTTTCAAGGACAACAAGCCCCTGACCCGGGTGTCGATCACGCCTGCGGGCCGCAAGGCCTTCGGCGCCTATCTCGACGCCATCGGCAGCCTGATCGGGGGCAGGGACTGATGGAGCCGCCCCTGAAGCGCCCCCGCGTCATGGGCATCGTCAACGTCACGCCCNNCGTGATGGGCATCGTCAACGTCACGCCCGACAGCTTCTCCGACGGGGGCCGGCTGACTTCGGTCGAGGTCGCGGTGGCCCACGGCCTGCGGCTGGTTGAACAGGGGGCGGACATTCTCGACATCGGCGGCGAGAGCACCCGTCCCGGCGCCGCGCCCGTCGCCGAAGCCGAGGAGATCGCCCGGGTGGTTCCGGTCATCGAGGGCCTGCGCGCCGCCGGCTGGACCGGCCCGGTCAGCATCGACACCATGAAGCCCGCCGTCGCCCGCGCGGCCGTGGCCGCCGGGGCGTCGATGTGGAACGACGTGACGGCGCTCGGCCTTGCGCCCGACAGCCTCGCGACGGCCGCCGAGCTCGGCTGCGACGTGGTGCTGATGCATATGAAAGGCGAGCCGCGGACCATGCAGGCCGACCCTCACTATGACGATGTGGTCGAAGAAGTCGCCGGCTGGCTGAGCGGCCGGGCTGAGGCGGCGATGGCGGCGGGGGTGGCGCGCGAGCGGATATGGCTCGACCCCGGCATCGGATTCGGCAAGACGGCGGCCCACAATCTGGCCCTGACGGCGCGGCTGGACCGGCTGGCCGCGGCCGGCTTTCCGGTCCTGTATGGAGCCAGCCGCAAGCGGGTGATCCAGTCCGTCGACCCGACGGCGACTGACTCCGGCGACCGATTGGGCGGATCGCTGGCCCTGGCGCTCGAGGCGGCCCGTCGGGGAGCCGGGATCGTCCGGGTCCATGATGTGCGCGAGACGGTGCAGGCCCTGGCGGTGCAGGCGGCGGTCGGCGCGGCATAGATCCGGGCGGCTCAAGGACCACCGGGCTTGCACGATGGCTCGGGATTGGTCATCCAGCGCCATGCCCTCCTTCCTCGGACGCGTCCTCATCATCGCCGGCTCGGATTCGGGCGGCGGCGCGGGAATCCAGGCCGACATCAAGGCCGTGACCATGCTGGGCGGATACGCCGCCACGGCCATCACCGCCATCACCGTGCAGAACACCCTCGGCGTCCATGGCGTGCACCCGCTGCCGCTGGACCTCATCGAGGCGCAGGCGCGGGCGGTGCTGGACGACATCGGCGCCGATGCGATCAAGACCGGCATGCTGGGCTCGACGGCGGTGGTGGAGCGGGTCGCGGCCATCCTCGATTCGTCAGGCGCTCCGGCGGTGGTCGATCCGGTCATGATAGCCAAGGGCGGCCACCCGCTGCTGGCGGACGACGCCGTGGCCGCCGTGCGGTCGCTGATGATCCCGCGCGCGGCCCTGCTGACCCCCAATGCGCCCGAGGCCGAGGCCCTGACCGGCATCGCCGTCGCCGATCTCGACGGCCAGCGCCGCGCCGGCGAGGCCCTGCTGGCCATGGGCGCGCGGGCGGTGCTGATGAAGGGCGGCCATGTGCCGGGCGAGACGGTGGTGGATCTGCTGCTGACACCGACGGGCGAGACCCTGCTGGAGGGCGAGCGGTTCGACACCCGCAACACCCATGGCACCGGCTGCACCCTGGCCAGCGCCTGCGCGGCGGGGGTCGCGCAGGGCCTGCCGCTGGAAGTCGCCGTCGCCAATGCCTGGGCCTATGTCGCCGAGGCCATCCGCCGGGCGCCGGGGCTGGGCGGAGGACACGGGCCGCTGGACCACGGCTGGCCGCTGAGGCGCGACGCATGAGCGGCCTTGAAGCGCGGCTGGTGGAGATCGTCCGCGCCGACCCCGGCCTGATGCACGTCCTGAAGGGGGTTCGGGATCAGGGCCTGCCGGACTGGCGCATCTTCTCGGGGGCGGTCTACCAGAGCGTCTGGAACGCCCTGACCGGCCGTCCGGCGGGCTATGGCGTCCGGGATTATGACGTCGGCTATTTTGATCCGGACACCAGCTGGGACGCCGAGGATGTCGTGATCAAACGCGTAGCGGCCGCCTTCGACGAGCCGTTCCGCAGCACGGTCGAGGTCCGCAACCAGGCGCGCGTGCCGATCTGGTTCCCCGCCCATTTCGGCGAGCCCTATGATCCCCTGTCCGGGACGGATGAGGCGCTCGAACGCTTCGTGGCCCCGGCCTTCGCAGTCGGGGTGCGGCTTGAGCGGGATGACACGATCAGCGTGGCGGCGCCGCTGGGACTGGAGGACGTCTTCGCCCTGACCCTGCGGCCCAATCCGAACCGCCCCCGGGCGAAGGACTGGCCGCGCGTGGTCGAACGGGCGCAGGCGCGCTGGCCGGAACTGACAGTGGTTACGGAGGCCGACCGATGAGGCAGTGGACCGTCGACGCCTTCGCCGCCGCCCCGTTCAAGGGCAACCCCGCCTGCGTGGTCGAGCCCTTCTACGCGTGGCCGTCCGACGGCTGGATGCAGGTGCTCGCGAAGGAGAACAATCAGGCGGAGACGGCCTTCCTGCTGCGCACCGGTGATCCGGCGCGGTTCGGCCTGCGCTGGTTCACGCCGGGGATGGAGGTCGATCTGTGCGGCCATGCCACCCTGGCCTCGGCCCATGTGCTGCTGGCCGAGCTTGGGCTCGAGGCCGCGGCCATTACCTTCGACACCCGCTCCGGTCCGCTGATGGTGGTGCAGGCGGCCGGCGGCTATGAGATGGACTTCCCCGCCGATCCGCCACGGCGGACCGCGGCGCCGGACGGTCTGGTCGAGGCGCTGGGGGTCACGCCGGTCGAGGTCTGGGCGGGGCGGTATCTCGTGGCGGTGCTGGACGATGCGGCGGCGGTGCATGCCGTGACACCCGACATCCGTGCGCTGGCGACCATACAGGGCGAGGCCGGCGAGATCGGTCAGGTGATTGTCTGCGCGCGGGCGGAGGCCGCGGATGACGTCGATGTGGTCGACCGCTTCTTCGCGCCGGGTTGCGGCGTGGATGAGGATCCGGCGACCGGTTCGGCTCACTGCATCCTGGGGCCGCTGTATGCCGGCAAGCTCGGCCTGACGACGGTGCGGTTCCGGCAGGTCTTTCCCGGCCGGGGCGGCGACATCGAGACCGAGACCCGCGGCGACCGGGTGCTGCTGCGCGGACGGGCCGTCACCGTGATCGAGAGCCGACTCCGGGTCTGAGACAGGGAAAGGGGCGCGACCCTTGCGGATCGCGCCCCCCGGACCTTCGGGGAGGAAGGTCTGGCCCTAGTAGCGACGGTTGTCGTTGTCGCGGCGTTCGGCGCGGATCTGCATGGACAGGCGATCGTAGCGGCGGTCCAGCTCAAACCGCTCGCGAGCCGAGAGGCCGCCGCGCATATAGGTCCGTTCCAGACGCACCAGGGCGTTCAGTTCGTTGCGCAGCCGGGTCGCTTCCCGGCGGCTGAGTTGACGGGTGCGTTCGCCCTGATCGATGCGGCGGTCCAGCTGGTATTTGCGCTGGCTGATGTTCTGCCAGCCGCCACCGCGATCATTGTCCCAGCGACCACCCCGGTCGCCGCCACGGTTATTGTCATAGCGACCACGGTCCTGTTCATAACCACCCCGACCGTCCCGGTCCTGGTGGCCGTAGGACTGGGCCATGGCGGGGACCGCGACGGAAGCCGCGGCCAGGGCGAGGGCGGGGATGAAAATTTTCTTCATCATCGGACTTCTCCTTGAGCGTTCCACGCGGACCGGGGTGGCCGGCGTTGATCCGAGATGACCATTCACCGGCTGAGCGCGATCTGAACGGCGCATGTCAGCTTTCATTCATCAGCATGAATTCGTCGTCACGCCCCGAACGCCCCGCCCGGACTGCAAATCCTCGCCGCGCGCGCGAGGGGGGCGGCGCGAAAGGTGAAACATGTCTACACTCGCCGTTCAGCCGTCGTTCAGAGCCTGAGGCCTAGACCGCTCTTCATGATCCGCCCGTCCGCCATACTGCTTGCAGCCCTGATCGCCGCCGCGCCCCTGTCGCAGGCGGTTGCGCAGGACCGTGGCCCCCGCGCTGAGCGTCAGCAGCAGGAGGAACGCCGCATCAGCGTGGGCGAGGCTGTTCAGCGCGCCTCCTCGGGCCGCCAGGGACGTTTCCTTGGCGCCAGCAACAGGGGCGACACCATTGTTGTGCGCTGGGAGTATCCCGGCGGCCGCGTCGCCGACATCATGGTGGACGCCCGCAGCGGCCGGGTTGTGGGAGAACGCTGAATGCGAATCTTGCTTGTCGAGGACGACGTCGATCTCTCGCGCCAGCTGAAACTGGCCCTGGGCGACGCCGGCTACGCCGTCGATCACGCCGCGGACGGCGAGGAAGCCCATTTCCTCGGCGATACCGAACCCTATGACGTGGTCGTGCTGGACCTCGGCCTGCCCAAGATCGACGGCGTCTCGGTGCTGGAACGCTGGCGCCGCGACGGCAAGACCACGCCCGTTCTGATCCTGACCGCGCGCGGCGCCTGGTCGGACAAGGTGTCGGGCTTCGACGCCGGGGCCGACGACTATCTGACCAAGCCCTTCCACACCGAGGAGCTGCTGGCTCGGCTGCGTGCCCTGCTGCGGCGCTCGGCGGGGATCGCCTCGGCGACCCTGTCGTGCGGCGGCCTTCGCCTCGACCCGCGCGCGGCCCGCGCCACGGTCAACGGCGAGCCCCTGCGCCTGACATCGCTGGAATACCGGTTGCTGCACTATCTGATGATGCATCAGGGCCGGGTCATCAGCCGCACCGAACTGGTCGAACATCTTTACGACCAGGACTTCGATCGCGACTCCAACACCATCGAGGTCTTCGTCGGCCGCCTGCGCAAGAAGATCGGGCCCGACCGGATCGAGACCGTGCGCGGTCTCGGCTACCGCCTGACGCCGCTGGCCGGGGAGTCCGAAGGGGCGTGACCGAGGCGGCGGGGGGCGAATCGGCTCCGGCCGACGACAGGTCCTGGGGCCGCTGGTTCGGGCGACCGGGTCGCAGCCTGACCCGACGGCTGATCTGGCTCGCGTCCGGATGGATCGTACTGGCCCTTGTCCTCACCGGCTGGGCCCTGACCAGCCAGTATCAGGAATCCGCCCTCCGACGCCTGGGCAATGTGCTGGCCGAGACCATCGACGAGGTGGTGATCGCGACCAATGCGGGACCGGATGGCGTCGTCGTCGCTGAAATCCGGGATGCCCAGACAGACCGGGCCCTGTCCGGAAAATACTGGGCTGTGGCCGAGCTGGACGGCGAAGGCGGCGTACGTTTCATCGCCGGCTCGCCTTCCCTTGCGGGAGAGGAACTGGCCGTGCCCCGGGGTCTTCCGGGCCGGTTGGCCGACGCCAACGGAGCCACCATCAGCTTCAACGACCCCGGCTTCCTGCGTCCGCCGCTGCGTCAGCCGCTGAGAGTCGCCGCCAGCCTGAAGTCGCTGCCGGGACGCAGCGAACCGCTGGTGTTCATGGCCGCGATCGACCGGACCAATATCGAGAACGATACCCGCCAGTTCGCGACCTTCACCTGGACGTCCCTGCTGATCCTCGGCCTGGGACTGGTCATCGCCGTCTTCCTGCAGGTGCAGATCGGCCTGCGTCCGTTGTTCAGTCTCCGCAATGAGATCGCCGACGTCCGAAAGGGCAAGGCCGCCCGCATCGTCCGGACCTATCCGATGGAAATCCAACCGCTGGCCGAACAGGTCAACCGCCTGCTGGACCACAACCAGGAGACGGTCGAACGGCAGCGCACCCACGTCGGCAACCTGGCCCATGCGCTGAAAACGCCGCTGTCGGTCATGCTGTCCGAGGCCGGATCGCAGAAGGGCGACCTGCCGGACATGGTCCGCAAACAGACCGAGGTGATGAAGGCCCAGGTGGACCACCACCTGCGCCGCGCCCGCGCCGCCGCCCGCGCCCAGCTGCTGGGCGAACGCACCCCCATAGCCGAGGTGCTGGACGAGATGGCGGTCATGCTCGAGCGCGTGTTCGAGGAGAAGGCGGTCGAGATCGACTGGCGCGCGCCCGATGAGCTCGGCTTCCGGGGCGAAAGGCAGGACCTGCAGGAAATCCTCGGCAATCTGATGGAAAACGCCTGCAAATGGGCGAAGCGCCGCGTCCGCATCACCGCCGGCCCGACCGGCCTGGGGCAGATGGTGGTGGTGGTCGAGGACGACGGCCCCGGCCTGCCCGCGGACCAGCGCGAGGCGGCGCTGGAACGCGGCGCCCGCATGGACGAAACCACGCCGGGTTCGGGTCTCGGCCTGTCGATCGTGGTCGAGCTGACGCGCGCCTACGGCGGCAAGATCACCCTCGCCGACAGCGATCTTGGCGGCCTCAAGGTGTTGCTCGAACTGCCCGCGGCTGAGGCCTGATTTCATCCGTCTGGATAGCGGTTGTTAACCCTGCCTACCCATAGTCCGGTACGCCGGATGGGTCCGGTTCGAGGTTTTTCCCATGGCAGGGCTCTCTGTCGCCCACCGCGTCGCGCTCACCGCCCTGCTGGCGCGGTGTCCCGAAGCCGCGCTCAGAGCCGTGTCCGCCGCTGTCGCGCCCATGGGTGGCGGCCGCGCGGCCGAACTCCGGATGCTCATTGGCGAGGAATCCCGCGACAGGTTGCGCCGGGCCAAGGTGCTGGCTCCCTTGGTCCCGATGTTCCGCGCCCGCACCGACGGCATCGCCGCCATGACCTTTCCGTCTCACATCCTGCCGCGCGTGTGGCGCGCCGCCAGTGAACGTGAGCCCGATCTGTTGCCCCACCTGGACCAGGATGAGCCCTCGACCATCGGTGTCGCCGACCGCTTCTGTCAGGCGGCGGCCAGTGTCGTGCGCGACCAGCCCGACCTTGTCTGGCCCCAGGGCGGCGATGAGGCTGCCCGTCAGAAGGGACTCGCCGACCTCGCGGCCTGTCTCGATCTGGCCCATCTGGCGCGGCGGGGCCTGCCCTCACTGGAGATCTGGCTCAAACGGCCGGACGGCGACCAGATCGCCGAACTGCGTCTGCTGCTCAAGGATTGCGCCGGGGTTCACGTCGACGGCGCCCAGCGCGTGCTCGAAATGCTGTTCGCCCATCTCGACGACGCCGTCCTGATCCTGCGCATCGTCACCCAGACCTCGCTGGCGGCCGGGCGCGAGGGCTTCCTCAGCGAGTCGGAGCTGGCCGGCTTCGTCGATAGGTTGATCACCGGCGTCGATGTCCGCGCCCGCAAGATCGAGGCGTTCAAGCCGGGCGCCGATCTGGACCGGGTCGATACGGTCATCGCCGACCTCAACTGGTGCGCCGGTGTGCTCGGCGAACTCGACGTGACCCTGACCCTCAACCCGCAGAGCGTCTGGGGCAAGTCGGTCCGGGACGCGCGCGTCGCCATCGCCCAACGTCTGTCCGGCCTGTTGCGCGCGGCGGACAAGGCGGTGGATGAGGCGCTGCCGCTGGAACGGGTGCAGATCGCCGGACGCATGACCCGCAAGGCGCCCCGACTGTCGGCCCCGGTCGACGGCCCCACGGTCGGCGCGGCTCTCAGCCTGTTGAAACTGGTCGGATCGGCGCGCGGCCCGGCCTCGACCTTCGGCTGCGAGGCCGACCGCAAGACCCTGGTCGACGCCCTGACCGACCGATTGTCCGACTATGCCGACCAGACGCTGCGGATGATCAATGACGGCGAGGCCGGGGACGAAGCTCATGCACTCGGCCTCGTCGAACTGTCGGCGCTCTGCCTTGACCATATCGATGCCGAGGAGCCCGCGCGCACGGTGCGGCGTCGGGCCGCGGTCGCCGGCGCCCCTGCAAAGGGGTCGGAGGCCTCGTCGCGGGCCGCCTGATCGGCTACATCGCCGGGGATGACGGCATTCTGGATCATGACGGCGCTTCTGACGGCTCTCGCGGGCCTGTGCGCGCTGGCCGGCGCGCGCCGGGGCGCCGACGGCGACGGGCCCGTGTCTGTCGCCGCTGAACTGGCCGAACTGGATCGACTGAAGGCGCGGGGATTGCTCGACGAAGCCGGCTGGACCGCAGCCCGCGCCGAGGCCGGTCGCCGAATCCTCGTCTCCGACCGGGAAACCGCTCCGCTCCGGGCCGGAACCAGAGACCGGTTCTGGGTGCTGGCCGGACTGGCGGTCACCGCGGCGGCGACGCTGGGCCTCTATGCCCTGGTCGGCGCGCCGGGCCTGCCCGACCAGGCCTATGAGCGCCGCGTGGATCAGTGGACCACTGAGCTGGAGACGCTGCAGCCGCCGCAACTCGCCGCCGTGGCCGCACGGGTGGTCAGCGAGCGGCCCAACGATCATGAGGCTCTGACCATGCTGGGCGCCGCCCGTTTCGAGGCCGGCGATCCGATCGGCGCCGCCTCGGCCTTCCGACGGGCCCTCGCGCTGCAGCCGGACGACGCCCAGAGCTGGTCGAGGCTGGGCGAGAGCCTGACCCGGGCCAATGGCGGCGTGGTCGGCGGCGACGCCGAGGCCGCCTTCGCCCAGGCCCTGCGTCGTGATCCGGGTCAGCTGGGCGCGCGCTATTTCCTCGGCGAGGCGGCGCTTGCCCGAAACGAGCCGGCCATGGTCCGGGCCATGTGGGGGCCGCTGATCGCGGTCCTTGACCCGGCCGATCCGCGCCGGGCGGACCTGCAAAGGCGACTGCCGGGAGGAACGGAATGAACTGGCTGCCCAAATCGCCAAAGGCGCGTCGCCGCCTGTGGGTTATCGTCGCGGTCGCTCCGGTTCTGGCGCTGGCGGTCGGCCTGTCGCTCTATGCGATGCGAGACAACGTCACCTTCTTCTTCTCGCCGTCCGAAGCGACGGCAGAGACTGCGCCCACCGGCCGGGTCATCCGGCTGGGCGGGCTGGTCGAGGCGGGCAGCGTGGTGCGTGGCGCCGACGGCGAGGTGGCCTTTGCGATCACGGACAATGCCGCGACCACCCGCATCGTCTATCAGGGCGACCTGCCCGACCTGTTCCGCGAGGGGCAGGGGGTGGTCACCCAGGGCGCCTTCCAGCCCGATCGCAGCTTCCGCGCCACCCAGGTGCTGGCCAAGCACGACGAGAACTACATGCCGCGAGAGGTCGCCGACCGGCTCAAGGCCAAGGGCGAATGGCGGCCTGAAGGCACGCCACCCGCCGGAGCACCAACCACGTGATCGTTGAACTGGGTGCCTTCGCCCTGATTCTCGCCTTGGCGCTGGCGGTGCTGCAGACCGGCATGGCCGTCGCCGGTCGCCTGCGTCGCAGTCCCGTGCTGGCCGGCGCCGCCGAGGGTGCGGCCGTCGCCGGCGCGGTCGCTGTCGCCCTGTCCTTCGCCGCCCTGATCTGGGCCTTCGCGGTCTCGGACTTCTCGGTCTCCAATGTCGCGGCCAACAGCCACACCGACAAGCCGATGCTCTACAAGGTGGCCGCCGCCTGGGGCAGCCATGAGGGCTCGCTGGTGCTGTGGTGTCTGGTCCTGACCGGATTCGGCGCGGTCCTGACGCGGGCGCGCGGCCTGCCGTTCGGACTCAAGGCCTCGGCGGTGGCGACACAGGGCCTGCTCGGGGTGCTGTTCCTCGCCTTCGCCGTCTTCACCTCCAACCCGTTCGCGCGGCTCGACCCGGCGCCGTTCCAGGGCGGCTCGCTGAACCCGCTGCTGCAGGACCCGGCTCTCGCCTTCCATCCGCCGCTGCTCTACCTCGGCTATGTCGGCTTCTCGGTCTGTTTCTCGCTGGCGGTGGCGGCCCTGATCGAGGGCCGGGCCAATTCCAGCTTCTGGCCGGCCTGGGGCCGCTGGGTCCGGCCCTGGGCCCTGGCCAGCTGGGCCTTCCTGACCGGCGGCATCACCCTCGGCGCCTTCTGGGCCTATTATGAGCTCGGCTGGGGCGGCTGGNNTTCTGGGATCCGGTCGAGAACGCCAGCTTCCTGCCCTGGCTGGCGGGGACGGCCTTGCTGCACTCAGCGGTGGTCACCGAGCGACGCGGCGCCCTGGCGGGCTGGACCACATTTCTCGCCCTGCTGGCCTTCAGCTTCTCCATGCTCGGCGCCTTCCTCGTCAGGTCGGGTGTCCTGACCAGCGTCCACGCCTTCGCTGTCGATCCCGAGCGCGGTCTGATGCTGCTGGCCATCCTCGGCGTCGCCTCCGGTTCCGCCTTCGCCCTGTTCGCCTGGCGCGCGCCCCACCTCAAGGGCGGCGCGATGTTCGCTCCGGTCAGCCGCGAAGGCGCGCTGGTGCTCAACAATGTCTTCCTGACCGCCGCCTGCGCCACGGTACTGCTGGGCACCCTCTATCCGCTTATCCTTGAGGCGATAGACGGCTCGGCCATCTCGGTGGGCCCGCCCTATTTCGCCCTGACCTTCGTGCCGCTGATGGCCGTCGCCCTGCTGATCCTGCCCGCGGGGCCGCTGCTGGCGTGGAAGCGCGGCGATCTGAGGGGCGTCGGTCAAAGACTGGCCGTGGCCGCCGGCCTCGCCATCCTGATCGCTTTCGCGGGCTGGGCGGTCTTCGAGCCGAAGAAGGCTCTCTCCGCCGCCGGGATCGGTCTCGGCGCCTGGTTGATCCTCGGAACCCTCGCCGAACTGGCCGAGCGGCTCCGCCTGTTCCGGGCGTCCCTGCCGGAGAGCCTGCGCCGCGCGCGCGGCCTGCCCCTCGGCGCCTGGGGCACCACCCTGGCCCACGCCGGACTGGGCGTCTTCGTTCTGGGGGCGGTGGTCGAGACCGGCTACCGCGTCGAGGCGGCCCGCGCCCTCGCCCCCGGCCAGACCATCGAGGCCGGAAAATGGGCCGTGCGTCTCGACGAGGTCCGGATCGTCGAGGGACCGAACTATCTCGCCGAACAGGGCCGGCTGACCGTCACCCTGCGCGACGGCGGGGCGCCGCAGTCCGTCACCGCCGAGCGCCGTTTCTTCCCCACCGGGGGCCAGACCACGACCGAGGTCGGGCTCGATTTCCGCGGACTGGACGACGTCTATGTGGTGCTGGGCGAGCGCGGCCGGACCGCCGCCGATGAGCCAGGCTGGACCGTGCGTGTGTGGTGGAATCCGTGGGCACGGCTGATCTTCCTCGGTCCGACGATCATGGCCCTGGGTGGCCTGCTGTCGTTGCTGGACCGGCGGCTGCGGCTGGGCGTGAACCGGAAATCCGCGGCATGAAGCGCCTCCTCCTGATCGCCGCCGCCTTGCTCCTGGCCTCCGCGCCCGCCGCTGCCCAGGAACCCCCGCCCGCGCCAGACCGCCCCCTGCCCGACGCCGCGCAGGAGGCGCGCGCCCAGGCCCTGTTCGACGACATCCGCTGCGTCGTCTGCCAGCACGAGGCCATCGCCGACAGCCCGGCCGGCATCGCCGCCGACATGCGGGTTCTGGTGCGTGAACAGATCGCCGCCGGGCGAACCGACGAGCAGGTCCGGGACGATCTGGTCCGACGCTACGGCGATTTCGTCCTGTTCACGCCGCCGCTGAGAGGTGGCACCTGGCTGCTGTGGTTTGGCCCGTTTGCGGCCCTGCTGGCGGCGGGCGCCGGTCTGTGGTTCGCGACGCGTCGCCGCGCGCCGGCGACCGAGCCCCTGTCGGCGGCTGAGGAGGCTGATCTGGAGCGGATACTCGCCGATCAGGCGGTTCGCCCCGATCCTGACGCAAAGCCGTCTGACCACTAGGCACGAGCCTGATTGTTTGGGGAGGAATCGCTTCGCGGTTCCGACGAGAGCGTGAATCAGGCTTGCAGGGACTCCGGGCCCTTCATCACGTCGCAACGTTGGTGAAAGGGATCGCAGCCCTATATTACAAGGCCGAACGGGCGTTCGACGCCCGACGAGAGGATCGCAAGACACGCCTATGATGAAGCGCAAGGAATTCATGCTCGGGGCCATTGCAGGCCTGACCTTCGCCGCCGCGGCGACCGCCGGCGGCGTCATCGACTGGCCCTCGGCCAATGCGGGTCCCGTCGCGGGCTTCACGGGCCGCCTGTCGCCCGACGCCGGCGGATCCGGCCTCGCCTTCGCCCCGCCGCAGGGCGCCCCCCTCAGCTTCGCCGACATCTTCGCCCAGGTTGCGCCGGCGGTGGTGCAGATCGAGGTCAGGACCCGGGTCCAGTCGCGGCAGCGTTTCGTTCAGATTCCCGGTCTGGGGGCAGTGCCCGTCCCCGGGGGACCCCAGGGCGAGGACGGCGAGGAGGCTGAAGCGCCCACGGCCATGGGAGCAGGGTCCGGCTTCTTCATCGCCGCCAACGGCTTCATCGTCACCAACAACCACGTCGTCGCCGACGCCACCGAGATTCGCGTCAAGCTCGCCGACGGCCGTGAAATGGAGGCCCGCCTCGTCGGTCGGGACGAAAGCACCGACCTCGCCGTGATCAAGGTCGAGGGGACTGATTTTCCGTTCGTCAGCTTCGAGGAAACGGCGGTCCCGCGTGTAGGGGACTGGGTCATCGCGGTCGGCAATCCCTTCGGTCTGGGCGGAACGGCGACCGCCGGCATCGTCTCGGCGCAGGGCCGAGACGTCGACAGCGCCTATGTCGGCTATCTGCAGATCGACGCAGCGATCAACCAGGGCAATTCCGGCGGCCCGACCTTCGATATCTACGGCCGTGTCATCGGTGTGAACTCGGCCATCTATTCCCAGACGGGCGGATCAGTGGGGATCGGCTTCGCCATCCCCGCATCGGTCGCCAAGCCCATCACGGATCGCCTTATGCGAGGCGAGAGCATCGAGCGGGGCTATGTCGGTGTCGGTATCACCAACCTGAGCCGCGAGCAGATCGAGGCGCTGGGCCTGCCCGTGGGCTTCACCGGGGCCTTCGTCGGCGAGGTGACTCCCGGCGGGCCGGCTGAGTCAGGCGGCGTGCAGGTGGGCGACATCGTCACGCGGCTGAACGGAACGGCTGTGCGCGACCGGACGGATCTGACGCGCCGAATCGGACAGGTTCGCCCCGGTGAGACCATTCGCCTCGAGGTGTTGCGCGACGGCCGTCGGGAGACCCTGACGATCCGTGTGCGTGTTCGGCCGTCCGAGACTGAACTGAACAACCGGCCGGACCAGGACCCGGACAACCCCTCGGCCCAGGAGGGTGCGGGCGCATCAGTCGGTGGACTGACCGTGGCGCCGATGTCGGACGCCCTGCGCCGGCGTTACTCGATCCCGGCGCCGATCAACGGGCTGGTGGTGACGACCGCCGAGACGATCGGCGAGCTGAATTTCCGGCCCGGCTTCGTCATCACGCGCAGCGGGTCGGGTCCGATCCGGACCCCGGCGGATCTGCAGGCCGCGATCGATGCGGCGCGCCGCGCCAACCGGGCAGGCGTCTTCCTGATCGTCTGGACCCCGCAAGGGAACACGCCGATCGTTCTGCCGCTTCCCAAACCTGAATAAGCCTTAACTGCCCCCATCGCCGCCGATGCGCTAACATCGGCGGCGATTCACGTTCGAGGGGCTGATTCCATGCGCATTCTGGTGGTCGAGGACGACGCTGAAGCAGCGACCGCCATGGTGCGGGGACTGACCGAGGCCGGGCACGAGCCGACCCACGCCGTCGACGGCGCCTTCGGCCTGCTGGAGGCGCAGAAGGGCGGCTACGACGTCTATGTCGTTGACCGGATGATGCCGCGCCTCGACGGCATCGGCATGGTCGAGACCCTGCGCAAGGACGGCGACCAGACGCCGGTGCTGTTCCTGTCCGCCCTCGGCGAGGTCGAGGACCGCGTCACCGGGCTGAACGCCGGCGCCGACGACTATCTGGTCAAACCCTATGCCTTCTCCGAGCTGATCGCCCGGGTCGAGGCCCTGTCGCGCCGCCGCGAGTCCGGCAGCGTCGCCACGATGCTCAAGGTCGGCGAGCTCGAGATGAACCTGATCGCCCGCACCGTGCACCGCGCCGGCAAGGAGATCGACCTGCAGCCTCGCGAGTTCCAGCTGCTGGAATTCCTGATGCGTCACGCCGGCCAGTCCGTGACCCGCACCATGCTGCTGGAGAAGGTCTGGGAATACCATTTCGACCCCCAGACCAATGTCATCGACGTCCACATCAGCCGCCTTCGCGCCAAGATCGACAAGGGCTTCGACCACGCCATGCTGCAGACGGTGCGCGGGGCGGGGTATCGGCTGGAGCCGTAGCTTCAGCCCGTGAAACTCCCCTCCCTCCTACGGCGCACACCCTTCCGGCTGACGCTGCTGTTCCTCGCCCTGTTCGCGGCGGCGGCCAGCGCCATCCTGGCCTGGGTCTATTTCGCCTCGGCCTCGGAGGCCCGGACCAAGGCCGAGCGCGACGTGCGCGGGGAGATGCAGGTGCTGACCGGCATCTACAAGGAGCGCGGCTATGATGCCCTGAACCGGGCGCTGATCGACCGCACCCTGCGCGACAACTCCTTCCTCTATCTGCTGAAGAATCCCGACGGCACACAGGTCACCGGCAGCCTGACGGACTTCCCGATCGCCGAGATGGAGGAGACCCAGGAATGGACCACCTTCCCCTTCACCGACACCGATGTGGAGGGACGGGTCACCCGGCCGCAGGTGCGCGGCGTGCAGGTGCAGCTGACAGGCGGCGGCATGCTGTTCGTCGGCCAGTCGCTGGGGGACACCGAGGCCTATCTGGCGCGCCTGACCCAGGCCCTGTGGACCGCCATGGGCATCGTGCTGCTGCTGGGCCTGGCCGGAGGCGTGCTGGTCAGCCGCAACCTCGAACGCGCAATGAGCCGGCTGAACAAGGTCGTCACGGCCGTGCAGGAAGGCGACCTCAAGGCCCGGGCCGTGGTCCGGAACTCCGGCGACGAACTGGACGAGCTCGGCGCGGGGCTGAACACCATGCTGGAGCGGCTGGAGGGGTCCATGGCCTCGATCCGCCACGCCGGAGACGCCATCGCCCACGACCTGCGCTCGCCCCTGACGCGGATGCGGGCCAAGCTGGAAGTGGCCCTGATGGACGCCGAGGCCGGCAAGATCGACGGGGTCGACGCTGTCCAGCTGGCCCTGGACGAAGCCGACAATCTGCTCAAGACCTTCAACACCGTCCTGGCCATCGCACGGCTGCAGGCCGCGGCGGGCCGCACGCCGGACCCGAAGGTCTTCGACGCCGCCGATCTGGCCGCCGACATGGCCGAACTCTACGAGCCCGCCTCGGAAGACAAGGGACTGGAGTTCTCCGCCGAGATCGAGCGCGGCCTGATGATCGAGGGCAATCAGCCCTTCCTGGCACAGGCCCTGGCCAACATCATCGACAACGCCATCAAATACACGCCCACCGGCGGCGCCGTGATGCTGCGCGCGCGCCGGCGGTCTTCGGGCGAGATCGAATACTCCGTCACCGACACCGGCCCCGGCGTCCCCGAGGAAGACCGCGAACGGGTCATTGAACGCTTCGTGCGTCTGGACAACAGCCGCACCGAGGCCGGCTCGGGTCTCGGCCTGTCGCTGGTCGGGGCGGTGATGGAGGCCCACGGCGGCCGCATCCTGCTGGACGAAGGCCCCGGCGAATACGGTGGCTTCGGCCCCGGCCTGCGCGTGGCGCTGGTCCTGCCGGCGGCGGAATGACCGGCTCGCTCGGCCTCAGGCTCGCCCCCTGCGGCCCGGTCGTCGACGCGGTGGCGGCCGACCGCACGCATGAGCGTCTGTTCGAGGCGGCGCGCGAAGGCGGATGGACAGACGCGTTGGGAGCCGCCTGGTCCGCGCTCGCCCCCGTCTTCGCCGCCTCGCCCTATCTGGGGGGGCTGGCGCGTCGCTGGCCCGAGCGGCTTCGGCTGACGCTGGAGGCCACTCCGGAAGACCGGCTGGCGGCCATCCTGTCAGCCACAGCCGCCCTGACCGGCGGCGCCGACGAGGTCCGGGCGCCGCTGCGCTGGCTGAAGGCCGAACTGCACCTGCTGACGGCCCTGTGCGATCTCGGCGGCGCCTGGGATCTGGACGCCGTCACCGGGGCGCTCAGCCGCTTCGCCGACGCCTCGACCCAGTCCGCCTTGCGGGCCGTGGCCCACGACCAGCGCGAGCGGGGCAAGCTGGTGTCCGCCGCCGACGACCCGCGCGGCCCCATCCCCGGCCTGTTCGGCCTGGCCATGGGCAAACACGGCGCCTTCGAGCTCAACTATTCCTCCGACATCGACATCAGCCTGTTCTGGGAGCCTGAGGCGCTGCAGAGCGCCCTGGCAGAGGGGGTCGAACCGCAGAAATTCTGCGACCGCGCCGCCCATGCCCTGGCGTCGCTGATGCAGGAGCGGACCGGCGACGGCTATGTCTTCCGCTTCGACCTGCGGCTGCGGCCCGACCCGTCGTCCACCCCGCCAGTGGTCGCCGCCCCGATGGCGCTCGCCTATTACGAAAGCGTCGGCCAGAACTGGGAACGGGCGGCCTTTATCAAGGCCCGGCCGGTGGTCGGCGACCTCTCCGCCGGGGCCGACTTCGTCAAGGCGCTGAGACCCTTCATCTGGCGCCGCAGCCTCGACTATCCGGCCATCCTCGACATCCAGTCGATCAAGCGCCAGATCCACGTGCACAAGACCGGGGAGGCCATGGACGCCGCCGGCGCCAATCTGAAACTGGGCCGGGGCGGCATCCGCGAGATCGAATTCTTCGCCCAGACCCAGCAGCTGATCCTCGGCGGCCGCGATCCCGTCCTGCGCAGCCCCCGCACCGTCGACGCCCTCGCCGCCCTGCGCGACTCCGGCCATGTCAGCCCCGAGGTCTGCGTCGACCTGACCGCGGCCTATGCCGCCCTGCGCGGCCTCGAACATCGCGTGCAGATGCTCGACGACGAACAGACCCACATCCTGCCGGCCGACTCCGGGCGGCGTGCGGCTGTGGCGGCGCTGGCGGGCGAGGGCGATCTGGCCGCCTTCGACCACAGCGTCGAGGCCCTGCTGGTCGGGGTCAACCGGACCTATGGCGAACTGTTCGAGGGCGAGGAGGCCCTGTCCTCGCCCTATGGCTCGCTGGTCTTCACAGGCGTCGAGAACGACCCGGAGACCCTGGCGACGCTGGAGCGGATGGGGTTCACCGAGCCGGGCACGATCGCCGACACCATCCGCAGCTGGCACCACGGCCGCATCCCGGCGACGCGGTCGGCGCGGGGGCGCGAACTGTTCACCCGCCTGGCGCCCCGCCTGCTGACGGCCCTGGCCGACACCGGCGCGGCTGACGCCGCCTTCCGCCGG
The DNA here is from genome assembly GCA_002343425.1 of Brevundimonas sp. UBA2388. Taxonomy (GTDB): domain Bacteria; phylum Pseudomonadota; class Alphaproteobacteria; order Caulobacterales; family Caulobacteraceae; genus Brevundimonas. The sequence continues at coordinate 24,767 of DDSO01000094.1, forward strand.
TTCGCCGTCTTCTTCGCCGGCCTGAACAGCGGTGTGCAGGTCCAGGCCCTGTTCCTGGCCCAGCCGAAACTGTTCGACCTCGTCGTCGGCGTCATGGCCTTCGCCCCCCGGCTGGCGCGCACGCTCGGGCGCTATCCCGCCGCGCTGGACAGTATGATGGACGCCCGTTTCGCTCGCGCTATCGACGAGGACTCAGGCCTAGTCGACCAGATGCGCGCCGACGCCGCCGCCGCGCCGGACTTCGAGACCGCCCTCGACGCCGCCCGGCGCGTGCACCGCGAACAGATGTTCCGCATCGGCATCCAGACCCTCGCCGGCCACGCGGGGCCCGAGGCGGCGGGCCGCGCCTACACGGCTTTGGCCGACGCGGTCATGGACGCCTTGGCCCCCGCCGCCATGGCCGAGGCTGTGCGTCAGGGCGGGGTTCTCCCCGGCGGCGCGGTCGCGGTGGTCGCGCTCGGCAAGGCCGGGTCGCGCGAGATGACCGCGAGCTCCGACCTCGACCTGATGACCCTCTATGACGCCCCGCCCGAGGCCGCGTCCGAGGGCAAGGGCTGGGCCGCGGGCGTCTTCTATTCCCGTTTCACCCAGCGGCTGATCGCAGCCCTGTCGGCGCATACGGCCGAGGGCGGGCTGTATGAGGTCGACATGCGATTGCGGCCCGGCGCGGCCAAGGGACCGGTGTCGCTACGACTGTCGGCGGTCGAGGACTATTATGCGACCGAGGCCGACACCTGGGAGTTCATGGCCCTGACCCGCGCACGGGTGGTCTGGACCGATGATCCGGCTTTCGGTGAGCGGGCCACTGCGGCGCTGGAGGCCATCCTGCGCCGACCCCGCCCGGGCGTGGACATCGCCGCCGACGCCCGCCGGATGCGCGACCTGATGGCGCGCGAGCGGCCGGGGCAGGGGGCGTGGGACCTCAAGCTCGCGCCGGGCGGTCAGGTCGACGCCGAGTTCGTAGCCCAGGTGCATCAGCTGAAGGCCGCCGCGGAGGGCGGCCCACTCACCGTCTCGACCCTCGAAGCGCTCGCGGCCGAACCCGCCCTGGCCGAAGCGTGGCGGCTGCAGCAGGCGCTGGGGCAGGTTTTCAGTGCGGCCTTCGACGACAAGCCGGGCCCCGAACAGGAACCCGGGGGCTTCCAGCGTCGTCTCGCCGAGGCGGCCGAGCTGCCCGATTTCGACACCCTGAAGACCCGCCTGACCGAGATCCGGATCGCCGCCCGCGCCGCTTTCGAATCGGTTCTGCCGCCGCCGCGCGACGGAGACTGAGGCCAGCCCCGTTTCACTCTCCAGACAGGGACTGAGGCCGCGTCGGGCGGCCATGGAGATCATCAAGATGCACAAGACCCTTCTCGTCGGCGGCCTGGCCGCCCTCATGCTGGCCTCGGCCGGCGTCGCCGTCGCCCAGCAGGCTCCGGCCCGGCCCATGCGCGCCGACACGGACGGCGACAGCCGACTTAGCCGGGCCGAGTTCGTCGGACAGCGCGTCCAGCGCCTGACCGCGATGGACGCCAATGGCGACGGGTCGGTCACCGCCGATGAGCGCCGCACCATGATGCAGGCCCGCATGGCCGCCCGCGCGGACGCCCGCTTCGACCGCCTGGACGCGAATGACGACGGTGCCGTCAGCCGCGCCGAGTTCGACGCCGCCCGCGAGGCCGCCCGCGAGGCCGGACGTGGAGCCCGCGCCGACCGCGGTCCCCGTCCGATGCGCGCCCATCGCGGTCCTGGCCGCGGTCAGCACGGCATGGCCCGGATGGAAGCCCGCGGCCCGGTCGTCATCGCCGACGTCCAGGCTCGTGCGGAACAGGCTTTCTCCCGTCTCGACGCCGACAACGACGGTTTCGTCACTGCCGCCGAGGGCCGCGCCGGCCGTCAGGCCATGCGCGAACATCGCCGCGAGCGCATGACCGAACGTCGCGCCGCGCATCATGCGCAACGGCAGGCGTCGCCCCAGGCGCCCGCTTCGGAGTAAGGATGATGTCGGGGACGGCGGTCATGAACCGGGCGACCCTTTCGGTAGCAACGGAAGAGGGCCGGATTGGCGCTGATCGCCGACCCCGACGAGGAGCTGGTGCGCCGTGTGGGTCAGGGCGACCCGGCGGCGATCCAGGCCATGGTGGCGCGCAAGCTGCCGCGCATGCTGGCGCTCGCCCAACGGATGCTCGGCGATTCGGCCGAGGCGGAGGACGTGGCCCAGGACGCCATGCTGCGGGCCTGGAAACAGGCGCCGCGGTGGACGCCCGGTCAGGCCAAGTTCGACACCTGGCTGCACCGGGTCGGGCTGAACCTCTGCTACGACCGGCTGCGGCGACGGCGAGAGACGGTTACGGCGACGCCGCCGGACCGGCCCGACACCGGCCCCGCGCCGGATCGGGGATTGCTGGCGGCGGATGTGGGCGTACGGGTCGATGCGGCCCTGGCCCGGCTGCCCGACCGTCAGCGCGAGGCCATTGTCCTGTGTCACTATCAGGAGCTGACCAATATCGAGGCCGCGGCCCTGATGGAGGTCAGTGTGGACGCGCTGGAGAGCCTGTTGTCGCGTGGGCGACGGGCGTTGAGACAGGCCCTGGCCGATATCCGGCCGGGTGCTGAAGGAGCATGACTGTGATGACGTCGGAACGGTTCCTCGCCCTGGTCGCCGCCTATGGCGCCGATGCACGGCGCTGGCCCGAGGCTGAACGCGCGGCGGCCCAGGCCTTCGCCGCCGCCGAACCGCACGCCGCCGCCCCGGCCCTGGCCGAGGCGGACGCAGCGGACGCCCTGCTGCACGCCTCCCGCGTGGCTCATCCGTCCATGGCCCTGCGCGACCGGGTCATCGCCTCGGCCGCCGGGGCGGGGCTGAAGGCGCGTCGCGAGGGCCGCCGCTGGCTCGATCGGCTGGTGCTGACGCTCGGCGCGGGCTGGGCCGCGGCCGCCTGCGCCGGTATCGTCGCGGGCGTCATGATGACCACCTGGCTGACCGCCGATGCCCAGGCCGAGGCCATCCTCTATCAGGCCTCCCTGCTCGGCGTGGACGATGCCGAGGTGCTGGGATGAGCCCCAAGGCCCTGAAGCTCGCCCTCATCGGCTCGGTGGCGCTGAACCTGTTCGGTGTGGCGGCGGGCGCGACCCTGCTCGTCACCCGCGCCCAGGTCGAGGACCGGGTCGAGGCCCAGCACCGCCCGGCCCGCGCGGGTTCGCCGATGCGGCTGGTCGATCAACTCGATCCCGCGGTCCGCGAGCGAGTGCGTGATGCGCTGCGCGCGTCGGCGCTGGCGGCCCGGCCCGATTTCGAGGAGGCGCGGCAGAAGCGGCGTGAGGCTGTCGAGATGGGGCGGTCCGCGACCTTCGACGCCGCCCGCGCCGCCGCGCTGCTGGAGGAATCCCGGAAGGCCGAGATCCGCGGTCGCGCGCGGCTGGAGGCCGACGCCGTCGCCCTGCTGGCGACCCTGGAGCCGGATGATCGGCGAGCGTTGTCGGAAATCCTGACCCGCAAGGGCCGCGCCGCCAGCCGCGATCGGGATGGCCGGTACCCCCGGGCTGAACCGCCCAAGGCGACGCCCTCGACCTGATCTCAGGCTGCGCGCGCCTGCGCCGGGGCAGGTTGCGTCTTCACCGGCTGCCCCGGTCGCCGGATCGGAATGTCGAAGCCCACGGTCGTGCCGCGGCCCGGCTCGCTCTCGATGGTCAGGGCGCCGCCGTGAAGTTCGATCAGCGACTTGGTCAGGGCCAGACCGAGGCCGGTGCCCTGGGTCGTCTTGGAGTGCTGGCCCTCGACCTGTTCGAACGGCCGGGCCAGTCGCTTCAGGTCCTCGGCGGCGATGCCGATGCCGGNNGTGAATTTCACGGCGTTCGAGATCAGGTTCAGCACCACCTGTTTCAGGCCGCGATAGTCGGCCTCGATCTCGGGCAGGTCCGGCGCATCGACCAGCAGGTTCAGACCGGCCTCCTCGATCTTGCCCCGCATCAGCCGGGCGGCGTCGTCGACGACCTCCTTCAGCGACACGGTCTCATAGTGCAGCGTCAGCTTGCCGGCCTCGANNGCCTCGATCTTGGCCATGTCGAGGACGTCGTTGATCAGCGACAGCAGGTGCTGGCCCGACTTCAGGATGTCGGCGGCGTAACCCTTGTATTTCGGATCGCCCAGCGGCCCGAACATCTCGCCGGCCATGATCTCGGAGAAGCCGTTGATGGCGTTCAGCGGCGTGCGCAGCTCATGGCTCATATTGGCCAGGAACTCGGACTTGGCCTGGTTTGCGGCCTCGGCCCGGGTCATCGCGACTTCGTATTTCCGCGCCAGCAGCGACAGCTTCTCCTCGCGGTCCTCCAGTTCGGTGATGGTCACGTGCAGCCGCTCGGTGGCGCGCTGGCGCTCGGCTTCCTTCTGCTTGATCGCTGTGATGTCGGCCGCCGTTACGACCGAGCCGCCATCCGAGGTGAACCGCTCGATCAGCTGCAGCCAGCGCCCGTCATGCAGCTCGATCTCCCGCGCACCGGCGCGTCCGCCCGCAGCCGGCTGGTCCGACTTGATGGCGAGGGCGGCGATCTGGTTCAGATCCTGTTTGAACACGCCGCGACGCAAGACGCCGGGCTCGAAGGCGAAGGCGTCCTGGAACGCCTGGTTCGACAGGATCAGCCGGCCATGTTTGTCGAACAGCACGAAGGCGTCCGACACGCTCTCGATGCCGTCGCGCAGCCGGCTCTCGGCGGCCTGGGCCTGGGCCTTGGCGCGACGGGCTTCGGTGGTGTCCAGTGCGACGCCGAGCACGCTGGTGAAGCCGTCATCGCCGCGGTCACCGCGCGCCTGACCCCGTGCGTCGATCCAGCGCGCGCGGCCCTGGGCGTCGGGGACAGGAAAGCTGACATCGAAGTCGCCGAAGGTCTGGGCCTGACGCAGCGCGTGCAGGACCGCATCATGATAACGTGGGTGAATCCGGGCCAGGATCTCGTCGGACGGAACCGGCCCGCTGCGGTCCAGACCCATCAGCTCGGCCATATAGTCCGACACCGTGACCTGTTCCGTCTCGGTATCCCATTCCCAGACGCCGCAGCGCGCCGCCTCGACAGCGCCGCGGAAGCGCCGCTCGGACGCCGCCCATGCCCGGCTGATGCCCTGCTGACGGCGCTGCATCAGAAGAACCAGCAGGACCACGAAGGCGCCGATGCCGACCGGCGCGGTCAAGACCCATGCATCGTCCAGAAGCGCGTCGGCGCCGGTATGCACCCGTGTCGAGGCCAGGGCGATAAGGCCCGTTCCGCCAATCGGCACGGCGGTCCGGCGTATCGACTGCTCTCCCGATGTCAGGGTCACACCCCGCCCGTCCGCTTCAACCGGGATCGCAGCCAGACCCAGGACCGCGCTGTCGGTCTGCGCGCCGGCCAGGACGGCGGCGGGTCCGGACAGCACCCACAGGTCAACGCCTTCACGACGCGCCAGCGACGGCAGTGGCGCGCGACCGACGATCCGGCTGCCGTCCGCAAGCTCTCTGGAAACGAGGATGGCGCGGCCGTCAGCGGAAAGCCGGGGCCGTCCGTCCGCGGCGGCGAAGGCGCGATGGTTGTCGCCCGCCGCCGCCAGCACCCGACCGTCGGCCGCGAGTACGGCAAAGGCACGGCCGGGCGCGGCGGCCCGGGCGCGCTCGACGGCGATCCGCGGCTGGCCGGCCGCCGCGCCCGCCCGAACCGCGGCCTCGACCGGACCCACCCGCGTCTCAATCTCAAGCGCCAGAAGCCGGGCTTCGCGGTCCACCGCCGTCAGCCTCAGCGCGTCGGCCTCATGGCCGGGCCGCGCCATCTCGCGAGCGAACAGCAGAACATAGGCGGCCACCGCCAGCGTTACGGTCAGTATGGCGATCCGCAACCATGGCGGCGGGCCCTTGCGCCGGTCCGCCGTGCGCCGCCCCTCGCTGGTTATGCGGCGCTCTTCACCCCGCAAGGCGCTCTCCCCAAGGATTCGACGACGAGCGGCGAATCTAGGCTGCGTCGCGGATTCCTGTCGAGGCTTGGTTAGAAATCATCAACCTTTTGTCGCGCAGCCGGGTTCAGGCCGCCTGCGATTCCCGTGGCGCGGCCGCGGCGGCGGCATCGGCGGACGAGGTCAGCACGTCCTTGACCGACTTCAGTACGGTCCTAGCCTCGCGGGCCAAGGCCACCATCTCGGGCGGCGCGTCTTCCGGGGCCTCATCGACCGAGGCGGCGAGTCGCTCGGCCAGCGCCATCAGGCGCGGCGCGGCGGCGATCAGCCGGGCCTGGAATTCGATCTGGTCGGGGTCGCGGTCGTATTCAGCGCCGGGCACGCGCCAGCCGCCCCAGTCCGCCTTGTCGGTCACCACCACGGGATAGGTGCCGGGGAAGGGGTGGTGTGGACAGTCTTCGGCGGTCTGCCATTTGTTCCGGGCCCGCATCAGGCGCCAGGTTTCGCCGGCGTTGGCGGCCGGGTCCTCGCTCGGCAACAGCAGTTCGTGACCGAGGAATTCGCGGCCCAGTCCGACGTCATAGGTGACACGGACCGGCTCCTCGAAGCCCTTCGCCCAGACGGGCTGGACCTTTTCGATCTGGGCCCATGCACCGACGCATTCGACCCAGACCTTCTGTCCCTTCTGGAACTGCGCGCGCGCCATCGGCGTCTCCCGTATTCGACGGGAACCCTCTCATGGCGGGATGAACGCGCGGTTTGGCGAAAGGGTGAAGCGGGCCTTAACGCCCGCCCCGGTCAGGCGCGGGAGATGTCTTCCAGCGCCTCGCCGGCGTATTTTTCCTTCACCCGCGTGGACAGGTCGCCCAGCGACACCACCCCGACCAGACGCTGGTCCTTGTCCAGCACCGGCAGGCGGCGGATCTGCTTGGAACCCATGGCGTCCAGCACGGTCTTCAGATCGTCGTCGGCATAGGCGGTCTGGGGCTCGCGGCTGATGTATTCCACCACCGGCGAGGTGCAGGCGGCGCCGCCGGCCACGGCCCGGACCGTGATGTCCCGATCAGTGATCGTACCGATCAGCCGGTCGCCGTCCGCCACCGGCATGAAGCCGAAATCGCCGGCGCTCATCCGTGCGGCCACGTCCTGCAAGGTGTCGCCGGGGCGGGCCACCTGCACGTCCTTGCTCATCACGTCGCGAACTTTCATCGGGGATTCTCCATGGGTGGGGCTGCTGTCAAAACCCCCGGCGCCTACCCCGGTTCCGGTTCAGGAAGCTGACTGTCAGACAACAGCGTCCTCAGGCTCGCGTCAGGGCACCCGTGGTCTCCTGCGTCCATGGTCCTTCCCGGGCCTGAACCAGAGGATTACGACAATGAAGACCGCCATGATCCGGAAGGCCCTGCTTTCCACGCTGGCGGCGTCGGCGGTCATGATGGCCACCCCGGCGCTGGCCCAGAACGCCGCCCTTTCCATCAGTTTCGGCTCGTCGGGATACGGTCAGTCCCATGACTACGGCCGAGGCCCGGGCTACGGCCACGGCCGTGAGCTGCAGGCTCGCGCCCAGAGGATTGAACGTCGCATCGACCGTCTTGAGTACAACGGTCGCATCAGCCGGCGTGAGGCCCGCCAGCTATCGTGGCAAATGGACGAGTATCGTCGGCTGGAATGGCGCTACGCCCGTGATGGCCTGAGCCGCCGTGAATACGCGGATCTGAGCTACCGCCTGGATCGCGTCCAGGCCATGCTCCGCGAGGATCGCCGCGACCGCTGGTAGGGTTCGCTGCGGCAACAGAGGGCCGCCCCGGCGACGGGGCGGCCCTTTCGCTTTGGCTGCGGTCCCGCTAAGCCGCGCGAGCCAGCCGGAGCCCGCCCATGACCACCCCGCCGACCGCCGCCGCCGAGAGCCGTGACATCCTGACCCGCCTGGGCGTGCCTGCGTCCGTGTGGAGCTCCGACGGGTTCGAGGCCCGCTCGCCCATCGACGGCTCGGTCGCCGGCCGCGTGGCTGAAACGCCTGATCTCGACGCCGTCGCCGATCGCGCGACCGCCGCCTTCCATCAGTGGAAACGCCTCCCCGCCCCCCGCCGCGGCGAACTGGTCCGGCTGCTGGGCGAGGAGCTGCGCGCCTCAAAGGACGACCTTGCCCGTCTGGTCACCCTCGAAGCCGGCAAGATCGTCTCCGAGGGCCTCGGCGAGGTGCAGGAGATGATCGACATCTGCGACTTCGCCGTCGGCCTGTCGCGCCAGATCTACGGCCTGACCATCGCCTCCGAACGCCCCGGCCACCACATGCGCGAAACGTACCAGCCGCTGGGCCCGGTGCTGGTCATTTCGGCCTTCAACTTCCCGGTCGCCGTCTGGGCCTGGAACGCCTGCCTCGCCCTCGTCTGCGGCGATCCGGTGATCTGGAAGCCGTCGGAGAAGACGCCCCTGACCGCCCTCGCCACCCACGCCATCCTCGACCGCGCCATCGCCCGCTTCGGAGACGCCCCCGAAGGCCTGTCACAGCTGGTTATCGGCGGCCGCGAAGCCGGCGAGGCCCTCGCCGCCGACCCGCGCATTCCGCTGGTCTCCGCCACCGGCTCGACCCGCATGGGCCGCGCCGTGGCCCAGACCGTCGCTGCTCGTCTCGGGCGCTCCCTGCTGGAGCTCGGCGGCAACAACGCCATGATCGTGACGCCCAGCGCCGACCTCGACATGGCCGTCCGCGCCATCGCCTTCTCCGCCGTCGGCACCTGTGGCCAGCGCTGCACCACCCTGCGCCGCCTGCTGGTTCATGAGAGCATCGCCGACGGCCTGATCGCCCGCCTGAAGGCAGCCTATGAGACCCTGCCCATCGGCGACCCGCGCGCGGACGGCGTCCTGATCGGCCCCCTGATCGACGACGCCTCGGCCCACGGCTTCGAGACCGCGCTCGCCCAGGCCGTCGAACAGGGTGGCCAGATCGTTGTCGGCGGCGACCGCGTCGAGCGTGAGGGCGTCTACGTCCGCCCCGCCATTGTCCGCATGCCGGCCCAGACAGCAGTGGTCGAGCACGAGACCTTCGCCCCCATCCTGTATGTCCTGACCTGGTCGGACTTCGACGCAGCCGTCGCCATGCAGAACGCGGTGCCGCAGGGCCTGAGCTCCTGCGTCTTCACAGACAGCGTTCGCGAGGCGGAAGCCTTCCTCTCCGCCTGGGGCTCGGACTGCGGCATCGCCAACGTCAACATCGGCCCCTCGGGCGCCGAGATCGGCGGGGCCTTCGGCGGCGAGAAGGAGACCGGCGGCGGCCGCGAGTCGGGCTCCGACGCCTGGAAGGCCTATATGCGCCGCCAGACCCAGACGGTGAATTTCAGCCGCGAGCTGCCGCTGGCGCAAGGGGTGAAGTTCGACGTCTAGGGATTAGGGATTAGGGATTAGGGATTAGGGATTAGGGACCAGGGAGCGGACTGCAAAAGACGACCTGACCCTAATCCCTAATCCCTCATCCCTAATCCCTGGTCCCCTCACAGCGCGTCCGCCAACGCCCCCGCCAGATCGCCCTTCCCCACTACCTCGACCCGCTCGAGCCCCAGCCACCCCGCCATCCGCCGCAGCTCCGTCGCGAGCCGCGCGGCCGTCTCGGGTGTCGCGTCCGGCTCACGCCAGGCCGCCTGCACCAGCAGCGTCCCGGCCTTGCGATCCGACTTCAGATCGACCCGCGCCGTGATCGCCTCGTCCTCCAGGAAAGGCAGCACATAGTAGCCATGCGCCCGCTTGTGCGCCGGCGTGTAGATCTCCAGCCGTACCTTGACCCCGAACAGCCGCTCGGTCCGGTCGCGGGTCCAGATCAGATTGTCGAACGGCGACAGCAGGGCCGCGCCCGCGACCTTGCGCGGCGTCTTCGCCCCGGCCGCCAGATACGCCGGATGCCGCCAGCCCTTCACCGAGACCGGCGTCAGCTCCCCCGCCTCGACCAGCTCCGCCACCCGCTCCCGCGCATCGGCCAGCGGCAGCCGGAAATAGTCCCTCAGGTCCGCCGCCGTCGCCACCCCCATGGCCCGCGCCGAGATCCGCACCAGCTCGCGCTGGGCGTCCGCCTCGGTCGGCGTCGGCAGGTCGATGATCCGCGCGGGCAGGGCGCGTTCGGTCAGGTCATAGACCCGCTCGAACCCGTTCCGCGTTTTCGTGGTGATCAGCCCGGCCCAGAACAGCCACTCCAGCGCCCGCTTGCCGTCCGACCAGGACCACCAGCCCGGCGCCCCACGCGGCCCTGTCGCGAAGTCTGCGCCCGTGACCGGGCCGCGCCGTTCGATCTCGGCCAACACCCCCTCGATATAGTCGCCCTTTTCGCGCCCGAACCGCGACAGGCCGGTCCACATGGCCCCGCCCCTCGCCCGCTCCATCCGCCAGCGCAGCAGCGGCTGCATCTCCAGCGGCAGCAGCGAGGCCTCGTGCCCCCAGTATTCGAACAGCCCCCGCCGCGCGCTCCAGGCCTCGGTCTCCAGCGCCTCGCGCGGATAGTCGCCCAGCCGTGAGAAGCCGGGCATATAGTGGGTCCGCGTCACCACATTGACGCTGTCGATCTGGATCACCCCCAGCCGCCGCGCGACATCCCGGACATGGCTGCGGCCCGGAGCGGCGGGCTGCGCTCGCCCGAACCCCTGGGCGGCCAGGGCGATGCGGCGGGCGGTCTTCGGCGAGAGGGTTTCAGTCACGGGGTAATCATGACGGCTTCCCTCTTCCGTTGGGAGAGGGGTTGCTCAACCGCGTCCGAAAAGCGCTCGCCGCGGGCTCCGGCCCCTTGTCATCCCGGCCGAAGCGAAGCGAAGAGCCGGGACGGTCAAGGCAAGAATTTCAGCCTCCCGGAAGCTGCGGCAGCAGCTATCCGGGAGAAGGGTCGGGCCGAAGTGTGACGCCCGCCTGTCTCCCGGATAACCGCTTCGCGATTTCCGGGAGGTCAGACTGTTGGCCCCTGCCGTCCCGGATCGCCGCGTCGCGGCGTCCGGGATGACAAGGACCGGACCAGATCCCTACGGCGCCGCCCGCGCCGGCAATCCCTGCGCCGCCCGGATCATCTGCACGAACTCCGCCCGTTCCCCATACGGATCCTCGCCGCGCGCTCCCTGCGCCTGTTCCATCACGGCATCCCAGTCGAAGCCGTCGCCCAGCCACGGATCACCACGCAGTCGCTGGCCGAAGGCGGCCACGGCGATGGCCCAGCGCGTGCTCTCCGGCGGTTGCGCCCTCGCGGCGCTGAGGTTGGGCGCGTTCGCCAGCACCCGCTGCATCAACTGCGAGTCGCGTTCCCCCGGCAGTTTGAACCGGACCTGCACAAAGCCCACCTCGCCGTCCGGATCGCCGCCGCCGACGCCGAGGCTGTTGCGGTTCTCGGGATAGCGGCGCTCGCCCATCTGGCTGGGGCCGCCCACCGGGGTGATCTCATAGAGGGCCGTCACCGACGCCCCCGAACCGACCTCGCCGGCGTCGACGCGGTCGTTGTTGAAATCGGCCTCGTTCAGCAACCGGGTCTCATAGCCGATCAGCCGGTATTCGCTGACCCGCGCCGGGTTGAACTCGACCTGGATCTTGACGTCGTCGGCGATGGGGAAGGCCCCCCGGTCAAAGGCCGGACCGAACAGCCGCCGCGCCTCGTTCAGGTCGTCGATATAGGCCGCCGTGCCGTTGCCGGCCTGGGCGATCGTCTGCATCCGCGCGTCCTGGTAGTTGCCGCGTCCGAAGCCATAGACCGACAGATAGATGCCGGTTTCGCGCTTGGCCTCGACATAGTCTTCCAGCCGCAGGTTGTCGGTGACGCCGACGTTGAAGTCGCCGTCGGTGAACATCAGGATGCGGTTGACCCGGTCGCGGGCGAAATTGGCCTGCGCCTGATCATAGGCGTTGGTCATGCCGGTCGCGCCGGCGGTGCCGCCCGAGGCGTACAGACTGGCCACGGCGCAGCGCAGCTTCAGCTTCTGGTCGCCCGGCGTCGGGGCCAGCCGCGTGCCCGCCCCCTCGGCGTAGAAGGTCACCGCCGCCGTATCCTGCGGCCGCAGCCGGTCGATGATCAGGTTCATCGACTTCTGCGCCAGCGCCAGCTTGTCCGGGCTGCCCATCGAGCCCGAGACATCGACGAGGAAGGTCAGGTTCAAGGGCCGACGCTCTGCCTCGGGCAGTTCATAGCCCTGCAGGGCGACATGGACGATCTGCCGCCCCGGCGCCCAGGGCGAGTCGGTCACCGCCGTGGTGATGGCGAACGGCTGCGTCGCCGAGGTCGGCCGGTCGTAGCCATAGTCGAAATAGTTGATCAGCTCCTCGACCCGGACCGCATCGGCGGGCGGCGCCCGGCCCTCGTCGATGAAACGGCGGACGTTGGAATAGCTGGCCGTGTCGACGTCGATCGAGAAGGTCGAGACCGGCTCGTCGGCGACGCGGCGCACCGGGTTGGGCGTCGCGTCCGGATAGCGTTCGGTGTCCACGGGGCGGGGCGGCGCGATGATCCCGGGCGGCGGCGCGGCGACCACCGACCCGCCGGGGATCCGGCTCCCGGTGACGACGACGCTGTCCATCTGCGTGGCGACGGCGCCCGGAGGTGTCGGCGGCGGCGGCGGAGGGGGCGGTGGCGGTGGCGGTGGCGGCGAGGGGGGAAGCGGCGGCCCTCCCGCATAGGCCGCCGCGCCGACGCTGCGTGCGGCAAAGTTCACCGGAACCCGCTCCTCCGGCAGGGTGAAGCCGAACACCCGGCAGGCGGCGGGCGAAACCACGCCGTCCGACGGCTTGTCGGGATCGATCGGCCGGGCGTCCTGGGCCATGACCGGCAGCGGCGCCATCGGGGCGGCGAGGGCCAGGCTGACCAGCCCGGCGAGGGTTTGTTTCAACGGACGTTTCGACATCGCGCGTCTCCCCTTGGTTGTGTGGCACCATGAGGCATCCCCGCCTCGGGCGAAACTGTGGCGCGCGGTTCTGACGAAGCCTGACGGCGCATCGCGGCGCCCGGGGTGGCGCATTGACGCATCAGGCGCCACTTTCCATCGCCAGCCTGACAGGGGACCGACATGGCCGAACCGACCGCCGGACTTGAGCTCGGCCATATCGCCGCCCTGCTGGCCGCCGGCGTGGTCGCCGTCCCCATCTTCCGGCGCTTCCAGCTGGGCTCGGTGCTCGGCTATCTCGCCGCCGGCCTCGCCATCGGCCCGTTCGGCATCGGCCTGTTCCGCGAGCCCGAAGTCATCCTCCACGTCGCCGAGTTCGGCGTGGTCATCTTCCTGTTCATCATCGGCCTGGAGATGCGCCCATCCCGATTGTGGAGCCTGCGCAAGGACATCTTCGGCCTCGGCGCCGCCCAGGTGGCGCTCGCCGGCCTGCTGCTCACCCTGACCGGCATGGCCGGGGGGCTTTCGATCCCCGTCGCCTTCGTCCTCGCCATGGGCTTCGTGCTCAGCTCCACCGCGGTGATCATGCAGATGCTGGACGAGCGCGGCGAACTGGCCGCGCCCCAGGGGCAACGCGCCGTCTCCATCCTGCTGCTCGAGGATCTCGCCATCGTGCCGCTGCTGGCCGTGGTGGCGATCATGGCTTCGGTCATGGGGCTGGCGGGCGAGGCGGCGCCACCGCTGTGGCGCACCCTCGGCCTCGCCATCGGCGCGGTGGCCATCGTCTTCTTCGCCGGCAAATATCTGATCAATCCGGTCTTCCGCGTCCTGGCCCGCTACGGCGGCCGCGAGGTGATGACCGCCGCCGCCCTGCTGGTGGTCGTCGGCGCCGCCTGGCTGATGGACATGGGCGGCCTGTCCATGGCCATGGGCGCCTTCCT
>DDSO01000094.1:38471-56642 GCA_002343425.1 Brevundimonas sp. UBA2388
TTCCTCAGCGTCGGCATGTCGCTGGACGTCGCGGTGGTGCTGGCCGACTGGCGCATCGTCGTTGGCGGGGTGGTCGCCTTCATGGCCGTCAAGGCCGTGGCCATCTATGGCGTGGCTCGGCTCTTCAGGGCCGGCGAGCGCGAGGCGGTCGAGCGCGCCGTCCTGTTCGCCCAGGGCGGCGAGTTCGCGTTTGTCCTCTACGCCGCGGCCCTGACCGCGGGGGTCTTTGACGCCCGTATCTCGGCGGCGGCCACGGCCATCGTCATCCTGTCCATGGTGCTGACGCCCCTGACCAGTCTGCTGGTCGGCCGGCTGATGCCTCCGCCAAACCTTGATCCCGAGGGCGCCGACGGCGTCGACAAGGCGAAGAACCTGCGTGAGCGGGTGCTGATCATCGGCTTCGGCCGTTTCGCCCAGGTCGTGTCCCAGCCCCTGCTGGCGCGCGATGTCGACGTCTCGATCATCGATCACGACGTGGAGATGATCCAGGCCGCCGGCAATTTCGGCTTCAAGGTCTATTACGGCGACGGCGCTCGCCTCGACGTGCTGCGCGCTTCCGGCGCCGCCAATGCCGAGACGATCCTCGTCTGCGTCGACAAGCCTGAGATCGCCGACCGCATCGTGGAACTGGTCAAGGCGGAATTCCCCCTGACCAAACTGTTCGTCCGGGCCTACGACCGCGGCCATGCCATCCGCCTGGTCCAGGCCGGGGTCGAATACCAGCTGCGCGAGACCTTCGAGAGCGCCCTCGTCTTTGGCCATCAGGTGCTGATCGATCTCGGCTTCACCCATGAGCAGGCGCGCGAGACCATCGAGGACGTCCGCCGCCGGGACGAGGAGCGGCTTTCGCTTCAGATGGTCGAGGGGATCATGGCCGGCCGGTCATTGATGCGCGGCAATATCCGGACGACGAAGCCCGAGCCCTACATCAAGCCCCGCCGCGAGGGTCGGGCCCTCAACGAGGAGGCGGCCGAGGCGCTGGAGGACGACGGCGCGCCGCAGAAGACCGGGGCGTGACCCGGGCCGGTTGGCGTCAAGGCCGGGTTTCGGTGTAGAAGCCCCGCGCCATGAACCGCCGCCTCTCGATCGCGCCCATGATGGACTGGACCGACCGGCATTGCCGGTATTTTCTGCGCCTGCTGACCCGGCACACCTTGCTGTACACCGAAATGGTCACGACCGGGGCCGTGCTGCGCGGCGACCGGGATCGGCTATTGGNNGCTCTATACGGAGATGGTCACCGCCCCGGCCGTGCTCCACGGCGACCAGCAGCGGCTGCTGGGCTTTGACGCGGTTGAACATCCCGTGGCCCTGCAGCTGGGCGGCTCAGACCCGGCCCAGCTGGCGGAGGCCGCGCGGATCGGTCAGGCCTACGGCTATGACGAGATCAATCTGAACGTCGGCTGCCCCTCGGACCGGGTCCAGTCCGGCCGCTTCGGCGCCTGTCTGATGCGCGAGCCCGACCTGGTCGCCGACTGTATGGCCGCGATCAGGGAAGCGGTCGCCGTCCCCGCCACCGTCAAATGCCGTATCGGCGTCGACGATCAGGATCCCCAGGTGTCCCTGTTCGCCACCGTGGACGCCTGCGCCGCCGTCGGCATCGANNCGCGACGTGCCGCCGCTCGACTATGCGCTGGTGCGTCGGCTGAAGCGCGAGCGGCCGCATCTGTCGATCTCGATCAATGGCGGCATCACATCGCTGGATGCGGCCGAGGCGCATCTGGATGACAGCGACGGGGTCCAGCTGGACGGCGTCATGCTGGGCCGCGCCGCCTATCATGAGCCGGCTATTCTCGGTCAGGCCGACCGCCGCCTGTACGGGGCCGCGACGCCCGACGTGGACGCCTTCGCCGCCATCGACCGCTACCGCCCCTATCTGGCCGCGCGGCTGGAGGAGGGCGTTCATCTTCCGGCCATGACCCGGCATATGCTGGGCCTGATGCACGGCCGCCCCGGCGCCCGCGCTTTCCGCCGCATCCTGACGGTTGAGTCGATCCCGGCGGGCGCGGGTCTCGAGGTCGTCGATCGCGCCGTGGACGCGGTGCGTGAGGCCGAGGCGCGACTGGAGCTGCGCGGCGAGGCGGCCTGACGTCAGGCCGTTCGAAGCTCGCTCCGCTCGCGGATCCGCCGCGCCAGCCGGAACACCACGATCGCCAGTATGATCAGCACGATGGGGATCAGGATCGGGGCCAGGAAGGCGACGATCACGGTCAGAAAGGCCAGCACGTCCTCGACCAGCGACACCAGTGGATTGCCCAGGCCTCCGGTGGTCGCCGTCGATCCCACCCTCACCCCCGTCTGCGCCGCATTGAAGGCCAGGGCCGCCGGCGCGCCGACGATCAGGCCCGCGATAGCCGCCGTCGACGGATCGACGTTCCAGAACACGCTGCCTGCCGCAATGGCACCTGCCACGGGCCGGGTGACATAGCCGATCGCGTTCAGCCCGTGATCGATCGCCGGCACCTTGTCGCCGGCGAACTCGGCCACGGTCGCCGTGGCCAGGGCCGCGATGGCCGGCCATGAGACCAGCCAGTCCATCTGGTCGATCAGGCGCACGCCGAACATCTCGAACTTCGCCGCCAGCGCCAGCATCAGCAACGGCAGGAAGGTCCGCAGCCCCGTCGCCGATGCGAGGCCCAGCCCCAGCAGGGCCGGCAAGACCCATGTCTGCATCGGCCCCGCCGCCGCGCCGAGGGAGGAAAGGTCGAGATCGGGCATGGTTCGGCTCCGCGTCGTTCCTCACACAATGCGCGGGAAGGCCCGTCCGCTCCATCGGCAAATGTGGCGGGCGATCACACCTTGATGTCGTCGAACTCCGGATGCCGCTTCAGCCAGGCGACGGCGTAGCCGCATCGCGGCGCCAGCTTCAGGCCTTCGGCCCGGGCGTGCTCGGCCAAAGCCTGCATGAACCGCCCCGAGGCGCCCGTGCCGCGCAGGGCCGGATCGGCCTCGACGTGCAGGATCACCCGCGTCGCGCCCTGCACCGCATAGTCGGCGAAGACGGTGCGGAGCTGGCCCTCGGCATCGGCGAATCCCTGTTCGAACCGTTGGTCGGCGCGTACGTCGCGAAAGTCGGTCATGGGGGCCTCGGCGGTGTCAGGAAGCGGACACCCAGCCAACACGGCAATCGGCGAACGCGTTCCCCGAAAACCCGCGAAAGTTGGGTTTCATCAGGCTCCGCCGGTCCTCAGGGAGCCTTGTCGCCCAGCAGTCTGAAAAGCCCGATGATGCTCTTGATCGTGAACCAGACCGTCAGGAACAGCAGCCCCAGTCCCAGCAGCAGGGCCAGGGGTATCAGGACGATGCCCATGTCAGGCATGGCGAAGAACGCCACCAGGCAGATCGCAATGCCGGTCCACAGCAGGATGGTCCACCAGAACACCGACCAGAACAGGCCTATCTGGGCGTCGATATGGGCCCGCGACACGCCATCCGATCCGCTGCGCCCGGCATAGGCCACGATCAGGCCGACGATCACCAGCAGGTTCGCGCTGGGCAGGGACAGGATGTACAGGCCCCAGGCGATCAGCGCCGCCGGACGGCCTTCGGATTCATGGCCGGTGGCGAAGCGCGGCTCCCGGGGGGTGTCGGGCAAGTCGTCGGCCATGGCGTCTCTCCGTCAGATCCACCAGCCCCGAGGATCGGCGATCTCGCGGCCGGACTTCAGGGTCCAAACGCCCGAAGCGCCGCGAAGCACCATCCAGATGGCGAGGGCGAACAGGATCGGGACGCCGAGCGCAAAGGGCGCGGCCAGCAGGATCACCCCGGTCACAGCCGCCACCGCCGCCGCCCACAGGGTGCGGCGCTGATAGATGAAGTGCGAGGCCGACAGGTCGTCCTCCGGTCCCGCCCGGCCGGTGACGGCGAACAGACCGATCGCCGCCGACACGCCGACCGTCGGGACGGCAAACAGGATCAGGGCATAGACGGCGTACAGACCCAGCCCGCCGCCGGGGACGGCGTTGCCCGCGTCGCGTCGGCGTCGACGGGTCGAGAACTCGCGCGTCTGTGCAAACACCGCCCCGGCCTCGACCGGCGCGGACTCGGGCGGAAGGGGCTCATCCTCGAACAGCTCTTCCTCGGGTTCGGGGTCCGGCTCCGGCTCGGGCAGCGGCTCGGGTTCCGGCTCCGGCTCAGCCATACGCAAACGGCCTTCCAGCGACGCCGGCGAGGCGAAGCCGATCAGGTCGTCGTCGTGGTCGTCCCCAAGGTCGTCCTTGTGGGGGGGATCGCCGGGTTCGGCCATCGGATATCCTTCAGTCCGGTCCAAGTAATGACCGCGCCTCGCGTCCGGCGCAACCGCCGACGGGCGCCTGTCAGCGCGCCAGCACGACCTCGCAGCCGGCGGCCGCGGCGGCGTCCAGCGCGCCCGGCTTTTCGATCCGCACCGTGCAGCGCCGCACCCGCGCGTCGTCCAGACAGGCTGTGGCCAGCCGTTCGGCGAAGGTCTCGACCAGTCCGACATGGCCATCAGCCACGATCGCCCGGGCCGCCGCGGCCACGGTCTCATAGTTGATGGTGTCGGCCAGCCGCTCGACCGGCGCCGGCGCCAGCTCCAGCGTCACATCGATGACCAGCGGCTGCAGTCGGCCCTGTTCATGGTCATGCACGCCGATGCCCGCCTCGACCCGCAGGCCGCGCACGAACACGGTCAGGCCCTCGCGATGAGGACCGTCGGCAGCGGGGAAGGGCAGGGGCGAAACGGTCAAGGCCTACTCCACAATATCCGGCGTCTGCCAGGCGAGATGCTGGCCCCCGTCGACGGCGATCATCTGACCCGTCACCTGCCCCGCGTCCACCAGCCAGCGCACGGCGTCGGCCACGGCCTCGGGACTGCCGGCGCGTTGCAGCGGGGTGGCTCGCGCCTCGGCCTCGAACTCGCCCGCCGCCTGATGCACCGAGGGCAGGGTCGGTCCGGGTCCGACGCCGTTGACGCGGATGTGTGGCGCGAGGGCCTGGGCCATGGTCCGGGTGGCGACCCACAGGGCCGATTTTGACAGGCCGTAGGAGAAGAAGCGCGGATCGGGCTTCAGCACCCGCTGGTCGAGAATATTGACGATAGCCGAGCCGTCGGGCGCCTGGGCCGCGAACACCTGGGCCAGCAACACGGGCGCCCGCAGATTGACGTCCATATGCGCCGACCAGCTCTCGCCGGTGAGGCTCTCCAGCCGGTCGTCGGTGAACACCGAGGCGTTGTTGACCAGCACCGTCAGCGGGCCGAGCGCCTCGGCGGCACGACCGATCAGGGCGTGGGTCGCGACCACGTCGGCGAGATCGGCCGACAGGCAGACGGCGCGCCGGCCCATGGCCTTGATCTCATCCGCGACGCGCGCGGCCTCGTCGCCCGAATCGCGATGATGGATGGCCAGATCGAAACCGGCGGCGGCCAGCTCAAGGCAGATCGCCCGGCCGATGCGCTTCGCCCCGCCGGTGACGAGGGCGGCGCCGCGCCCCCCTTCACGCCCAGGGGCGGAGACGTCAGTCAACCCGGCCGAACTCGACGAAATTGATCAGGGCGAGAACGGCGACGAAGCCGAGGATGATGTAGAGGGCCAGCATGGAAACGCTCCTTTAGCGGGCCCGCAATAAAGCCCCGCGCGCGGGTGTTCAAGAACGCATGACGGCCTATCGTCATCCCATGACGACGTGGCGCACCCGGATCGAGCCCTTTACCCGCCCCCTGTTCTTCGCATGGTCGCGGATCAGCCGCGGCATGACCCTCGGCGTGCGCGGCGTGGCGATCGACGCCGACGGCCGGGTTCTGCTGGTGAAACACACCTATCTGCACGGCTGGTGGCTGCCCGGCGGCGGCGTCGAGCGCGGCCAGACCTGCGAGGACGCCCTGATCCGCGAGATGCACGAAGAGGCCGGCGTCATCATCGAGGGCCGCCCGATCCTCGTCAGCGTCCATGCCAACGAGCGCTTCTTTCGCGGCGACCATGTGCTCGTCTACCGTATCGACCGCTTCTCGATGATCGAGCGCACGAGCCACGGCGAGATCGCGGAGATCGCCTGGTTCGACCCGGCGGCCCTGCCGGAGGATACGCACCGGGCGACGCGGGACCGGCTGGAGGAAATCTTCAACGGTGCGGACGCTGCGACAAGCTGGTAGCCAGAGACCATGAACCCCAACCTCTTCGCCATGATCGCCGTCGTCCTCGCGGGGGGCGCGACCGCCCTGCAGGCGCCGACCAACGCCAAGCTGATGGGCGCCGTCGGCTCGCCGGTGAACGCCGCCTTCGTCTCCTTCGCCATCGGCACGGCGGCGCTCGGCATCCTCGCCGTCATCCTGCAGGCGAAGCCGGATGTCGCGGCGGCGCGCGGCCTGCCCTGGTACATCTGGATCGGCGGCCTCTATGGCGCGATCTTCGTCGTCGCGGCGGCGTGGGGGGTGCCGCGCCTCGGCGTCGCCCTGACCATCACCCTGATGGTCGCCGGACAGCTGCTCGTCGGCCTGCTGCTCGACCATTTCGGCGCCTTCGGCGCGCCGCAGCAGCCGATCAGCTGGGGCCGGGCCGCCGGCGTCGCCCTGGTTCTGGCCGGCGTCCTTATGGTCCGCCGCTTCTAGGCCTATATCGGTCCCGATGACCGAGGTGCCGATTCCTGAAAGCGAGACCGAGGCCGGCGCCCTCAAGGCCGCCGACCTGATCCGCGACGAGGCCCGCCGGGCGCCAGACAAGCCCGGCGTCTATCGTATGTACGGCGAGGACGGGACCTGCCTCTATGTCGGCAAGGCACGGTCCATCAGGAAGCGCATCCTGCAGTACGCCCAGGGCCGGTTCCACACCCAGCGCATCGGCCTGATGGTGTCCCTGACCCGCTCGATGGAGCTGGTCATCACCGCCTCGGAGACCGAGGCCCTGCTGCTCGAATCCAGCTTCATCAAACAGCTGAAGCCGCGCTTCAACGTGGTGCTGCGCGACGATAAATCCTTCGCCGAACTGATGATCCGCAAGGATCACCGCGCGCCGCAGGTCAGGAAGCACCGGGGGGCGCACACCACGCCCGGCGACTATTTCGGCCCCTTCGCCTCGACCTGGGCGGTGAACCGGACCCTGAACACCCTGCAGAAGGCCTTCCTGCTGCGGTCATGTTCCGACAGCGTCTATGAGACCCGCACGCGGCCCTGCATGCTGCACCAGATCAAGCGCTGCTCGGCGCCCTGCACCGGCCTGATCTCGCTCGAGGACTACGCCGGCCTCGTCGACGAGGCCTCGGCCTTTCTGAAGGGCAAGTCGCGCGCCGTCATCGCCCGCCTGTCCGACGAGATGAGCGCCGCCGCCGAGGCCATGGACTACGAACAGGCCGCCCGGGTCCGCGATCGCATCCGTGCCCTGTCGGCCATTTCGATGGAAAATTCCGTCAGCGCCGACGGCGTGGCCGAGGCCGACGTCTTCGCCCTGTTCTCCGAAGGCGGCCAGGCCTGCGTCCAGGTCTTCTTCTATCGCGGCGGCCAGAACTGGGGCGGGCGGGCCTATTTCCCGCGCGTCGACAGGACGGACACCGACCCCGAAATTCTCGCCGCCTTCCTCGGCCAGTTCTACGAAGACCGGCCCGTGCCGCGGCAAATCCTGGCCAACGTCCTGCCGCACGAGAAGGAACTGCTGGAGGAAGCCTTCTCGATGAAGGCGAAGACCGTGGACGGACGCCGCGTGGTGTCGATCGAGCAACCCCGGCGCGGCGACCGCAAAGCCCTCGTCGACCACGCCCTGACCAACGCCCGCGAGGCGCTGGGCCGCAAGATGGCCGAGGGCTCGGCCCAGGGCAAAATCCTCGACGAGGTCTGCGAGGCCTTCGGTCTCGACACCCGGCCCGAGCGGATCGAGATCTATGACAACGCCCACATCCAGGGGACCAACGCCGTCGGCGGCATGGTCGTGGCCGGGCTGGAGGGCTTCCAGAAGTCGCAGTATCGCAAGTTCAACATCCGCGGCGAGGACCTGACCCCCGGCGACGACTACGGCATGATGCGCGAGGTCATGCGACGTCGCTTCGGCCGTCTGGTGAAGGACGAGGACGCGGGCGAGGAGGTGGTCCGTCCCGACCTGCTGCTGATCGACGGCGGCGCCGGCCAGTTGGCCGAGGTGCTCGCCGTTCTGGCCGATCTCGGCCTGGACGACATCACCGCCGTCGGCGTGGCCAAGGGCCCCGACCGCGACGCCGGCAAGGAGCATTTCTTCATGCCGGGCAAGCCGCCCTTCATGCTGCCGCTCAAGTCGCCGGCCCTCTATTACATCCAGCGGCTGCGCGACGAGGCCCACCGTTTCGCCAACGGCGCCCACGCAAAGCGCCGCTCGATGGACATCAGGAAGAACCCGCTGGACGAGATCGAGGGCATCGGCCCCGGCCGCAAGAAGGCCCTGCTCCACGCCTTCGGCTCGGCCAAGGGCGTCAGCCGCGCCTCGGTCGCCGATCTGGTCAAGGTCGAGGGCATCAACCAGCCGATGGCCGAGCGGATTTACGGCTTCTTCCACCCCGAGACGAGGGGGTAGGGTGGCGTCGGGCACGCGTCGGGAGGGAGGTTTCAGTGAGTGAATTTGCGCAGGGCGCCGTCCACCAGGCCGCGGCCGATCTTCAGTCCGCCCTGCAATCCGACCCCGCAGTCCTCGCGGCATGGCAGGGCCTGACGCCGCTGGGCCGAAACGAGTTCATCTGCTGGGTCGAGGACGCCAAACAGCCCGCGACCCGTCAACGCCGCATCATGCGAACGACCGAAGAACTTCTGGAAGGCAAGAAACGCCCCTGCTGCTGGTCCGGCTGTATCCACCGCACCGACAAGGCACCCGGCCGCTGGCAACAGGCGGTGCTGATCGATGGGAAGGGGCGGAGGTCGTAGACGGCCGGCCGGGCCCACGAACCCGGTGCCTGCGTGACGAGGCCAACCGCACCCGCCGTCGGATGGACATCAGGAATCAACCAGCCGCTGGCGGAGCGGATTTACGGCTTCTTCCATCCTGAGGGGCAGCGGCAGGCGGCATTGCCCCAAACTTCGGCAACTCAGGTCACCGTTTGCGGGCGACGATGAACGGACGCCGGTCGTTGCCCTTGGTCGCGTGATTCTCTGTGGCGAGGATGTCGAAGCCCTGGGCGTCCAGGAGGCGACAAAGCTCGCTCTGCCGGAAGACGCTGACGTAGGGCGCCTTGCCGATCGCGCGCATCACCGGCAGCAGGACCAGTCTGATCAGCGGGTTCATGTCGCCGAGGCAGGGCGTCTTGGATATGAACAGGCCGCCCGGGCCCAGCAGGGCATGAATGCGGCCCAGCGTGCCCGGCACATCCCGGACCATGTGGAGATAGTTGAAGCCCAACACCGCATTGAACCGCCCGGCCGCCAGCATCGGCGCCTCTGCGGTCGCGGTATGGAAGGACAACGAGGGGATCGGGCCGGCGGCGTGCTTCTCCCTGGCGATCGCGATCATTCCGGCGGAAATGTCTGTCGCCAGATAGCTCGGAACACCACCCGCCAGTCGCAGCGCCGTGCTTCCGGTCCCGCAGCCCAGTTCCAGCACCCGATCGTCCGGATTCAGCAAGGCGCGGGTCCGGTCCAGGGAGCGCTCATAGCCGCCCTGGTCGGCAATGGCGTCCTTCGCGTATTTCCGCGAAATCCTGTCCCAGAACCGGGCGTCGCTGGCGGTACTCATGGTGATGCGCTCCTGTGCGCCGTCCATTACCATATGCGCAAACCGGGTAAATTGCTGAAATTCGTGGCTATGATATACGTAAATGCATGAAGGCAATGGACTGGAACCATATTCGCGGGTTTCACGCGACCGCCCTCGCCGGGTCCCTGTCGGCGGCGGCCCGCCAGCTGGGCCTGACCCAGCCCACATTGTCGCGGCAGGTCCTGGCGCTTGAGGCCAACCTGGGCGTGGACCTGTTCGAACGACGGGGCCGCAAGCTGGTCCTGACCCAGACCGGGATGGAACTGCTCGACCATATCCGGATCATGGGGGACGCCGCGGACACGCTCGCGCTCGCGGCCACCGGCCGGGCGCAGGAGATTGGCGGTCGGGTCTGTATCTCGGCCACCGATACCTTTGCGGCCTATGTTCTTCCCGAGATCGTGGCGCGCATCAGATCGGAAGCGCCGCAGATCACGATCGCCATCGTCGCGTCCAACGAAATCAGCGATCTGCATCGTGGCGAAGCGGACATCGCCGTCCGCCACGTCCGTCCTGATCGCCCCGGCCTGGTCGGCCGGCACATTTGCGATACGGCCGCGAGCTTCTTTGCGTCCGAGGACTGGGTGGCCCGCAACGGCCTGCCCGGGAAGCCTGCGGATCTCGCCAGGGCGGGTCTGATGGGCTTCGATGACCCCCGCTTCTCCGGCTTTCTGCGGGAGATAGGCATCCCCGTCGCCACCGAGGATTTCCGGATCGTGTCGGAGTCCGCGGTCGTGATCTGGGAGATGGTCAAACGCGGGATGGGTGTGGCTGTGATGATGCGCGAAGTGGCAGAGCGGACGCCCGGCGTGGTCAATCTCCTGCCGGATATGGCGCCGATTCCGGTGCCGATCTGGCTGGTCACCCACCAGGAACTGGAATCCAGCCCCCGCGTTCGCCTGGTCCAGACGATCATGGCCGAGGAACTGGCCCGGCTGTAGGGGCCGGCGGTCTTGCGGAGCCTGCCCCTCTCCCCCCGCGAGAGAGGATTGCCTATACCGTCCCCATGACCGACGAATCCCGCGACGCCCTGCTCTCCGGCTACCGCCGCTTCCGTGAGGACCACTGGCCCGCCGCCAAGGCCGAATATGAGGCGCTGGCCTCGAAAGGTCAGAAGCCGCACACCCTCGTGGTGGCCTGTTCCGACAGCCGCGCCGATCCGGCCCTGATCTTCGACACCGCGCCCGGCCAGCTGTTCGTGGTTCGCAACGTGGCCAATCTGGTCCCGCCCTATGAGCCCGACGGCCACCTGCACGGCGTCTCGGCGGCGCTGGAGTTCGGGGTCAAGGTGTTGAACGTCTCGCGCATCATGGTCATGGGTCACGCCCACTGCGGCGGGGTCAACGCCATGCGTTACGGCGCCCCCGACAACTGCCAGGATTTTGTGGCCCCCTGGGTGGCCCAGGGGGCGCCGGTCGTACGCCGCGTCTGCGAGGCGTGCGCCCCCGAAGAGGCGGAGCGGGCGGCCGAGGAGGCGGTGGTCCGCCTGTCGCTGCAGAACCTGCGCACCTTCCCCTGGATCGCCGAGCGCGAGGCGGCGGGCGCCCTGGCGCTCAGCGGCGTCCATTTCGGCATCGCGGACGGCGTCCTGCGCTCGCTGCGCGACGGCCAGTTCGTGTCCCTGGCCTGAGGGCGCGCAAGCCGGACGCTCGCTTCATGCAGCGAAGCATGGCAGATCGCGTTGAGGTATTCGGAGCGCACGCATGACACCCAATCCCCACGCCAATCCCATTCCGAACATCCTGACCGGCCTGCGGCTGATCGCCGGGGTCATCATGTTCCTGATCCTGGCGGGGGCGGCGCCGCAGGGCATTCCCTTCATGTCCGAATATCTGAGCCCGGATGACCAGTTCCGCTTCGGGCGCACGGCCTTCGTCATCTTCGTGGTCGCGGCCTCGACCGACTGGGTCGACGGCTATCTGGCGCGGCGCTGGCACAGCACGACCCGCTGGGGCGCCATCCTCGATCCGATCGCAGACAAGGTGCTGATCACCGGCGCCATCCTCGGCGTCCTGGCCTGGGGCGCCCTGCCGCAGATCGCCATTCCCTGCGGCCTGATCCTGTTCCGCGAGTTCGCCGTCTCGGCCCTGCGCGAGACCGTCGCCGGCAAGGTCAAACTGCCGGTCACCGTCCTGGCCAAGTGGAAGACCGTCCTGCAGATGGTGGCCTTGGCCTGCCTGCAGCTGGTCCTGCTGTGGGACGGCTTCGGCCTGCCGCTGGAATGGCAGCCCCATTTCCAGACCTTCGCCTATGTCCTGATCTGGATCGCCGCCATCGTCACCGTCTGGACCGGCTGGCAGTATTTCTCGAAGGCCCAGCAGAAGATGAGCCAGATCTAGGACGTAGGGCTTAGGAATTAGGTCGTAGGGCTTGGGAGCAGCTGGCGCGCTAATTCCTAAGCCCTAATTCCTAAGCCCTCGTCCGCGTCAGCGGACGCCCAACTCCCGCACCAGCCCGTCCATCCCGTACACATCCCGCAGCGCCGTCGTCACCGCGCCCGTGGTCACGATCACCGAGCGGTTGACGCGGACGTCATAGCCATAGGCGTTGCGCTGGGTCAGGACGGTCGAGTCGAAATTGGCGCCCAGAATCTCACCGGCCGCATTGACCACCGGCGAACCCGACGAGCCGCCGATGGTGTCGGACGACACCGCCATATTCAGCACCGTATCCCCGTCGATCCGCTCACGCGCGGCCAGCAGTCTGGGCGCCACATCGAACGGCGCCGAACCGGTCGCCCGGTCCCACAGACCGTCGAAGGTGGTGAACGGCCCCCAGCGCTGGCCCGGAACGTCCGTGCCCTCGATCTTGCCGTAGGTCAGCCGCAGGGTGCCCGTGGCGTCCGGATAGACGGCGTCGCCATAGGTCTGGAAGCGCAGGGCGGCGAGGCGCTCGGAGGCCCGGTCGGTCGGGGCCTGAACGCGGGCCTCCCAGTCCGAGCGGATGGCGCGGGTCTCGTCCTGGATCGACAGCAGATACTGGATCAGCGGATCCTGCGAGGCCTCGACGGCCGCCAGGCCGCCTTCCCACAGGGCGCGGCGCACGGCGGGATCCGCCAGGGTCGTGCCCTCGATCAGCCGTGCCGACAGCTGCTCCGGCGACTCCCGTCCCAGCAGGCCGCGCACGCGGGGATCATCGACGGTCAGCCATTCGCGGGTCTTGGACAACCACCATTCCATGCGGACCTGCTCGAGGCCCGGATAGACCGGCCGCTCTGCGAACAGGCCGGACTGCACCCCGGACAGGCGGCTGTCGGCATATTCCGGAAGCCGCTCGGCCGAAGGCTTGGCCCGCTCCTGCGCGCCCCGCACCAGCGTCCGGGCCCAGCTGAACAGCTGCGAACCGCCGGCCACCGGCGTGGTCCCCATGCCCGTTCCGCCCTCCAGCAACGCCATGGCGGGATACAGTTCGCGCACGACCGGCTGGGCGGCGCTCAGCGTCGTCCAGGGATTGGCGTCGCCGGCGCCGGCCTCGGCCCGACCGCGGAAGTCGGCCTCTGCATCGGCCCGTGCGGCCATGAAGGCCGGGTCGATCAGCGCCGCCATCCGCCCCCGGCCGCGCTTGTAGGTGTTCTCCAGGCTGACGACCGGGTCCATGGCCTCGAACGCCTGACGCTCTCCCTCCTGTGAATAGCGGATCAGCCGCCCGCGCAGCTCCGACGCCAGCAGCTGGTCCATCGGCAGGACCACGTCGCGGATCGTGAACAGCTGGTCCTGCGTCAGCAGCCGCTGGGTCGCGCCCGGGCTGCCCGAGACGAACACCGGCGTGCCCTCGACCGGTTGCGAGGCGTTCCACACGAAATGGGTCGGGGTCGCCGCCGGGGCGTCGTTCTCGTACAGCCGGATGAAGGCCGCATCGATGGCGAAGCGGGGGAAGCTGAAATTGTCCAGGTCACCGCCGAAGGTCGCGGCCCGGTCCTCGGGCGCCCATGCCAGCCGCACGTCCGAATAGCGTTTGTAGGTATAGAGTTTGAACTGGCCGCCGCGGTACAGGCTGACCACCTGACAGCGTCTGCCGGCGTCGCCGCCGCAAGCCTCCTGTTCGATCCGGCCCGCCTCGGCGTCCCGCGCGCGGGTAAAGGCCTGGCCTTCCAGGCCGGCGCCGGCGGCGTGCATCCGCTCCGTCACGTCGCTGATGTTGGTCAGGATTTCCGCCGTCCCGCCGGGGCATTTCAGCTCCTCCTCGCGGGTGCGCGGGGTGAAGCCGGTCTCGGCGTAGTTGACCGCCTGGGTCGACAGATTGGCCACGCAGGTGGCGACGCAGTGGTTGTTGGTCATCACCAGCCCCTCGGCCGAGACGATGCCCGCCGAACAGCCGCCGAACTTGACCGAACTCAGCCGCACCCGGTCCAGCCAGGCCTGGTCGATATTGGTCCCCAGCGTCGCGTTGGCGCGCGCGATCGGGAAGTTGTCGAACGTCCACATGCCTTCTTCCGCGCGCGCAGCGGAGCCGGCGGCGAGAGTGAGCAGGGCGGCGGCGAGGGCGGGGGTGAGGTGACGCATCTTTTGAACTCCAATCCCTCTCCCCTTGCGGGTGGAGGAGGCTCGCATGCGAGCCGACGACGGGTGGCCCGCGTAGCGGGTCGGATGAGGGGTCGTGCCGGCGTCGGCCAGCGGGCGAGCGGACCATGAATGACGAAGGGGTCGCCCGGCAAGACCGGTGCGACCCCTCATCCATCAGGCGGAGTTTATCCTCGGGCCGACCAAGGTCGGACCCGGGGGCCTGACACCTTCTCCCGCAAGGGGAGAAGGAAAGCTATTCCACCCCCAGCTCTTCCAGCAGGGCCGGGCTCGGATAGATGTTGCGCAGCGCCTCGGTGATCGCCGCCGTCGACACCGACACCGTCCGGTTCAGGGCGCCGTCATAGCCATAGGCGCCGCCCAGCGAGTGGATGTTGCCGTCGAAGGCCGCGCCGATGACCTCGCCGGCGGCGTTGATCACGGGCGAGCCCGAGTTGCCGCCGATGATGTCGTTGGTCGAGGAGAAATTATAGACCGTATCCCCGTTCACCCGGCTCTGGTTGTCGATGAAGGCCTGGGCCGCATTGAACGGCTCCGCGCCCGTCGCCCGCTCGTACAGTCCGCCCATATAGGTGAAGGCCGGCACGGTAACGCCACGGTAGGTCCAGCCCTCGACCGCGCCATAGGACAGGCGCAGCGAGAAGGTGGCGTCCGGATACTGGTTGGTGCCGTACACCGCGAACCGGGCCTGGGCGACCTTTTCGGCTGCGCGGGCGGTCGGGGCGTTGACCTCGGCGGACCAGCGCGCGCCGATCGCCTGGGCGGCGGCGTCATTGGCGATGATGAAGGCCAGCAGGGGGTCGGCGGCGGCCATCTGTTCCGTGGTCATGGCGGCGGCCTCGGCGCGGAAGGCGGCATTGCCCATCCGGGTCGTCGAGATCAGCCGGTCAGCGAGGGCCTCGGGGCTCTCGCGGCCCAGCAGGGTCTTCACGTCGGGATGGTCGACGGTCAGATACTCGCGGGTCTTGGACAGCCAGTAGCGCAGACGGATTTCCTCCATCTCCATGGCGATCGGCGTCTCGGCGCCCACGGCGGCGATCATGCGCGCGCGCTGCGCCTCGGTCATCGACGGGTTCTTCGACGCCCGCACCATGGCCCGGGCCATCTGGTACAGGGTCGAACCGCCGCCGGCGGCCTGGTCCAGTTGGCGGGCCGGCAGGAACAGCTCACGCGCCGTCGCCTGCACCCGCTCCAGGTCCGCCCAGGGGTCCCCGATCCGCTGGACCAGGGCCGGATCGGCAGCCACGCGGGCGCGCAGCTCGGTCTCGGCGTCACGCCGCGCGCCGAGGAAGGCCGGGTCCAGCAGGGCCTGATGCTGGCCGTACTGGGCCTTGAAGCTGTTCTCCAGGCCGAACACCGGATCGAATGACACCCGCTTGGCCTCATCGCCAGTCAGCGAATACTCCAGCAGGCGGCCGCGCAGTTCCGAGTTCTGGATCAACGTCAGCGGCAGCTGCTGGTCGCGCAGCCGCTCCAGCTGGCTCATGGTCAGCAGGCGCGAGGTCGAGCCGGGGTTGCCGGCCACAAAGACCGGGTCGCCCTCGGCCGGGGCGTTCGGGTTCCAGCGCAGGAAGCCGGGGCTCTCGACCGGACGGCCGTCCTCATAGGCCCGCAGGAAGCCGGCATCGAGGGCGTAGCGCGGGAAGTTGAAATTGTCGGGGTCCCCACCGAAGAAGGCGGCCTGGTTCTCGGGCGCGAACACCAGACGGACGTCTTCGTAGCGGCGGAACTTGTACAGGGCGAACCGGCCGCCGCGGTAGAAGCTGATGACCTGACAGTTGAATTTCGGATCGGCGGCGCAGGCCTCTGACTGGATGGCGTTGGTCTCGGCCGTACGGGCGGCGTTGAAGGCCGCGCCCTCAAGCCCGGCGCCGGCGCCCAGCACCCGGTCAGTCACATCGACGATGTCGACCAGAACCTCGGCGGTCTGGCCGGGGCAGCGACGCTCTTCCTCGCGGTTGGCGGTCAGGAAGCCGTTTTTCACAAAGTCCTGCTCGGGCGTCGACAGTTCCTGCACGCAGCCGACGACACAGTGCCAGTTGGTCAGGATCAGACCTTCGTCGGACACGAAGGAGGCGGAGCAGCCCTGGATGCGGACGGCGGCGTTGCGGACCCGGTCCAGCCACGCCTGGTCGATCCGCGTGCCGTATTTGTCGTTCACCGTCTGGATCGGGAAATTGTCGAACGTCCACATGCCTTCGTCGGCGCGGGCGGTGGAAGGCGTGGCCATCACGGCCATCACGCCGGCGACAGCGGCGATCGAGGCGGTCGCCGAAAAGGCGGCGCGAAGCGAACGAAGCGACATTCTGCGGAATCTCCCAGGGGGCCGGCGGACGTCGCCGGACGTTGCAATCTGCATAGACACGATGAACGAAGTCCGTCCAGCGCGCCACGGCAGGGCGAGGGAAAGGACACCCGCGTTCGCCTTACCCCGATTTAACTTGGCCCCGCTGCCTTGCATCGTCAGATAGCGGTCAACGTCAGGGGTTCAGCCGTTTCCATGTCGCTTGCACTTTCCACCCTCCTGTTTGAGTGGCGCCGCTATATGGCGGCCGTCATGGCGCTGGCCCTGTCGGGCCTGCTCGTGCTCGCCATGACCGGCGTATTCATCGGCATCGGCAAGGGATTCACCGCGACCATCGAGCGGTCCAGCGCCGACATCATCATCATGCAGCCGGGCGCCACCAGCCTGATGGGTGGGCCGTCGGGCGTGCCGCGCCGGTTCATTCCGCTGGCCTATCGCAATCCGCAGGTGATCGAGGTCCAGCCGCTGGACGGCGCCGGCGGATCGTTCCAGTCGGTCAAGAACGTCGACCCGACCATGTCCCAGGCCGACCGCGCCCGCCAGCGCGCGCCGCGCCAGCAGTTCGTGCAGGCCAGCATCATCGACACCACGCCCGGCGCCGTGACCATTCCCACCGACTACTCGCAGGAATTGGTCGACGCCCTGCGCCAGCCCTACACGGTCGCCATCGACGAAACGGCCGTGACCAAACTGGGCGTCAAGCTCGGTGACCGGGCCCTGTACAATGGCCAGACCGTCACCGTGGTGGGCATCACCCGCGGCTATCCCAACATGATGCAGGCCAATATCGTCATGTCGCGGGACACACTGCGGATGCTCGGCCAGGCTGACACCGGACCGCGCGTCGGGCCGCTGATGATCAAGCTGCGCGACCCGGCCCAGGCCGATCGCGTCGCCGCCGAGCTGAACGCCCTCGGCGATGGCCAATGGAAGGCATGGACGCGTCAGGAACTGGCTGACGCCAACGCCGGCGCCATGTTCGAGGAAGGCATCCTCGTCATCATCATCGGCGGCTGCGTCGTGCTGGGCACCATCATCGGCGTGGCCATCACCTGGCAGACCCTGCGCGGCGCCATCATGGCCAACATCAAGGAGTTCGCCTCGCTGCGGGCGCTCGGCGTCGGCATGGGTTCGCTGAACCGCATCGTCATGGAGCTCAGCTTCTGGGTCGGTCTGGTCGGCGTCGCCGCCGCCATCGGCCTGACCCTGCTGGTGCAGATGCTGGCCATGGCCAATGCCGTGATCATCGCCCTGCCGCCCATCCTGCTGATCATCGTCGGCGGCGGCCTCGTCGTCATCGCCATGCTGTCGGGCCTGCTGTCCCTCGGCATCCTCAAGAACAGCCAGCCTGCGGATCTGCTGCGATGAGCCCGACAAAGACTCACGGCAAGCACGGCGACTTCGCCATCGAGGCCAAGGGTCTCGTAAAGCGGTTCAAGTCCGGCAAGTCCTTCATCGAGGTGCTGAAGGGCGTGGACTTCGACGCCCGCCACGGCGACCTGACCATGGTCATGGGTCCGTCGGGCTCGGGCAAGTCGACCCTGATCGCCGCCCTGTCCGGCCTGTTGCGGCCGGAAGAGGGGCGGGTCGACACCCTTGATGTCGATGACCTGTGGAAGCTGTCGACCGGCAAGATCGACAAATTCCGCCTCGACCACTGCGGCTTCATCTTCCAGGGCTTCAA
>DDSO01000082.1 GCA_002343425.1 Brevundimonas sp. UBA2388
CGGCGCCGCCCCAGCCTGCGCGAACAACAGGCGCAGGGCGCCACTCTGTCGCCCTTCATGGCCTCGGCCTACGCTGCGGCGGAATGAGCCCTTTGCAGACGGCGGCGACGCGGCCCATATTCAGGGTGTTCGTTCAACAACTGAAAGGAGGTGATCCAGTGTCTCATTGTCATCAATCGCGTGCGGTGGCCGCGAACCTGGGCCTCGTGGAGGTTCAGTCCTGAATTGATGATGCGCTACGCCCCTTGGGCTATTTGAGCGCCTTTCAGGCTGCGGTCCGACTGCATTAGACGCGGTCAGACAATGTTGGGGCCGTCGGAGCGATCCGGCGGCCCTTTCCTTTGTGCGGACCGCACCGCACTGCAACAGGAATTGTCGCTCCGAAGGTTGCGGTTCGCGACCTATCGGCGCATCTGGCCCGCATGACCTCCCCGACGACAGACGCCGCGCCCGCCCGGACCAAGGGGCCGGGCTTCCCCGAGTTCGTCTGCATGATCGCCCTGATGATGGCGCTGAACGCCCTGGCCATCGACTCCATGCTGCCCGCCCTGCCGGCCATCGGCGACGCGCTGGGCGTGACCTCGGAGAACAGCCGGCAGTGGGTCATCACCGCCTATCTGCTCGGCTTCGGCGTGACCCAGATCATCTACGGTCCGCTGGCCGACCGGTTCGGCCGCAAGCCGGTTCTGATGGTCGGCCTGGCCCTCTATGTCCTGTTCAGCGTGCTCGCGGCCTTCTCGCCGACGTTCGAACTGCTGATCGCCGCGCGGGTCGGCACAGGGATCGGCGCCGCCGCCCTGCGCGTGCTGGCCGTGTCGATCGTCCGCGACCGCTATTCCGGGCGGACCATGGCCCGGGTCATGTCGCTGAGCTTCCTGGTCTTCCTCGGCGTGCCCATCCTGGCCCCGGCGCTGGGCCAGCTGATCCTGACCGTGGCGCCCTGGCCCTGGGTGTTCGGCGTGCTCGCCGTCGGCGGCGCCGCCTTCGCGATCTGGGCCGCCATCCGCCTGCCCGAGACGCTCCATCCCGAAAACAGAATGCCGATCCAGGTCGGCCGCATCGCCTCGGCCTTCCGCGAGGCCCTGAGCAACCGGCAGTCGATGGGCTATACCCTGGCCATTACCGCCATCTCGGGGGCCCTGTTCGGCTTCATCAACTCCAGCCAGCAGATCTTCTTCGACGTCTTCCACGAGCCGCAGCTGTTCACGGTCGTGTTCGGCGCGGTCGCCGGCGGCATCGCCGTGGCGTCGCTGCTGAACGCGCGGCTGGTGGAGAAGCTGGGATCACGGCTGATCTCGCACACGGCCCTGCTGGGCTTCATCACCTTCTCGGCCATCCATGCGGCGGTGGCGATCACCGGGCATGAGACAATCTGGACCTTCGCGGTACTTCAGGCCCTGACCATGTTCTGCTTCGGTTTCATCGCCGGCAATTTCGGCGCGATGGCGATGGAGCCGATGGGCCATATCGCCGGCACGGCGTCTTCGGCCCAGGGGTTCATCTCCACGACCTTCGGGGCCTCGCTGGGTTTCCTGATCGGTCAGCAGTTCAACGGCTCGGCCGCCCCCATGACCATCGGCTTCGTCGCCCTGGGTCTGGCGGCGCTGGCAAGCGTCCTGTTCGCCGAGCGCGGACGGCTGTTCAAGGCGCGCAACCGGCCCCCGGTTTTGGCGCCCTCTTGATCTTTTTGCCCTGCCGGGGCGTTGTCCCGGCGGGAAACAAACCCGGCCGGACCGACCGCACAAGGTCGGCGGGGCCTTTGGTCAAGGACGCTCAATGATCCGCAAGCTTGGAATGGTCTCCACAATCGCGCTCGCCGCGGCCCTGGGCGGTTGCGCCATGATGCCGGGCTTTGGTTCGGGCTTCGGCCCGGGGTCGGACATGCCGCCGGTCGCGGCCCCGGCGACGGCGCCGATCCAGTATGTGCGCGACGTCCATTCCCATGCGCGACCCGAGATCGCCCGGGTCAAACACATCGCCCTCGACCTGACCACCGACTTCGCGACCGGCACCCTGTCGGGCACGGCGGCGCTGGACATCACGGCCGAGTCGGGCGCGACCGAGATCATTCTCGACGTCCGCAACCTCGACATCCAGGAGGTGCGGGACGCGTCGGGCGCTCCGCTGCAGTTCCGGACCGGCGCTGAATCCCCGCACATGGGCCAGCCGCTGACCATCCGCTTCCCGGCCTTCGCCGCCGGCGAACAGCGCCGGATCATCATCCGCTACGCCACCCGGCCAGACGCCGCCGCCCTGCAATGGCTGACCCCGGCCCAGACCGCCGGCGGCCAACAGCCCTATATGTTCAGCCAGGGCCAGGCGATCCTGACCCGGACCTGGATACCCACCCAGGACAGCCCCGGCATCCGCCAGACCTGGGACGCCCGCATCACCGCGCCGTCCACCCTGAAGGTGGTGATGAGCGCCGAGGGCCTGACCACCAGCGGCGAGGCCGCCGGGCCCGGCATGACGGCCTGGCGGTTCCGCATGACCAATCCGGTGCCGCCCTATCTGATCGCCATCGGCGTCGGCGACGTCGCCTTCCAGGCCATCGACGAGCGCACCGGGGTCTGGACCGAGCCCTCGATGCTGGCCGCCGCCCATGCCGAAATGGTCCCGACTGCCGAGATGGTCGATGAGGCCGAGGCGCTCTACGGCCCCTATCTCTGGGGTCGCTACGATCTGCTGATCCTGCCGCCCAGCTTCCCGTTCGGCGGCATGGAAAACCCGCGCCTGACCTTCGCCACCCCGACCATCATCGCCGGCGACCAGTCGCTGGTCTCACTGGTGGCGCACGAGCTGGCGCACAGCTGGTCGGGCAACCTCGTCACCAACGCCACCTGGGACGACTTCTGGCTCAACGAGGGCTTCACCGTCTATTTCGAGAACCGGATCATGGAGGCGGTCTATGGGCCGGAGCGCGCCCTGATGCTGCGCTCGCTCGGCTGGGGCGATCTCCAGTCCACCTTGGCCGACCTGCCCGCCGCCGACACCCGACTGAAGCTCGACCTGGCCGGGCGCGACCCCGACGAGGGCCTGACCGACGTCGCCTATGAGAAGGGCGCGGCCTTCCTGAACACGATCGAACGCATCGTCGGCCGGGAGCGGTTCGACGCCTGGCTGAAGGGCTATTTCGAGCGCAACGCCTTCCGGCCTATGACCACCGAGATGTTCCTCGAGGACATCCGCACCCATCTGGTCACGACCCGCGCCCTGGAAGACCAGCTGATGATGGACGCCTGGATTTATCAGCCGGGCATGCCGTCGAACTGGGTCCCGCCGGTGTCGGGCGCCTTTGCGCCGGTCGACGAAGCGGCCCGGTCGTTCCACGCTGGCGGTCCGGCCTCGGCCATCGCATGGTCCGGCTGGTCGACCCAGGAGCGCCAGCGCTTCCTGGCCTGGCGGCCCGAGGGCCGCGCCGCGGGTTCCGACTGGCTGACCCCGGCCCAGCTGGCGGATCTGGAGGCGACACTGAAGCTGCGCGAGGAGGGCAATGCCGAGGTCGTCTTCGCCTGGCTGCAGATCGCGGTCCAGCACCGCTACCAGCCGGCCGTGCCGACGCTGGAGCGATTCCTGACCACCATGGGCCGGCGCAAATTCGTCCTGCCGCTGTTCACCAGCCTGTGGGCCGAGAGCGACTGGGGCCGGGCCATCGCCACCCCCCTCTACGCCCGCGCTCGCCCCGGCTATCACCCGGTGACGACCAATTCGGTCGATGCCGTGGTGGGACGGCCCGCCGCCTGAGGCTGCCGCCGGTCGGTTCATCACGAAGGACACTTCGTGCCCTTTGTGATGAACCCACGCCTCTCCGACCTGCTCCCCTCTCTGTGACTTCCCCCAGCCTTGGCTTCCGCCCTTCAGGCCACTAGGTTCCGCCCGACAAACGGCGGCCAACGCCGACACGCGCTTTCAGGAGACGCCCCATGCACGACGCGCCCCAAACCGACGCGGCCGCCCGCCTCGACAAGGAAAACCCGCTCGGCGTCGACGGCTTCGAGTTCGTGGAGTTCACCGGTCCGGATCCCGCGGCCATGGTCGCCCGGCTGGAGCTGATGGGTTTCACCGCCACCCATGTGAACCCGGCCAATGACGTCGTGCGCCTGAAGCAGGGCGACATCACCCTGCTGGTCCACCGCTCGCCCAAGGGTCAGGCCGCCGACTTCGCGGCCGAGCACGGCCCCTCGGCCAACGGCATGGCCTTCCGCGTCCGTGATGCGAAATCGGCCTTCGAGGGCGCGGTGTCGCGCGGCGCCAAGCCGGCCGAAGGGCACGACGGCGGTGCCCTGGCCGGCGGCTATGCCTATGTGCTGCAGGGCATCGGCGGCTCGCTGCTCTACATCATCGACGCCTATGGCGAGGCCGGCTCCCTCTATGAGGGCTGGGACGAGATCGAGGGCTGGGAGGAGTCCGAGCGCAAGAATTCGGTCGGCCTGTTCAGTCTCGACCACCTGACCCACAACGTCCGGCGCGGCCAGATGCGGACCTGGTCCGGCTTCTACGGCGACGTCTTCGCCTTCGAGGAGCAGAAATATTTCAACATCAAGGGCAAGGCGACCGGCCTGCTGTCCCAGGCCATGATCGCGCCCGACCGCGCCATCCGCATCCCCCTGAACGAGAGCCAGGACGACAGCTCCCAGATCGAGGAATTCCTCCGCCGCTACAACGGCGAGGGCATCCAGCACATCGCCCTGGCCACCGACAACATCTTCGAGACGGTCGAGGAGCTGAAGCGTCGCGGCATCCCCTTCCAGGATACGATCGAGACCTATTTCGACCTGATCGACAAACGTCTGCCGGGCCACGGCGAGGACGTGGCCCGCATGCGGCTGAACCGCATCCTGATCGACGGCTCGGACGAGGACGGCCTGCTGCTGCAGATCTTCACCCAGGACACCTTCGGTCCGATCTTCTTCGAGATCATCCAGCGCAAGGGCAACCAGGCGTTCGGCGAGGGCAATTTCCAGGCCCTGTTCGACTCCATCGAGCTGGACCAGATCCGGCGCGGCGTCATCAAGGTGGATGCCTAAGCCGCCGTCATGGCTCCCTTACCTCGGCCCGCTGCTCGCGGCCGGGGTCGGGGCGGCGGTCGGCGAGTACGGCCTCGGCGGGGGGTTCTGGACAGTGCTGATCGCGGCGCTGGTCGGCGGGTTCGCGCCGATCGTGGGGTACCGCGTGTGGAAGTGGCGGTTTCAGCGGCGGGGGTAGGGCTGGCTTCAGGATGCGGGGGTCGGCGTCAACGGCCCCCAGCACGCCAGTAGCGCCGATACCGCGTCATGCCCCCAACGACTGTAGTCGTTGCCTCCGGCCACCTCCACCGAGGCATAGGAACCGTCATCGGTCTCGGACGCGAACGCCAGACGGGTCGAGAAGCCGTCCTTCCTTGTCGGCGACATCGGCAGGGCCGCGCCGGGCTCGCCGCCATGAGCGACGGATGGCATCGGCCGGACCCGTATCGGCGGCAAGGTCGCGAAAGACAGCGCGATCGTTCGCAACGCGGGACAGGCGTCGGAGTGGATGGTTTCAGCGCCTCTTTCGGAAGTTCGCGTCGCCGTCCACGAGCGGCTTTCCAGCTCCGCCCCGGTTCGCGCGTAAACGGGTAGTCCCGCTTCGATGACGATCGAATAAGCGATTGTGTGCGGTCGGTCTTCGGCGACCGATATGGTCACCAACCGGTCGGAAAATATCTGGCGATCCTGCGCGCCCGCAATGACTGGCGCGCTCACCAGCACCGCGAGGAAGCCTAGTCGGACGAAGCTGCGGCAGGCCATCATCGGCTCCTCTTCGGGCCGGGCACGATGCCATCAACGGAGTGTGGTTGCCACTTCCCACGGGAGGCGATGGAACGCCTTGTCATCGCGGCGTCCGGGATGACAAGAACCGGGTTCCCTCAGTGAAAATCCCGCGACCCCGGCAGCACCTGCACATCCCGCGGATGGCGTCCCCGCGCCGGCGCGTGGCCTGAGCCCGGCGCGGCGTCCGGGGTCAGCTGGCCCAGCATCGGGGTCCAGTCCTCCAGATGGTCGACGACCAGATGGGTCACGCCCTCGGCGGTCTGGACCTTGCCCCGCGCCAGCACCATGCGGGCACCCATCGCCACAGGCCGGAACCGCTCGAACACATCGGGCCAGAGGACCAGATTGGCCACGCCGGTCTCGTCCTCGAGGGTCATGAAACAGACGCCCTTGGCCGTGCCGGGCCGCTGGCGGACCAGCACCACCCCGCCGACCACGACGCGCCGGCCGTTCGCCAGCCCCGGATAGGCCTTCGCCGTCAGAGCCCCCACGCCCGTCAGCCGGTCACGCAGGAAGGCGACCGGATGGCCCTTCAGCGACAGGCGGATGGTCTGGTAGTCGCCGACCACCTCCTCCGACGCGGCCAGAAGTGGCAGGGCCTCGGGCGGACGGCCGTCGGCCTCGTTCAGCCCCATGGCCTCGAACAGGGGCGCGGACGACGCCGGGGCCGACCCCCTGGCCGCCCACACCCCCTGCCGACGGGTCAGGTCGAGCGAGCCGTATGCGTCCGCCTCGGCCAGCCGGTCCAGCGCCGGGGGCGTCAGGGCGGCGCGGCGGCGCAGGTCGTCGAGATCGGCGAACGGCCCGTCGGCGCGGGCTTCCATGATCGCCTCGGCCCAGACCGACTTGAACCCGTCGATCGACCGCATCCCCAGCCGCAGCGCCCGCCGCCGCCGGCGCGGGCGCGGCTCCAGGGTGGCGTCCCAGTCGCTGGCGTTGACATCGGGGTGCCGCACCTCGACGCCATGTTCGCGCGCGTCGCGGACGATCTGGGCCGGGGCATAGAAGCCCATCGGCTGGCTGTTCAGCAGACAGGCCGCGAAGACATCGGGATACAGCCACTTCACCCAGGCCGAGACATAGACCAGATGGGCGAAGGAACAGGCGTGGCTCTCGGGGAAGCCGTATTCGCCGAAGCCCTTGATCTGGTTGAAACAGTTCTGCGCGAAATCGGCGTCATAGCCGCGCGCGATCATCCGCCCGACCATCTTCTCCTCGAAATTGCCGATCGTGTCGTTGTGCCGGAAGGTGGCCATGGCCCGGCGCAGGCCGTTGGCCTCCTCGCCGGTGAACTCGGCCGCGACCATGGCGATCTTCATCGCCTGTTCCTGGAACAGGGGCACGCCCAGGGTCTTGCGCAGCACATTGGCCAGTTCGTCCGGATCGGCGGCCGAGCCCGGCATGGAGAAGTGGTAGCTGCCCGCGCCGTGCCGCGCCTCATGGGTCCGCCGCTCCAGCCGCCGCTGCAGATAGGGGTGCACCATCTTCCCCTGGATCGGACCGGGCCGGACGATGGCGACCTGGACCACCAGATCGTAGAACTCCACCGGCCGCAGCCGCGGCAGCATCGACATCTGCGCCCGGCTCTCGACCTGGAAGACCCCGACCGAATCCGCTTGGCACAGCATGCGATAGACCCCGCGCCGTTCGACCGGCACGGCCGCGGTGTCGGGCAGGGGCCGGCCGTAGGTGGTCTCGATCATCCGGAACGCCCGCTTCATCGCCGTCAGCATGCCCAGCGCCAGCACATCGACCTTCATCAACTTGAGGAAGTCGATGTCGTCCTTGTCCCATTCGATGAAGGTCCGGTCGGCCATGGCCGCATTGCCGATGGGCACGATCTCGATCAGCGGCGTCTGGCTGAGCACAAAGCCGCCGACGTGCTGGCTCAGATGGCGGGGGAATTTGATCAGCTCAGCGGTCAGTTCGAGGGCCAGTTTCATCCGCACGTCGTCACGGCTCAGCCCGGCCCGGTCGACGTGCTCGTCCTTCACCTCCGAGCCCCATGACCCCCAGACCGTGTCGGCCATCCGGGCGGTGACGTCCTCGGTCAGCCCCAGGGCCTTGCCCACGTCGCGGATCGCCGAGCGCGGCCGGTAGTGGATGATGGTCGCCACAATCCCCGTCCGGTCGCGGCCGTAGCGCTGATAGACGTACTGCATCACCTGCTCGCGCCGCTCGTGCTCGAAATCGACGTCGATGTCGGGCGGCTCGGACCGGTTCGAGGAGATGAACCGCTCGATCAGCACCTCCTGCCGGGTGGGATCGACATTGGTGATCCCCAGACAGAAACAGATCACCGAATTGGCCGCCGAGCCGCGCCCCTGGCACAGGATCGGATCGGGCCGGGCGCGGGCCCAGGCGACGATGTCGTTCACGGTCAGGAAATAGGGGGCGTATTTCAGCTCCCGAACCAGCCGGAGCTCCTTCAGGATGATCGCCCGGATCGCCTTCGGGACGCCGCCGGGCCAGCGCGACCGCGCGCCCTTGAGCGTCAGCCGGGCCAGCCAGCCCTGGGCGGAATAGCCCGGCGGGACCGGTTCGTCCGGGTACTGATAGCTTAGCTCCCTGAGCGAGAAGGTGCAGGCCCGCGCCACCGCCATGGTCCGCGCCAGCGCCGCCTCATGCCCCCGGAACAGCCGCGCCATCTGCGCCGGCGGCTTCAGATGCCGTTCGGCATTGGCCTGCAGCCGCCGTCCGGCCCTGTCGATCGTCGTGCCCTCGCGGATGCAGGTCAGGACGTCCTGCAGCGTCCGTCGGTCGGGGTGGTGGTACAGCACGGCGTTGGTGGCGATCATCGGCGCCCCCGTGCGATGCGCCATCGCCGCCAGCCGGTTCAGCCGCTTGCGGTCGTCGCCCCGCCACAGCGGTGCCGCCGCCAGATACAGGTCGTCGGGCCAGCGCCTTCGCCAGGCCGCCAGCCGCGCCTCGAACGCCCCATCGGGCTGCTCTGGCGCCGGGGCGAGCGCGATCATGCCTTCGCCCATGGCTACGGCCTGTTCGAAGGTCAGCCGCGTCTCGGCCTTTTCAATACGGTCGGCCTCGGGATCGGCGCCCGCCTGCGGCACCGCCTCGCTCTTGCCCAGCGACAGCAACCGGCA
Organism: Brevundimonas sp. UBA2388; assembly: GCA_002343425.1. Classification (GTDB taxonomy): domain Bacteria; phylum Pseudomonadota; class Alphaproteobacteria; order Caulobacterales; family Caulobacteraceae; genus Brevundimonas. The sequence goes on from DDSO01000082.1 coordinate 8,894, forward strand.
CAGCCGGCCATAGGCAGCCCGGTTGCGCGGAAAGACGATCAGCTCCGTCCCGTCGGTGAAGCCCAGCCGCGACCCGACGACCAGCGGGAGGTCAACGTCCTCCGCCCCCATCAGCGCCCGCACCATGCCCGCCAGCGTATTGCGGTCCGCCACCCCGACGGCGGCCAGCCCCAGCGATTTCGCCTGCATCATCAGCTCGCCGGGATGCGACGCCCCCTCCAGAAAGCTGAAATTGGTCATGGCCCCGAGCTCGGCATACTGGCCGTCCCAGCCGGTCACGGCAGCACCCCGTGCATCCACCACGACGGCGCCCGCTCCTCCGCCGCGCCGGAAAACTCGCGGCCATAAAGCCCTTCCCGGAACAGCCAGTAGCGCCCGCCCGCGTCATCCTCGACGCGATAGTAGTCGCGCGTGCGCACCTGCCGGTCGTCCGGCCGGGGCCGCCACCATTCGGGCGACAGCCGTTCGGGCCCGTCGGCGCGGGTCACCCGCCGCGACAGCCTGCGCCAGGTGAAGCGGGCCGGGGCGCCGTCGGGCAGTTCGGCGATGGCCTCCACCGGCTCCGGCGGATCAAGCAGCAGGATGGGGCGGCGTCCCGCATCGCCGTTCGCCGCCGCCGGCGACCGCCCCAACGCCGGCCGCCACCGCTCGGCCCGCTCCGGAATCCAGCTGTCCACCGGCTCGGGCGTCAGCACCCGGTCCTCGCCCAGCCGCGCCGTCAGCCGGTCGATCAGGGCGGCCAGGCTCTCGGCCTGTTTCGCTTCCGCCTCGCTCTCCAGCGCGCCCTGCCGCGGTGTCATGAGCTCGACGGCGTCGGCGGTCAGCATCAGGGCGTCGAGGCCGAAGCCCAGTTCGAGCCGCCCCAGCCCCGCCTCGCGGAACAGGCGCAGCCAGATGGCCGCGTCCCGCCCCGGCCGGCCCATGCGCACGGACAAATGCGTCGTCCCGCCGTCGGACCGGAAGCCGGTCAGGGTCAGGGCCTTCGCCCCCTGCCCGTCGCGCACCAGCGGCGCGGACAGGTCGGCGGCCAGTTCCGCCAGCCGCGCCGCCACGCCCTCGATATCCTCGACCGGCTCCATCCAGGTCCGCCACGCCCGGTATTTCGGCGGCGGCCGCACCGGCGTCAGGGCCTCGCCCGCGAACCCCAGGGCCTGATCCAGCCGCTGGACCAGCCCCACGCCCGCCCCGTCGCGGAACCGCCGCGCCAGCCCCGCCCGCGGCATGGGATAGAGGTCGCCGATCCGCTTCAGCCCGAACCGCCGCGCCTGCGCCAGCGTGTGCGCGTCAATCCGCAGGGCCTCGACCGGCAGGGGCGCCAGTCGGTCCCGGACGGTGTCCTCGTCCGCGATCGCCCCCTCGCCCCCCGCCTCGCCCCAGCGGGCCAGCGCCCAGGCTGCGCCGGGCGTCGAGGCCAGGGCGGTGCGGGCCGGTATCCCGGCCTCCGCCAGCCGGTCGCGGATCTGGGCCAGCAGGGCCTTTTCGCCACCGAACAGGTGGGCGGCGCCCGTGACGTCGAGGAACAGACCCTCCAGCCCCTCGCCTGCCGGATCGAGGCTGACCGACGGCGACCAACGCTCGGCCCAGACGGCCAGCGCCGTCAGGGCGCGGGCGTCGGCCTCGGGGTCGGCGGGCTTGCAGATCAGTTGCGGGATCATGGCCCGGGCGTCGGCCTGGGTCTGACCCCGGCGCAGGCCGGCCCGGCGCGCGGCCGGATTGAGGGCGTGCAGGATCGCCGCGCCCCGGCTGTTCTTCAGGATCAGGGCGAACGGGTTCTGCGGATCAAGGGCGGGGTCAGGCGGCGAGGCCGGACGGCGCGCCCGCGTGGCCGATCGCCGCCAGACCGTCACCGGCCAGTCGATCAGCCAGACGGAGACGATGCGTCTCATCATCCTGCTCCAGCATCCAGGCGCCGGGCCGCTCGCCCCGGCCGCGAACCAGTTCGGCGATCAGCCGCGCCGGACCGGGGGCCCGGGGATCGTCGGGGTCCGTCGCGCTTTCGAAGGTCGAGATGCGCCAGCGCCGCCGCGCCGCGCTAAGTCCGTCCAGTCGACGGGGCAGGATCAGCCCCACCGCCTCGCCCTGTTTCGCCGCGAAATCCAGCCGCCGCGTCTGGGCCAAGCTCGCCCCGTCCACCGCCCCCAGCGCCAGGGCCACGGCCCCCGACCGCAGGGCCTGTTCCAGGGTCCACAGCGCCTCGGCCGCCGTCGTGGTCGGGGCCAGGATCAGCGGAACGCCCGCCGCACCCGGTCCGTACGGCCGTCCATACTCCGCGAACCAAACCCGCGGCGCGGTCACCAGAACCGGCCGCCGGTCGTCCCCGATCCGCCGCGACAGGGCGAACAGTAGCAGGGCCGCCATGTCGCGGGGCTCTGCCGCGCACGCCTCTTCCAGCGGCGCGGGCCGCTCGGGATAGACGTCTGACGAGAGCGCGCGAGCAGGGGTCATGGAGGTCCGGAGATCAGATTGTTCACTCTTTGTTCCAAATCGCCCGTGAGTCAAACCGGAATCAGGGGGTGACGTCTTCGTGTCTGAATGGCCCGACTGCTGCTGTGTCAGGCTTCATGGGGCGGGGTTCGCCTCACAATGAGACATCCGCCTGCCATGCCCAGCCGTCCAACTACCGAAACGGACTTTCCCGCTCTCCAGGCGTTGCACCGCCATGTGGGTTGGCCCCAGAGGTCGTTGGACGGGTGGCGATGGATGCACGCCAATCCGGCGCGCATCAGCGCGGGCGCGCCCGCGGGCTGGGTCGTCGACGGTCCGGACGGCCAGCCGGCCGGACATGTCGGCAATCTGGTCCAGCGATTCTGGCTGAACGATCAGTCGCTGCATGGCGCGACGGGCTTCTCGATCATCGTGACCCCGCCGGTTCGCGGGGCCAGCACGCAATTGCTCGGCGACTTCGCCCGCCAGCCGGGCATGTTCGCCGCCTACGTCTTCAACGCCAATCCAAGGTCCCAACCCCTGTACGTCCGCCACGGCATGAGCCCCTGGCCCGAGCCGACCCATGCGCTGAAACTGAGCTGGATCATAAATCCGCTGACGCTGGCCGGCGGCCGGTTTTACCGGGCCGCCTACCGGCTGGCGCCCGACATCGTGTCCCGCTGGGGCGAACGGCTGCTGAACCGCCGCCTGTCGGCGAAGCCCCGCCTGGACTTGCCGCAGGGCGTGACGGTGCTCAGCGATTTCCGGGATCAATCGAGGTATGCCGCATTCTGGGCGGCCCTGCGCGCCGAAGGCCGGCTGCTGGCCGACCGCAGCCCCGAGATTCTCCGCTGGCGGTTGGCCGACCCCGACCTGACCGATCCGCCGCTGGTGCTCGCCTTCAACCGGGGGGCCGGAATCACCGGCTACGCCATGGCCATGATGGCCAAGTCCAACATTCTCGAGCCACCGGTTCTGGAAATCCTCGATCTCGAGGCGCTCGCCGACGACGTCACGGCCATTCCCGCCCTGATGGACGCCCTGAAGGACAGCGCCCGCCGGATGGGCGCCGCCAAGCTGCGTATCCAGATGGTCAGCCCGCATCTGCTGGAACGGCTGGGCGACCACGCCCGGGGCACGCGGCGCGAGGGCGGCTGGGGGCATTGCCATGTGCGGTTCGCGCCCGGCGGTCCTGATCCGGCCCTGTGGTCGCCGACCCCCTACGACGGCGACTACGCCATGTGTCTGAGACCCGTGCCCGCCAGGGCCGACGCGGCCGTTCGCGCACCCGCAGAGCAACAGATGGCGACTTCCGCAGCGTGAGGGGGGTCTAGCCCTTCGGCCGGGCCCTCAGTTCGTCGCGGATCTCGGCCAGCAGGGCCTCGGTCGCGGTCGGCGCCGCCGGAGCCTCCGGCTCGGCCGCCTTCTCGCGGCGCATCTTGTTGATCGCCTTGACCATCAGAAAGATGACGAAGGCGACAATGACGAACTGAATCAGGGTGTTGATGAAGGCGCCGTACTGGATGGCCACTTCCTCGATGGCCACGGTCGCCGGATCCTCGGGCGACAGCACCCATTTCAGGTTGGAGAAATCGACGCGGCCGAGCAGCAGGCCGATCGGCGGCATGACCACCTGTTCAACCAGGCTGGTGACGATCTTTCCAAACGACGCGCCGATGATGACGCCAACCGCCAGATCGATAACGTTGCCGCGCGAAATGAAGTCCTTGAACTCGGCGATCATTCCCATGGCGTCAGGCGTCCCCGGCGTTCAGCCGCTCGCGCAGCTCCTTGCCGCTCTTGAAGAAGGGCACCGCCTTGGCGGGCACGTCGACGGTTTCGCCGGTCCGCGGATTGCGCCCGGCCCGCGCCGGGCGGCCCCGTACGGAAAAGGCGCCGAAGCCGCGAAGCTCGACGCGACCGCCGTCACCCAGCGAATCCACCATTCGCCCAAGGACGATATTGACCACCCGCTCGACCTCGGCATGGGTCAGGTGGGTGTTCTCGGCTGCGAGCTTCTCGATCAGCTCTGACTTGATCATATGGTCAGGCCCCCGCCCTGTTTCGTGCGTTCCGGACGCATACGGGCGCATCCGAACGCAGGATGCAACCCCACCCTAGCCTTCACCTGTCGGGGGAAAAAGGCCTCGTGACGTATTCACCACGGAAATGTCGGTTAACGGACGCGAACGCGGTGCGTACCGTCAATGTGGTACGGCCCCGGACAACGAAAAAGGCGGCCGGATCGCTCCGGCCGCCTGATCGTTCTCACGATGACGAAGGAGACTATTCCTTCGACGCCGCCTTCTCACGCATGGCCGCGCCCAGGATGTCGCCCAGCGAAGCGCCCGAGTCGGACGAACCGAACTGTTCGATGGCCGAGGCCTCGTCCTTCATTTCCAGGGCCTTGATCGACACCGAGACGCGGCGCGAGGCCTTGTCGATGCCGGTGACCATGGCGTCGACGCGGTCGCCGACCGAATAGCGCTCGGTGCGCTGCTCGGCGCGATCGCGCGACAGGTCGGACTTGCGGATAAAGGCGGTCGCCGGGGCGTCGTCTTCACCGAATTTGACCTCGATGCCGCCGGTCTCGATCGACGTCACGGTGACGGTGATCTGCTGGCCCTTCTTGAAGACATCGCCTTCCATCGGATCGCCGCCCAGCTGCTTGATGCCGAGCGAGACGCGTTCCTTCTCGACGTCGACGTCCAGCACCTTGGCCTTGACGGTCTCGCCCTTGCGATAGCGCTGGATGGCTTCCTCGCCGGAGACGTTCCAGTCCAGGTCGGACAGGTGCACCATGCCGTCGATGTCGTTGTCCAGGCCGATGAACAGGCCGAACTCGGTGGCGTTCTTGACCTCGCCCTCGACGGTCGAGCCGATCGGGTTGGCGGCCACGAAGGCGTCCCACGGATTGTCCTGGGCCTGCTTGAGGCCCAGCGAGATGCGGCGCTTGACCGGATCGACCTCGAGAACCTGCACTTCCACTTCCTGCGAGGTGGAGAGCAGCTTGCCCGGATGGACGTTCTTCTT
>DDSO01000100.1 GCA_002343425.1 Brevundimonas sp. UBA2388
ACTAACCACTAACCACTAACCACTCCTACCGCCGCAGCCCGTCCTGGACGCCGCGGGCGTCATAGGCGTTCGGCCGGTCCGGACGCGCCCCGTTGCCCATCACCACCTCAAGCGTGGTCGAGGTCGGCGAGGGGCCGCTGAAATTCAGCCCGACGCCGACGCCGACACCTGACGTCGAATAGCTGCCATAGCGTCCCGACCCACGCCCGGCGCCGTAGCCGACGCCGACGCTGGACCGCAGGCCGCCGGCGCTCTCCGGGCGGCCGTCGGTCCAGCGCTGGGTCACCTCGAACCAGTCATAACCCTCGGCCGTGGTGAGCTCCGCGGCCCGCAACAGCGCCATGTCCATGACCGGCCCGGGGGCGCCGACGCCGTTGTAGGTGACGCGGAAGCGATTGGATTCAATCCGCTGCTCGGCATAGCCCTGCCCGCCCGGCCCCATCTGGGCTCCGTATGGGGCGAGGCTGGCGCAGGCCGACAACGCCAGACCGGCGGCGGCGATCAGGGGCAGGGTCAGGGTCAGGCGGGTCATGGCGGGTCTCCGGACGTGTGGAGAATAGCGCGAGTCGGACAGCGTGGTTCCGGAGGGCCTAAAGCCCCGCCGCGGCCTTCAGCGCCTCGAAATCCTCGGGCGGCGGCGCCTCGACCGTGCGGTAGCCGCCTTCCGGGTGTGGAAACACCAGCTTCGCCGCGTGCAGCATCAGCCGCGGCGCGGCGCGGCCGGCGAAGGTCAGGGCGCCGCCATAGCGGGCGTCCCCGGCCAGCGGTCGGCCGATTGAGGCCATGTGAACGCGCAGCTGGTGCATTCGCCCGGTGGCGGGGTCCAGCTCGACGAGCGCGCCGTCGTCGGTGGCGGAAAGCGTGCGGTAGCGGCTCAGGGCCGCCTGCGCGCCCGGCGTATCGGGCGTGACGGCGCGCATATAGCTCTCGCGGCCGATCTCCTGCCGCAGCAAGGGTGTTTCGATGGTCCCTGCCCTGGGCTCCGGGGCGGCGGACAGCAGGGCCAGATAGGTCTTCCTGAACCGCCGCGCCTGCATGGCCTTGCCGAGGAATCCGGCGGCCGGCTTGGTCTTCGCCGCCAGAATCACGCCCGAGGTGTCGCGGTCCAGCCGGTGCACCAGATCAGGCCGCTTCCCGTTCGAGCGGGCAAAGGCCCAGAGCAGATCATCCAGCGTGTGCGCCTGGATACGGCCGCCCTGGCTGGACAGGCCGGCGGGCTTGTTGAAGGCGATCACGGCCTCGTCCTCGTGGATCACCCACGAGCGGACGGCGGCGATCTCGGCCTCGGACAGGGAAACGGGGGAACGGTCGGTCACGGCGCCTGCATAAGCGAAAGACCGACCGTCCGTCAGCCCCTCAGCGCAGGACGCGCTTGCGGACCATCATCCGGCTGTACATGACGAAGACCAGACCGAGCACGAAGATGACGGCGCTGAACACCATCCCGGTCGTGCCCATCACGGCGGAGCCGCCCGACATCTGGCCGTAGACCACGCTGACGGCGAAGGCGATCAGTGAGGCCAGGAATGCCTGAAAGGCCCATTTGCTGCGCAGAAGCAGCAGCAAGGCCCCGAGAACCCCGCCCCAGACGCCGATCGCCCAGACGGCCTCCATCCACATCGGGAAGTTCTCGAAATAGGCCCGCTGCTCAGCCGTGAACTGCGCCAGATAGGCGGCGTTGTTGGTCTGGGTCATCACATAGTCGTAGCCGCCGTAACCGTTCCACAGCAGGGCGACAGCGCCGATGGCCCACAGGTGCCACGGCGTCCTCACGGTCATATCGCTCATCTTCCCCTCCCAAGGTTGATCGATGGCGCGGAAGCTAGACCCAAAACCGCCGTTACGGCAACGTCAGCCCGCCGGGACCCGCCACGGCGGGTTCACGCGGTTTTCGCCGGCGAAATACAGGCACATCCGGTTGCCGTCGGGGTCACGCAGGCGCGCCTCGCGCCAGAGCCATCGCTGGTCCTCCGGGTCGCTGTCGAAGACGATGCCGGCCGCCTTGAGGGCCGCGACACGGGCGTCGAGGTCGTCGCATTCGAAATAGACCATCGTCCCGCCGGGCGCGGGAGCCTCCGCCAGGTGGATCGAGAAGGTCGCGCCGCCCGGGCAGAGGAAGCGGGCGTAGTGGTCGCTCGACACGATCAGCTCCAGCCCGAGCCGCTGGTAGAAGCCACGGGCGCGGGGGATGTCGGCGACCTCGACGGTGATCTGGTTGAGGTTCAATTTCCATCCTTTTGCCGCGCCGCCCGCAGCGCCGCCCAGCGGTCGAGGCGCTCCTTCACCTTGACCTCATGCCCCTCGCCCTTCGGGGCGTAGAAGACGCGGCGCTCCATCCCGTCGGGGAAGAAGTTCGCGCCGGAGAAGCCCTCGGGCGTGTCGGGGTCGTACTGGTAGCCCTGGCCGTAGCCGAGCGACTTCATCAGCCTCGTGGGGGCGTTGCGGATGTGGGCCGGGGGCATGAGCGAGCCGGTCTCGGCGGCGGCCCGCTTCGCCGCCTTGAAGGCTTCGTACACCCCGACCGATTTGGGCGCGGTGGCGAGGTGGACGACGGCCTGGGCCAGCGCCAGTTCGCCCTCGGGAGAGCCGAGGAAGTCGTAGGTGTCCTTGGCCGCATTGGCGACCAGCAGGGACAGAGGGTCGGCCTCGCCGATGTCCTCCACCGCCATGCGCACGATGCGGCGCGCCAGATAGAGCGGATCCTCGCCGCCGTTCAGCATCCGCGCCAGCCAGTAGAGGGCGGCGTCGGGATCGGAACCTCGAACAGATTTATGCAGCGCAGATATGAGGTTATAGTGCTCTTCTCTGCTCTTGTCGTAAGCGGGCGCGCGTTTCTGCAGGATGCCGGCGAGGGCCTGGACATCCAGCGGCTCCGTCGAGGTCAGGTCGAACAGCACCTCGGACATGGTCAGCAGATAGCGGCCGTCGCCGTCGGCCAGGGCCACCAGGGCGTGGCGCGATTCCGGGGTCAGGGGCAGGGTCTTGCCCTCCTGCGCTTCGGCCCGAATCAACAGTTGATCGAGCGCCGCGTCGTCCAGCCGCTGCAGCACATAGACCTGTGACCGGGACAGCAGGGCGCCGTTCAGCTCGAACGACGGGTTCTCGGTCGTGGCGCCGACGAGGGTGACGATCCCCTCCTCCACGAACGGCAGGAAGCCGTCCTGCTGGGCGCGGTTGAAGCGGTGGATCTCGTCGACGAACAGCAGGGTCGACTGGCCGGCGGCGCGGCGCATCCGGGCGGCCTCGAACGCCTTCTTCAGATCGGCGACGCCGGAGAAGACGGCGCTGATTTGCTGGAACTGATAGCCCGCCGCCTGGGCCAGAAGGCGGGCGATGGTGGTCTTGCCGGTGCCCGGCGGCCCCCAGAGGATCATGGAGCCGAGGCGTCCGGCCTCGACCATGCGCCGGATCGGTCCGCCGTCGCCCAGGAGATGATCCTGACCCACGACCTCTTCCAGCGTGCGCGGCCGCAGCCGGTCAGCCAGCGGCGCGTCAGGAGGATGGATGCCGGAGGCTTCGAACAGGTCGGTCATGGACGCTCACAGATAGGCGTTCCGGGCGCGCATTTCACGCGTTAGTGTGGCTGCGAAGCGAGGAGAGCGCGACTTGGCTGACGACCACACCGCACAGGGCCCGACGACGGGCGTCACCCCCCACCTGACCATTCCTTCGCGGGGTGGTCAGGCGGCAATTGAATTCTACACTCGCGCCTTCGGGGCCGAGGAAGTGCGGCGCATGCCGGCCGAGGACGGCGAGCGGCTGATGCACGCCTATCTGAGGATCAACGGCGGCGACGTCCTTCTGCACGACGAGTTTCCCGAATATGGCCACGAGCAGGACATGGTCCCCAAGGGGGTCACCATCCACCTGCAGGTCGACGACGCCGACGAATGGTGGAACCGGGCCATCCTGGCCGGCGGCGTGCCCCTGTTCCCGCTTTCGGATCAGTTCTGGGGCGACCGCTACGGCCAGCTGCGCGACCCGTTCGGCCATACCTGGTCCATTGGGTCTCCGATCAAGAAGACCTAACGCACCACCAGCACGCCGCGCTGTCCGCGCCGCTCGACCAGCAGCTGCGATCCGCGCGGCAGGTTGGCGAGTTGCTGCGGCGAGGTCACCGCGCGGTCGTTGACGGCCATGATGACGTCGCCGGTCTGGAGGCCGACGCCTCGCCGGGCGTAGCTGTTGGACGCGACGCGGCCGACGACCACGCCGGTGGCGAAGGGATCGCCGCCGAGGCTGTCGGCGAGGGCGGGATTCAGGGCCAGAACCTGGGCGCCGGTCAGGCCGCCCGACTGGATCACCAGCGCGCCCTGCACATCCGCATTCCCCGGCAAGCGCTGCACGCGCGCGTCCACGATCAGCGGCCGGCCGTCGCGCAGCACGGATACCCGGACGGTCTCATTGGGCTCACGGGTGCCGACGCGGAAGTTGAGGCCGCCCTGGCTGTTGACCTCGGCGCCGTCGATGGCGGTGATGATGTCCCCCATCCGCAGGTCGGCGCGGTCGCCGGGCCCGTCCGGCCAGACCTCGGTGACCACCAGGCCCTGCGGCCGGTCGAGGCCGAGGCTGCGGGCCACGTCGGCGCTGACGGTCTCACCCTTCACGCCCAGCCAGGGGCGGATGACGGCGGTGGCGCCGCCGACGGCGGAATCCACCACCCGGCGCACGGCCGCCGCGGGCACGGCGAAGCCGACGCCAGAGGACGAACCCGAGCGCGAGAAGATGGCCGTATTGATGCCGATCAGGTCGCCGTCCATGTCGACCAGGGCGCCGCCGGAGTTGCCCGGATTGATGGCTGCGTCGGTCTGGATGAAGGAGCCGCTGTCGGAGATGCCCGTCTCGGTCCGGTTCAGGGCCGAGATGATGCCGTTTGTCACCGTCTGGCCGACCCCGAACGGATTGCCGATGGCCAGCACCAGATCGCCGACCTGCTGTTCCTCGCGGTCGTCGATGTTCAGGGTCGGCAGGCGCTCATTGACGCCCTCCAGCTGCAGCACGGCAAGGTCCGAACGCTCGTCGGCGAGAATGATGCGGGCGTCGAACTCGCGGCGGTCGTTCAGCACGACCCTGATCTGCTGCATGCCGTTGATGACGTGATAGTTGGTCACCACCACCCCGTCGGCGCGGACGATGACGCCGGAACCGACCGAACCGACCTGCTGCGCGCGGGGGCCCTGCCCGAACATCGACCAGAAGGGGTCCTGCACCTGCTGGACGCCGCGCGCGGAGACATTGACCACGGCGGGCGCTGCGGTGCGCACCACGGGGGCGAAGCTGGACTTCATCGCCAGGGCGTCGCCGGGGACGACGCGGTCGTCCGCGAAGACTCCGTCCTGGGCCCGGCTGTCGGTCGATTGGCCGAGACCGGCAAGGATCAGAACGGCGGCGAGGGCGACGGCAGGTGTTTTCATGGTCATCCGATAGGTCAGAAGATCGAAAGCCGGACCATTCCGCTACGGATTCTGGACCGTATCAAGGCGTCGGTGACGCCTCAACGGCTGCCGATTCCTGACGTTCCGCCTGACGCCCGACCCACCAGCCGATCACAGCCGCCAGCAACAGGGCGACGGCCGCCAGATAGAAGGCCAGACCCGGATCGGTCAGGATCCGCACGGCGGCGAGCTGAATTCCGGCCGACGCGGGAGCCAGGACGTCTGCGATCCAGAGGCGCGTCTCTATCGCGCCGTCCCCGACGGAGAAGGAATAGACCCAGCCGAAGAACAGCGGCGACATGACGCCGGCGATCGAGGCGACGCTCATGTTCGCGCCCTGCAGCTGACCCTGTTCGTCCTCGCCGACGCGGCGCGTCATCAGGGACTGCAGGGTCGGCATGGCAAGGCCCCACAGGGCGTTGGGCAGCATTGCGACAATGAACCAGAGGCCGTCGGGCGCCCAGCCCATGGCCGCGATGCCGAGCGTGCCGCCGACCAGCCCCAGCACCATGGTCATCCGGTCGCCCAGCCGTTTGACGACCGGTCCGACCAGAACGCCCTGCACCAGCATGTCCAGCACGCCGACCAGCGCCAGCAGCAGGCCGACTTCCCTCGGGCCCCAGCCGTAGCGATAGGCCGCATAGAGGACGAAGACCGCCGAAAAGACGTGGTGGGCGAAATAGAGCAGGAAGTTCACGACCGCGAGGCCGCTGAGTTCGGTGTGCCGTTTCAAAAGGATGAGGGCGCCGACCGGGTTGGCGCGCTTCCAGCTGAACTTCATCCGCTTCTCGACGGGCAGGCTCTCGGGGAGAACGATCAGGCCATAGAAGAAGGCCAGGGCGGACAGACCCGCTGCGAACCAGAACGGCACCCGCGGCCCGAACTCGCCGAGGAAGCCGCCGAGAATGGGCCCCAGCACGAAACCGCCGGAGAAGGCCGCGCCGATCAGCCCGTAGGCGCGGGCGCGTTTCTCGGGCGCGGTGATGTCGGCCATATAGGCATAGACGGTGGTGAAGCTGGACGAAGTGATGCCGGCGATGATCCGCCCGAGCGCCAGCCACCACAGGTCCGGCGCCACGGCCATGAGCACATAGTCGAGCGACAGGCCGGCGCAGCTGATCAGGATGACGGGGCGACGGCCGTACTGGTCCGACAGCGAACCGATGATCGGCGAGCAGACGAACTGCATCCCGGCCCACAGGGCCACGAAGACGCCGTTGATCCAGCCCGCCTGCGCGTTCGACCCCACGAACTGCTGGATCAGCTGCGGCAGGACGGGGATGATGATCCCCATCGCCACGATATCGAGCACCGCCGTCACGAAGATGAAGGCGAGCGCGGCGCGATGGGAACGGAGGCGGGACAGGGTGGACATGGGGTCTTCCGAAAGGGACGCGCCTTCTAGCGGACGGAAAACCCTGCGTCCAAGTCCCGCAAGCCGAGGTTGCGAAACCTTAATGCCATGCCGCCTTGCGCGATGCCGCCGGGCAAGGCCAAGCTGCCCGCATGACAGCCGTGATTGAAACCCCCGTTATCCACGTCTTGGGGCTTACCAAGACCTACGGAACCGTCCGCGCCCTCGACGGGCTGGACCTCACCATTCCGCGAGGCGGGGTTTATGGCGTGCTGGGGCCCAACGGGGCCGGCAAGTCGACCCTGTTCCGCATCCTGCTGGGCCTGATCCGGCCGACGGACGGCACGGCGACCATCATGAACGGGCCGGTCGGCGACATCGCCCACATGCGGCTGACGGGGTCGATGATCGAGACCCCGCGCTATCCCCCCTATATGACCGCTCGTCAGGTCCTGCGCTGGCTGGCGCTCGAGCACGGCATCACCGGGACGGCGGACATTCCGTACTGGCTGGAGCGGGTCGGGCTGTCCGAGGCGGCGGACCGCAAGGTGCGCGGCTTTTCGGTCGGCATGATGCAGCGCCTCGGCGTCGCCGCCGCCCTGATCAGCAAGCCTGAGCTGATCATTCTGGATGAGCCGACCAGCGGCATGGATCCCCCCGGCATCCAGGAGATGCGCGCCCTGATCCGCAGCCTCGCCAATGACGACGGCCTCACCGTGGTTCTGGCCAGCCACCAGCTGCTGGAGGTCCAGCGTGTCTGCGACCGTGTCGCCATCCTGAACAAGGGCAAGCTGGTGCGCGAAGGCGCGGTCAGCGAACTGACCGCCGTCGGCGAGCGCCTGCGCCTGTCGGCCGGACCGGTCGACCAGGTTCTGTCGGTGCTGGGCGCCAAGGGCGTGCGCGACGGCGACGGCGTTCTGGCCGACATTCCGCGTGCTGAAGGCCCTGCCCTGATCCGCGCCCTGGTCGAGGCCGGGGTCGACATCAGCGAGGCCCGCTGGGTCGGGACCGACCTCGAGGCCATCTTCTTCACCGAGACGGGCGCCGTACAGGCGCCGGAGACCATCCATGCTGGTTGACGCCATCCGCGCCGAAGGCTTCCGCCTGTCGAAGAACAGGACGGCCCTGTTCTGGAGCCTGCTGTTCGTCCCCATCATCTCCCTGGCCATCGGGGCGCTGACCAATTTCGTGCTCAAGGGCAGCGAGACCAAGATCCTCGGCGACGAGAAGATGCCGCCCGAGCTGAAGGCGGCGCTGGGACGCGGGACGCTCGACATGGCCGACGCCCTGGTCACGGCGGCCGGCAATCTGGCCAATCCGCTGGTCCTGCTGTTCGTCCTGATCGGCGCGGCCACCCTCTACGCCGGCGACTATCGCTGGGAGACGTGGCGGCTGATCAGCGCCCGCAACAGCCGGGTCAACCTGCTGCTGGCCAAGCTGGCTGTCGTTGCGCTTCTGGCGCTGGCGGCCATGGGCTTCATGCTGCTGGGCAGCGTGCTCGAGAACCTGATCAAGGCCGCCGTGTTTGAACGGACCCTGACCTTCGCCCTGACCGGCGAGGCCGCGGGCCGCTTCATCGGCTTCTTCGGCCTGTCATGGCTGCGCATCATCCAGTTCGCCATGATGGGGATGCTGGCGGCGGTGGTGACCCGCTCGCTGCTGGCGGCGCTGTTCGTGCCGCTGGTGGTCGGGGTCGCCCAATTCTTCACGCCACAGATGCTGGGGCCCATGGGCGTCATGCCCGACGCCTGGCTGTCGATGCTGGTCAATCCGGGCGCGTCCATCGACGCCATCCAGGCCGTGATCGCCGGCGGTGAAGTGGCCGGCGCCCTGCCCGACGGCCTCGTGCTCAAGGCCTGGGTCAGCGTCGGCCTGTGGACTTTGGCCCCCCTGGCCGGCGCCCTGGCCTGGTTCCGCAAGCAGGACCTGTCGAAGGAATAGCCGTCAGAGCGGCTTTTCCATCCAGACATTGCAGCGCGCATAGGGCGTCGGCTGGGCCGGCAGGTCGACGAAGCCGAACCGGCGGTACAGGGCGATGGCGTGGGTCTGGGCCGCATTGGTCTCCAGATACAGGCGCGGCGCGCCGGTCGCCCGCGCCGCCGCCTCGCAGGCCTCCAGCAGCCGCCAGCCGAGGTTGAGGCCGCGCGCGGCCTCGGTGACGGCCATCTTGCCGACCTCGAAGCCGCCATCGGCCATGGCCATCAGCGAGCAGCAGCCGACGGGCGCGCCATCCCGCTCGGCGATGAAGATATGACCGCCTCGGTCGAGAATGACGCCCTGCGGGTCGCTGAGGACGAGTTGGTCCTTGGCCTCCAGCGCATAGCCGCCGGCGACCAGCCAGTCCTCGTTCAGCGACCGCCAGGCTGCGGCGTGGTCGGGACGGTATGGGATGATGGAAACGGCGGCGGCGTCTGGCATGAAGGCCCTCCCTGACGCCTATCTGGTAGCGGAGCAGGCAAAGAAAAAGGGCGACCGGTTCGCACCGGCCGCCCCTTTCTCAAGCCCCGGACGAGAAGCGGCTTACGCTTCTTCGTCGCCCTCGATGGCATAGACCGGACCCGAGTCCAGGCCCTTGGCGGCGGTGTCGCGATCGACGAACTCGATCACGGCCATGGCGGCGTTGTCGCCGTGACGGTAGCCGGCCTTCATGATGCGGATGTAGCCGCCGTTGCGGTCGGCGTAGCGCGGGCCGATCGTTTCGAACAGTTTGCCCACCTGCGGCACGTCACGGACGTGGCTGATGGCCTGACGGCGCGCGTGCAGGTCGCCCTTCTTGGCGAGCGTGACCAGCTTCTCGACGAAGGGACGCAGTTCCTTCGCCTTGGGAAGCGTGGTCGTGATCTGCTCGTGCTTGATCAGCGACGCAGCCATGTTGGCGAACATGGCGGTCCGGTGTGCGCTCGTACGACCGAGCTTGCGATAGGCGGCGCCGTGGCGCATCGGGGTCTCTCCTACTCACCCTGGTTTCCGGAGCACCGGACCTGGGGTTCTCACATTCTAACCGCTCCGCGATCCCGAAGGATCTAGGGCGGAGGGTTGAAACTAGATCTGGTCGTCGAACTTCTTGGCCAGGTCTTCGATATTCTCGGGCGGCCAGTTCGGCACGTCCATGCCGAGCGAGAGGCCCATCGTCGCGAGAACTTCCTTGATCTCGTTCAGCGACTTGCGGCCGAAGTTCGGGGTGCGAAGCATTTCGCCCTCGGTCTTCTGGATCAGNNGTTCTTCAGGCAGTTGGCCGAACGCACCGACAGTTCCAGCTCGTCCACCTTCTTCAGCAGGGCCGGGTTGAAGGGCAGGTCCGGCTTACCGTCGACGGCTTCCACGGCCTTCTTCGGCTCGTCGAAGGTGATGAAGATCTGGAGCTGGTCCTGGAGGATGCGCGAGGCGTAGGCCACGGCGTCCACCGGCGACACGGCGCCATTGGTTTCGACCTCGAGGATCAGCTTGTCATAGTCCAGCGACTGGCCCTGACGGGTCGGCTCGACGCGATAGGCGACGCGCTTGACCGGCGAATACAGGGCGTCGACGGCGATCAGGCCGATCGGGGCGTCTTCCGGACGGTTCAGCTCCGAAGCGACATAGCCCTTGCCGTTCTGGACGGTCAGTTCCATGCGCACCGAAGCGCCTTCGTCCAGCGTACAGATGACGTGGTCGGGGTTCAGCACTTCGATGTCCGAGGGGACGTCGATCTGGCCGGCCGTAACGGCGCCGGGGCCCGTGGCGCGCAGGGTCATGCGCTTGGGGCCTTCAGCGTGCATGCGCAGCGCCAGTTGCTTGATGTTCAGCACGATGTCGACGACGTCTTCCCGGACGCCTTCCAGCGACGAGAATTCGTGGACGACGCCGTCGATCTGGATCGCGGTCACGGCGGCGCCTTGCAGCGACGACAGGAGAACGCGGCGCAGGGCGTTGCCGAGCGTCACGCCGAAGCCGCGTTCCAGGGGCTCTGCAACCAGGCGCGACTTGCGCTGCGGGTCGGAGCTCGCCTCGATCTGCGGCTTCTCGGGACGGATCAGCTCTTGCCAGTTACGTTCGATCATGGGTGTCCCTCGAAAACGGAGCGCCGGTCCCTCGCCCCTCGTCAGGCGCGCCAGGACCGGCGGAATAGATAGTCGGTCGCAGTTCGCTTAGACGCGGCGGCGCTTGGGCGGACGGCAACCGTTGTGCGGCATCGGCGTGACGTCGCGGATGGTGGTGATGGTCAGGCCGACCGACTGCAGGGCGCGCAGGGCCGACTCACGGCCGGAACCGGGACCCGAGACGTTGACTTCCAGCGTCTTGACGCCGTGTTCCTGGGCCTTCTTGCCTGCGTCTTCGGCGGCCATCTGGGCGGCGTAGGGGGTCGACTTGCGAGAACCCTTGAAGCCCATGTGTCCGGCCGACGACCACGAGATCGCGTTGCCCTGGGCATCGGTGATCGTGATCATGGTGTTGTTGAAGGACGCATTCACGTGGGCGACGCCCGAGGTGATGTTCTTGCGCTCGCGCTTCTTTACGCGACCCGGTTCCTTGGCCATGTGTCTGTCTTACTTCTTCTTGCCGGCGATCGGCTTGGCGGGACCCTTGCGGGTGCGGGCGTTGGTGTGGGTGCGCTGACCGCGAACCGGAAGCCCCTTGCGATGACGCAGGCCGCGATAGCAGGCCAGGTCCATCAGGCGCTTGATGTTCATTGCGGTTTCGCGGCGAAGGTCACCCTCGACCGTGTGGTCCGCGTCGATCGTTTCGCGGATGTGCAGAACTTCCTGGTCGGAAAGGTCAGCCACGCGGCGGGTGTGATCGATGCCAAGCTTGTCGACGATCTGGCGGGCCTTGAACGGGCCGATACCATGGATGTAGGTGAGCGCGATAATCACGCGCTTGTTGGTGGGGATGTTTACCCCGGCAATACGAGCCACTTAATTCTCCATGCTCCACAGAAGGCAGCCATCAGGGCGACCCCCTATCTCAACGCTTCACCCGGTCGAAACGGCAAAAAGTCTGGTGGGCGCGCTCAATCGCTTTCGCCTGCCAGACTGACCCCGTTCTTTCGAGTGAAGCGCGCGCTTAGGGCGATTCGCCCGGCATGTCAACGCCCGGCTGTCAAGCCCGCCGCCTTATCCTGCCGCAGCCGCTGGCGAGGAGGGAAACAGCGCCGCGAGCCGGCCCAGCTGTTCGGCCAGCACCCGGTCGACAATCGGGGCCAGGGCTTCGGGATCGGCTTGCCAGTATCCGCCGACCACGTAAGTCCATTCGATCCGGGTTCCGCCCTCGACCGGCTTCAGCGTGATGGTCAGCACCCCATCCACGGCCTCGCCCTGCAACGGCCCCAGCCCGCCGACCATCCGCAGGACTCCGCGCTGCGGGTCGGCATAGACCACGTGCATGTGCTCGACCGACCCCATCCGCTGCCCTTCGGGCGCATCGGCCGGCTTGGGCAGCTTCTCGCAAAAGCAGCCGGTTGCCTGGGCGTCGATGTAAAGGTTCTCCGCCTTGCCGGAATAGGTGTGCTCGCCGTTCCACCACCGGTTGGGGGCAATCAGCGCCTTCCACACCTCGTCCTTCGAGGCGGCGGCATCGGCCGACAGCTTGAGCGCGAAGCCTGCCGGTGACTGACTGACCACTTCGCCACGGGCCGCCTGATGCGGAACGGCCACAAGCATCAGCGCCGCAACAACGGCCGGTACTGCAATGCGCATCAGGTGATCTCCCCGTCCCGCAGCCGCGTTCCAGGGAACGGCTGCCTGTCAGGCCGTCATAATCCGTTCGATCGCCGCTGTCACATGGTCGATTTCGGCCATGCCGTTTACCCGGGTCACGATCCCGCGGGCATCGTAGATCGGCAGGATCGGCGCGGTCTTGGCCCGGTATTCGGCCATGCGGGTGCGCACGGTTTCCTCGTTATCGTCCGGACGGCGCTTGAATTCGCGGCTGCCGCACTTGTCGCAGACACCGGGCTCGCGGGGCTGTTCGAACGTGTCGTGATAGCCCTTGCCGCAATTGGCGCAGGTGAAACGGCCGCAGATCCGCTCAACCAGCGCATCCTCGTCCACTTCCAGCTCGATCACATGGGCCAGGCTGCGGCCGCGATCGGTCAGCAGCTTGTCGAGCGATTCGGCCTGGGCAGCCGTGCGGGGATAGCCGTCGAAGATCGCGCCGGTCTTCTCGCCCATCGAATCCAGCTCTTCGCCGATCAGGGCCGAGACGATCTCGTCCGAGACCAGCTCGCCGCGCTCCATCACCGCCTTGGCCTGGAGCCCGACCGGCGTGCCAGCCTTGACCGCGGCGCGCAGCATGTCGCCGGTNNGACGGCCGCGCGCAGCATGTCGCCGGTGGAAAGCTGACGCATTCCGAACTTTTCGACCAGACGCTGGGCCTGGGTGCCCTTGCCGGCTCCCGGCGGTCCGAGCAGGATTATGTTCACGGCACTTCCCCCGTATTCGGTTTAGCGCAGCCGCCCCTTCAGCTTCGCCTTCTTGATCAGATCGCCATACTGGTGGGCCAGCAGGTGCGACTGAATCTGGGTGATCGTATCGACCGTGACATTGACCACGATCAGCAAACTGGTGCCACCCAGGAACAGTGCGCCGATCCCCGTTTGCGCGATGACGTATTCCGGCACAACACAGACGATAGTCAAATAGAGCGCGCCGATCACGGTGATGCGGGTCAGCACATAGTCGAGGTAGGTCGCGGTGCTCTTGCCCGGGCGGATGCCGGGGATGAAGCCGCCGTTCTTCTTCAGGTTCTCGGCCGTCTCTTCCGGGTTGAACACCACGGCGGTGTAGAAAAAGGCGAAGAACATGATGCCCAGGGCATAGAGGATCATGTAGGTCGGCTTGCCGTGACCCAGGTACTGGTTGAGCGTCACGATGAACTGGCCCCAGGCCGAATCCTGGCTGATCGAATTACCGGCGAACTGGGTGATGGTCAGCGGCAGCAGCAGCAGCGAGCTGGCGAAGATCGGCGGGATCACGCCCGCGGTGTTGAGCTTCAGCGGCAGGTGGCTGCGATCTGCCTGCATCATCCCGTTCTGGCTGGCCCGCTTGGGATACTGGATCAGCAGCCGCCGGGTGGCGCGCTCCATGAAGCAGATCAGCAGGATCAGGCCGATCAGCATGCCGACCAGGCCGGCGATCAGGAAGCCCGAGATCGAGCCGGTCCGGCCGCCTTCGAACAGGTTCGAGATAAAGGTCGGCATCTGGGCGACGATACCGGCCATGATGATCAGCGAAACGCCGTTGCCGATACCGCGGCTGGTGATCTGTTCGCCCAGCCACAGCAGGAACATGGTCCCGCCGACCAGCGAGATCAGGCCCGCGACATAGAACAGCGGACCCGGATCGACCGCAAAGCCCTGCACTTCGGCCGCGCGCAGCGCCGCGTAGCCCTGGATCAGGGCCAGGAACACCGCGCCATAGCGCGAATACTGGTTGAGCTTGCGCCGCCCGCTTTCGCCTTCCTTCTTCAGCGCCATCAGCGAGGGATGGAGCGAAGCGGCCAGCTGCACCACGATCGACGCGGTGATGTAGGGCATGACGCCAAGGGTGATCAGGCTGTACTGCGACAGCGCGCCACCCGAGAACATGTTGAAGAAATCGAGTACCCCGCCCGCGTTGCGGTCAAGGAACTGCTTCAGCGCGATCGGGTTGATCCCCGGCAGCGGCACGAAGCTCAGGAAGCGGAACACGATAAGCGCCCCGATCGTGAACCAGATGCGCTTCTTGAGCTCGGTCGCCTTGGAGAAATTGGCGAAGCTCAGGGTGCTGGCGATATTGTCCGCGCGTGATGCCATGTTGCGAAATTGCCTTGTTGGGGCGGCAGGATCATCGCCCGGCCGCCGCGTCCCCCATCATGTCGAGACGCCCATATAGGGCGCGGGCAGGGATTGGATAACCCCCGCCCGCGTTTGTCCCGAAATTATTCGGCAGTCGCAGCCTTGGGGGCCGGCACTTCGACCGAGCCGCCGGCCGCTTCGACCGCAGCCTTGGCACCGGCCGAGACGCCGGCGACGACGAACTTGGCCTTGGCCTTGAATTCACCCTTGCCGAGCAGGCGGACGCCGTCCTTGCCGCCACGGGCCAGACCAGCGGCCTTGAGCGCGGCGTGATCGATGTCCTTCTTGGCATCGAGCTTGCCAGCGTCGATCGCCTTCTGCACCAGGCCGAGGTTCACTTCGGCATAGTCCTTGGCGAAGATGTTGTTGAAGCCGCGCTTCGGGATGCGCATGTGCAGCGGCATCTGGCCGCCTTCGAAGCCGTTGACGCTGACGCCCGAGCGTGCCTTGGCACCCTTCTGGCCGCGCCCGGCGGTCTTGCCCTTGCCCGAGCCGATGCCCCGGCCAACCCGCATGCGGGACTTGCGGGCACCATTGTTGTCGCGGATGTCGTTCAGTTTCATGTGTTGCACTCGCTTTCGCTTTGGGACGCGCTATGGGAGGCGCGCGCATAGGCGAAGCCGGCCGCAATGTCACCCCCCTTTGTGCGGCAGGTTTTCCGGCCCCGGATTGCCAAGCCGAGTCCGGCAGTGCTAGCCCACCGGCAATCGCCACGCCACGGGAAGCTTCATTGGCCCTGCTCAGCTCCACACCGGCCCGACTGGCCATCCTGCTGGCCGTTGCCCTGGCCCTGCGCGGTTACACCTTCGGCGATCCCAACCTGTTCATCGACGAGGCGTTCTATTTCGCTGCGGGCAATGCCATGCACCAGGGCGCGCTGCCCTATGTCGACATCTGGGACCGCAAGCCCTTCGGCCTGTTCCTGATCTATTACCTGATCGCCGCGCTATCCGCAGACCCGGCCGCCTACCAGGTCGCCGCCGCGCTGTTTGCCGTGCTGACGGCGTGGATCATCGGAAGGATCGCCGATCTGTGGAGCAAGGGCGCGGGCGGCCTGCTGGCCGGGATCGGCTACCTGTTCCTGCTCAGCGCATTTCAGGGCTTTGGCGGGCAATCGCCGGTGTTCTACAACCTGTTCATCGCGCTGGCCGCCTGGCTGGTGGCGCGGTCCCTGCCGCACTTGCGCGAAGGACAAGTGCCGCGCGGCGTGGTGATCGCCATGCTGAGCGCCGGCTTTGCCATCACGATCAAGACCACCGCCTTCTTCGAGGCCGCGTTCCTGGGGCTGTTCGTGCTGCTTGCCCTGCCTGCCGCCGAGCGCCTGCGGCACGCCCCCCGCCTTGCCCTGCTGGGGGCCACGCCGGCGCTGCTGATCGCGCTGGGCTATGCCCAGGCCGGACACTGGAGCGAATACTGGCAGGCGATGACCGGGGCTAACCTCTCCGCAGACCGATGGGAGCCGTACTCGGCCCAGATCCGCTTCCGCCTGATGCTGGCCGCGCTGGCGCCGCTGCTGGCGCTCGCCGCA
>DDSO01000089.1:0-4735 GCA_002343425.1 Brevundimonas sp. UBA2388
CGGATGGAGCGGGATCTCGCTGCGCAAGCAGGGAGGCCGGACCGGATCCGGTGACCTCCTAAGGGTCGGCCGGCCGGGGTGGAGGACCGGGGGGGATACCCAGGTCGTTCCAGGGATCGGGTTCGTCGCCCGACCTGCCCGCCGGAGGCGCTGCGGTAAGGCCCGAATACGGCCACCCGACGCAAGCTTCCGCAAGACCGACTGCGCGGAGCGCCTGTCTTTCGCCGAAACGGTAATTCTGTCTCCTCATCCGGGCGAAGGCCCGGGCGCTCCGCCATGCCTCCCGCAACCGCCCTGCAAAACAGCGCGGAGAAGACGGCTGTCCGCAATCCTCCAACCCTCCAGGAGACCGCATGCCCAGAGCCCGCCAACCCCGTCCTGACCCTGGCCCGGCGATACCGCCCGAGGAGCGCGCCGCCATGATCGCAGACCTCGAGCGGCGGTTCCGCGACCTTCACCGTGTTTTCGTCTTCAAGAAATGGAAGGCCCGGCAGCACGCGCGCGCCTGTGGTCTCCCCTCGATCGGCCTGCCGCTGGTATGGACGAACGAACATAACGTCACACCCCGGTACGGACGTAACAATCCCTTGAGATATCAAAAGACTAATGAGTCACCTGATCGCCTTGACCAATCGGGGTCGCCCCTATAGGTTCCGCGCCGAATTCAGACCCTCCTCGACGCCCGTCTTTCGACGTCAGCGGAGAGGCGCTGAGGCCCCTATGTCCCTTCCACCGGAATCGCGCGAAGAGGCGATCAAACGCCTCGCCGACAGCGCATCCGATCTGGAGGCGCGCACGGCTCCGCCGCTCTCTCACGAGGCGGCGGGACAGGCGGCGGCGGGACAGGCCTGGAAGATCATCGCCGACCTGTTCGGCGGCGTCTTCGTAGGCCTCGCGTTGGGCTTCGGGGTCGACCATTTCGCCGGCACCTCGCCGGTGGGCCTTATCGGCGGAGTCCTGCTGGGCTTCGGCGTATCGGTATGGATGGCGTGGCGCACGGCGCAGCGTCTGATGGCCGAGGCAAAAAAGTACGGGGAGCCGAAGTCGGTTCCCTTCGATGACGACGAAGACCAGGGAGCCTGATCGCCATATGGCCGATCCGCTATATCAGTTTCAGGTTAAGCCGCTTCCGGGTCTGGATTTCGGCGAAGTGACCCTGCCCGTCGTCGGGACGGTGCATCTGGCCTTCACCAATTCCCATCTCGCGATGACTCTCGGCTTCCTGATGGTCGTCGCATTCCTGCATCTGGTGACCTCCAACGCCAAGGTCGTTCCGGGCCGCACCCAGGCCGTGGGCGAGACCCTGTTCGGCATGATTGACGGCCTGACCGAGTCGATCATCGGTCATGACGGCAAGAAATATTTCCCGTTCGTCTTCACCGTCTTCACCTTCATCCTCGCGATGAACCTGCTGGGCATGTTCCTCAGCTTCACCGCCACCTCGCAGCTGGCGGTGACGGCGACCTTCGGTCTGATCACCTTCGGCCTGGTGGTGATCGTCGGCCTGGTGAAGAACGGCGCCAACTTCCTGAAGCTGTTCTGGCCCACCGGCGCGCCGCTGGTGATGCGGCCCGTCGTCGGCCTGATCGAGTTCTTCTCCTTCCTGCTGCGCCCGCTGACCCTCACGCTTCGTCTGTTCGGCAACATGATGGGCGGCCACATCGCCCTGAAGGTGTTCGCGGGCTTCGTCGCCACGGCCGTTGTCGGCGCCGCCGGCTGGTTCGGCATCCTGATCTTCCCGCTCGCGCTGGGCATGACCATCGGCCTGACCGCGCTCGAGTTCCTCGTGGCCTTCCTTCAGGCCTTCGTTTTCGCTGTTCTGACCTGCATCTACCTCAACGATGTGGTCAACCTGGGCGACGGCCACTAGGCCGCGACCAGTTCGTTCCAACCAAACCCAACCAAACCCAGACCTACAGGATTAAGACCATGGATCCCCAAGCCGCTAAACTCATTGGCGCCGGCATCGCGATGTGCGGCATGATCGGCGCCGGCATCGGCGTCGGCAACATCTTCGGCCAGTTCCTCGCGGGCGCCCTGCGCAACCCGTCGGCCGCCGGTTCGCAAATCGGCAACCTGTTCGTGGGCGCGGCTCTGGCCGAAGCCCTGGGCATCCTGGCCTTCGTCATGGGCATCCTGATCTGGATTTCGTAATCGGCTTCGGCGGCGCGAACCCGGTTCGCGCCGCCGGCTGACGACCCTCCAGACCTACCACCAGGCGACCGATGACCGTTCAAGCCCAACCCGTCATGCCCGAAGACGCGACCCCTCCTGTCGCGGTTGAGGACACGCACGCCACGACCGAAGCCGCCCACGGCGGTGAACACGAGTCGGGCGGCCTGCCCCAGTTCGAGTTCCAGCACTGGTTCGGGCAGATCGTTTATCTGATCTTCCTGTTCGCGATCCTGTATTTCCTGATCGCGAAAATCTTCGCGCCGCGCATGCGCCGCGTGTTTGACGAGCGCAGCTCGACCATTTCGACGGCAGTGCAGACCGCGCGTCAGGTCCAGGCCGAAGCTGCCGGTCAGGCCGAAGCCGCCAAGGCTGAGGTCGAGGAGGCTCGCGCCTCGTCGCGCGCCACCGCCGCAGCCGCCAAGGCCCGCGTCACCGATGAGGCCAATGCCCGCGCCGCCGCCGAGGAGGCCGTCGTTTCGGCCCGCATCGCCGAGGCCGAGGCCGCCATCGGCAAGACCCGCGACGCCGCCATGACCAACGTCGCCACGATTGCTTCGGAAACCGCCGCCGCCATCGTCGAACGCCTCACCGGCAAGGCGCCGACCACCGCCGAAGCCGCTGCCGCCGTGAAGGGCGCCGCCTGATGGAATTCTTCAACCCCCACCTCTACGACCTGGCCAACCCGGAACTCTGGGTCGCCGTCGGTCTGATCGCCTTTTTCGTGATCGTCGTGATCGCGGGCGTGCCGAAACTGGTCGCCGGCGTGCTCGACGCCAAGGCCGCCAAGATCCAGTCCGAGCTCGACGAGGCCGCCCGTCTGCGCGCCGAAGCCGAGGCCCTGCTGGTCCAGATTCGCGCCGAGAAGGCCGAGGCCGAGGCCCAGGCGGCTGAAATGCTTGCTGCCGCCGAGGCGGACGCCCGCCTGATGGAAGTCGAGGCCAAGGCCAAGCTGGAAGAGACCCTGGCCCGCCGTCAGGCCCTCGCCGAGCGCCGCATCGCCCAGGCCGAGGCCCAGGCCGTGACCGAGGTCAAGACAGCGGCCGCCGACCTTGCGGCCCGCGCCGCCGAACAGATCCTCGCCGCCCGTCTGGCCGGCCAGAAATCCGACCCCCTGCTCGACGCCGCCACCGCCCAGATCGGCACGCGGCTGAACTAGTCGGGCGCGCTCGCTGCGCGGCGGCTCGCGGGTTGAGCGCGGATCGGTAAGAGATCAAAGGCCCCGCCGGTCGCCGGCGGGGCCTTTGTCGTCAATGCGCCGGTGCGCCGTTGGGCGTATGCGCCCGCCTGGCGCGCTCGACCAGCCGGCCGTAAACGCTGCCAAGGACGATGCCGTAGATGGCGTGGCTGGCGATCATCCAGGCGAGGGTTCCGAACCCGGCCTGCATGAAGAAGATGCCGACCGGGCGTCCTCCCAGCATGCCCACGGCCGGAGCGACCGTCAGACCCATGACGATAAAGGCTCCCACGGCGAACAGAATGCCCTTGGACTCCGGCGTATCCGTCGGCAACCGGGGGCACAGCACACCGAAGAGCGGTCCCAGAACAAAGGCCCCGACAAGCAAGTGGGCGACCCAACCCGCGGCCAGCAGGTCGGGCATCTGCAACATGACCGAAAGCAATCGAGGGAAACTGGCCGCCCAGGGACCGAAAAACAGATTGGCGGCTTCGAGGACCGATACTGCGATGGTCGCGGCGAGGCCGGCGATCATCCCCTTTTGTACGCGTGACATCATGACCGCAGCGCCTCCCAACGCTTGTTGTGGCTCAGACTACGCAGGGAGAAGCATACGCCTGCTGGCGCAGGCGGCGTTCACTTTGCCGTGTTGGCGGTCAGTCGCTATTCGGCGGCGATGTTCGAGCCCTCGGGCGCGGTCCAGCGCAGCACCGGCGAGCGGGCGGCGCGGGTTTCGTCCAGACGCTTCATCGGCGCATGGAAGGGGGCCCCCTTGAACCGGTCGACGTCGCCGGCCTTGGCCGCCTCGGCCAGCGCCCGCATGGCGTGGATGAAGCGGTCCAGCTCCTGCTTGGACTCCGTCTCGGTCGGCTCGATCAGCATGGCGCCGTGGACGACCAGCGGGAAATACATGGTCATCGGGTGGAAGCCCTCGTCGATCATCGCCTTGGCGAAGTCGAGCGTGGTCACCTCAGTGCCCTTCAGCCATTCGTCGTCGAACAGGGCCTCGTGCATGCACGGGCCGTCCGGGAAGGCCGCGCTCATCAGGTCCGACAGCCGGGCCTTGATGTAGTTGGCGTTCAGCACGGCGTCCTCGGCGACCTGACGCAGGCCGTCCGAACCGTGGCTCATCATGTAGCTGAGGGCGCGGGTGTACATGCCCATCTGGCCCTGGAAGGCGCACAGGCGGCCGAAGGCTTGGGCGGCCTCGTCTTCCTCGCGCTCGATCAGGCGGTAGCCGTCGGCGTCATGCACGACCCATGGAGCCGGCGCGAACGGCGCCAGGGCTTCCGACAGCACCACCGGACCCGCACCCGGACCGCCGCCGCCGTGCGGCGTCGAGAAGGTCTTGTGCAGGTTGATGTGCATGGCGTCGACGCCGAGATC
>DDSO01000089.1:4872-5032 GCA_002343425.1 Brevundimonas sp. UBA2388
ATTGGTGCCGTGGGCCGAGGTCGGCACCAGCACCTTGCGGCGCTGCTCATGCTGGCCCGAGGCCTCGTGGGCGGCGCGGATGGCCATCAGGCCGCACAGCTCGCCATGGGCACCCGCCTTGGGCGACAGGGCCACCGCCGGCATGCCGGTCAGGGTCTTC
>DDSO01000115.1 GCA_002343425.1 Brevundimonas sp. UBA2388
GACGGCGTGCGTGAGCCGCTCAACCGTCGCGCCACCATCGGCATCAACTTCCGCTAAACCCGGAAGGCCGAAGGCCAGCAACACAGAGCCGCCGCCTCCCGAAAGGGGGGCGGCGGTTTTGCCTTGTCAGGTGACCAATCTTGCGCGGGGTGGTCAAAGTCGCGGGCGCTCGCTATCTCCGCCCGACGGACGAAGGACAGGTTTCGATGCGCGTGGCGATGATTGGTACCGGCTATGTGGGCCTGGTCTCGGGGGCCTGTTTCGCCGACTTCGGCCATGACGTGACCTGCGTCGACAAGGACCCGTCCAAGATCGAGCGGCTGGAGCGGGGCGAGATTCCGATCTTCGAGCCGGGCCTCGACGATCTGGTTGCGGCCAATGTGCGCGGAGGCCGGCTGAGCTTCGCACTCGACGGCGCAGAGGCGATCCGGACGGCGGATGCGGTGTTCATCGCCGTAGGGACGCCGTCACGGCGGGGCGACGGTCACGCCGACCTGTCCTACGTCCACGCCGCCGCCGAAGAGATCGCGGGCCTGATCGAGGGCTTCACGGTCGTGGTGACCAAGTCGACCGTCCCGGTCGGCACGGGCGACGAAATCGAGCGCATCATCCGGGAGCGCCGGCCTGACGCCGAGTTCGCCGTGGTCTCCAATCCCGAATTCCTGCGCGAAGGCGCTGCGATCGAGGATTTCAAACGGCCCGACCGGGTTGTCGTCGGCACCGAGGATGCGCGCGCCCAGGCCGTGATGCGCGAACTCTATCGCCCGCTGAACCTCAATGAGACGCCGATC
Source organism: Brevundimonas sp. UBA2388 (assembly GCA_002343425.1). GTDB lineage: Bacteria > Pseudomonadota > Alphaproteobacteria > Caulobacterales > Caulobacteraceae > Brevundimonas. The sequence goes on from DDSO01000115.1 coordinate 792, forward strand.
CTGTTCACCGGGCGGCGCACTTCGGAACTGATCAAGTATGCCGCCAACGCCTTTCTGGCGATGAAGATCACCTTCATCAACGAGATGGCGGATCTGTGCGAGGCCGTCGGCGCCGATGTGCAGCAGGTGGCGCGCGGTATCGGCCTGGACAAGCGGATCGGCGGGAAATTCCTCCACGCCGGCCCCGGCTATGGCGGGTCATGTTTTCCCAAGGACACTCTTGCTCTCGTTCGGACAGCGACCGACGCCAGCTCACCGGTCCGCCTGATCGAGACGACGGTCCAGATCAATGATGCGCGCAAGAAGGCCATGGCCAGCCGGGTCGCCAACGCCCTGGGGGGCGAACTGAAGGGCAAGACCGTCGCCCTGCTGGGCCTGACCTTCAAGCCGAACACCGACGACATGCGCGACGCGCCCTCGCTCGATGTGGCTCCCGCACTGATGGCCATGGGCGCGACCGTGCAGGCCTTCGATCCGGAAGGCATGCATGAGGCCGCAAAACTGCTCGAAGGGGTCCAGTTCAAGGACGGCCCCTATGAAGCGGTCACCGGGGCCGACGTCGTGGTGATCCTGACCGAGTGGGACCAGTTCCGCGCGCTGGACATTGATCGGGTCAAGCTGCTGATGAGGCAGCCCGTCATGGTCGATCTGAGAAACGTCTATCGGCCCGAGGAAATGCGGATCCGAGGGTTCAAATACGCCTCGATCGGCAGGGCCTAACGAAGCGCGACGGGGATCAGCGCCGGACGTTCAGCGGCGGCGACCTCGGCCTGTGGCAGCAAGGTCCGACCGGCGCCGATGACGATGGTCGCGGTCAGCACGGCCGAGACCGCGGCGATGGCGGCCAATTTCACCCCGTCGGCGAATTCCTGATGGTCCGGACGCAAGCGATTCCCCTGCAACGCGCGTGTTTCGTATCCAGCACCAGACGGGCCGCGCCGCAAGTCACGGAACGGTGTCCCGCAAAAGAAAAAAGGGCGGAGCCCGGAAGCGCCGCCCTCTCTTGCTTGTCCGCTTACACCCGCGACGCAGCGCGGCCGCTCGCTGCGTGAACCCTAGCCGCGGAACGGACGGATCAGGATCTCGACCCGGCGGTTCTGCGCCTTGCCTTCGGCCGTGGCGTTGGAGGCGATCGGGGCGCTCTCTCCACGACCGTCGACGTACAACCGGTCGGCCAGAACGTTGCGGCTGACCAGATACTGGGCCACCGACGAGGCGCGCTGGCGCGAGAGGTTCAGGTTGTACTCGTCCGTGCCGTCCGAATCGGCGTGGCCGACAATGTCGACGATCGACTGGTCATAGCGGTTCAGAACGCCGGCCACGTCGTCCAGTGTGGCGTAGAAGCGGGTGTTGATGGACGACTGGTTCGACGCGAACGTCACGTCCGACGGCATGCGCAGGACGAGGTTGTCGCCCTGACGGGCCACGCCGACGCCCGAACCCGAAAGCTCGGCTTCCAGTTCGCGCTGCTGACGGTCCATGTACTGGCCGACAGCTGCGCCGCCGAGAGCGCCGATGCCGGCGCCGATGAGGGCGTTCTTGCGGCCTTCCTCGGAGTTGGAGGTGTTGGTCAGATAACCCAGCAGGGCGCCGCCCAGGGCGCCGGCGATCACGCCCGTGCCCGTGTTGTTGCGGCGCGGCGCGGAGCTGTAGGGATCGGTGGTGGTGCAGGCGACGCCGCCCAGAAGGATAGCGATCGAGGCGCCGGTAAGGAGGAGCTTGCTGCGCATGGTGGAGAGTCCTGTCTGTAAAAACCTGTCTGGCGCCGAAACGCGAGCTTACGGTGAAGGTTCCGACCTGTACCGCGGCTGAACGAACAATCCCGGCGCGCGATCCGTCCCGGCTTTGCCAAGTTTGCGCCTTAGGGCGTATGGAACCCGCCTGTAACAGAACGATGAGGCCCCCCGTGAGCGCGACCACGAACCCCGAAACCGCCGCCCCCGCCGGCAAGTCGATCGAGCCCGTCTCGATGAAGCTGTACGACGCGGATTTTCAGGCCTTCGCCGACAAGCTGGGGACCTCGTTCAAACGGTACGGCTTTGCGGTCATCGCGGACCATGGCCTTGATGAGACAGTGATCAACGCGGCCGTGGCCGACACCAAGACCTTCTTCGCCCTGCCGGAAGAGACAAAGCGTAAATACCACCAGCCGGGAACCGGCGGCGCGCGCGGCCTGACCCCATTCGGCGTCGAGGCGGCCAAGGGCGCGGCGACGGTCGATCTGAAAGAGTTCTGGCACGTCGGGCGTGAACTGCCGGAAGGCCATCCGTACCGGAAATATATGCGCGACAACGTCTGGCCGACCGAGGTCGAGGGTTTTCGACAGCATGTCTACGGCATGTTCGCCGCCATGGACGTCCTCGGCGCGAAAGTCCTGCGCGCCATCGCCCGCTATCTCGAACTCGGCGACGACTTCTTCGAGGACAAGGTCGAGATGGGGAACTCGATCCTGCGGATGCTGCACTATCCGCCGGTTCCTGCGGGCGCGTCCGGCGTGCGGGCCGGGGCGCATGAGGACATCAATGTCATCACCCTGCTGCTGGGCGCCGAGGAGGCCGGGCTGCAGGTCAAGGACGCCGACGGTGAATGGCTGGACATCTCACCGCCGCCGGGGGCGCTGGTGGTCAACATCGGCGACATGCTGCAGCGGCTGACCAACCACGTCCTGCCGTCGACCAGCCACCGGGTGATCAATCCGGCGCCGGAGCGGGCCAGTTTCGCCCGCTATTCGACGCCCTTCTTCCTGCATTTCAACCCGGACTTCGTCATCGAGACCCTGCCCGGCATGATCTCGTCGGAGAACCCCGACCGCTATGCCGGCAAGGCGATCATGGCGGAGGACTTCCTGACCGAACGGCTGAAGGAAATCCGGCTGATCTGAGAGCGCCATCGCGCCTCGCGCGGCGGCCCGCTGCCTGAGCTCAGGCGCTATCGGGAAATCCGTAGCTGGGTCAGTTCGCGACCGATGGCGGCAAAGGCCTCTGACAGATCCCCGCCGCTGGCCGGCAGATAGACGTGATCCGGACTCGTGGCGCAGTACTGCATGACGTCTTCCGCCGCGCCTCCCGAGTCCAGCTCAAGCCCAACGGTGTAGACGATGACGCCCTCCGCCTTCATGGCGTCGCAAAGCGCCTCGGCCTGGTCGAACGGATTGCCGTTGGTGGCGGCGCAGTTTATGCGCTCGCCGCCGTTGCCTGAATTGCTGGCCAGGACGCCCGTGCAGTAGTTGGTGTTGAACTCGCCGTCGGTCATGAGGATGACCGCCTTCAACAGTTCGTTGGGGCTGGCGACGCCCGCCGGATTGCCGGACCAGAGCGCATTGAAGCTGGGCGACACCGTGTACCAGCCCCAGGCGAGCCCGATCTGACCCGCGGTTGCGCCGGTGACGTTGAAGCTGGAGATCAGTGACTTCATCGCGTTCTTGTTGGATGACAGCGGCATGATGACCGCGGAAGGGCAGGGCGCATTGGTCGCCGGATAATTCCGACCGACGTAAGCCGTCGACGGAGCCGCGCTTGTATAGGCCTGTGCACCGGGCCGTTCAGTGACGCAGGTGGTGATCTGGTGGGCGCGAAGGTTTCCGGAAATGTTGCGGAACACCCGCCACTGGCAGCCGTCGCGCCCGCACCAGCTGGAGCCGCCGGAGGTGTGGGCTCCCCATTCTGCGCCGTTGACGCCGATCGAATAGGTGTTGGTCGTTACATTGGAGACGATATAGGGCGTGTTGTTGATCTGGGTCATGCCGTTGGCGCCGGTGATGTAGACCCCTTCCCCGTCGCTGAGGCCGTGGCCCGGGGCCGTGACCTGGACCGAGCAGTCCGACACGAGGCATTTGCGCACCTCGCCACCGCTGGCATAGGCGCTGTAGCCGCTGGTGTTCACCGCCACCCAGGATGAGCCGTTCCAGGACTGCAGCGAGAACCTCGAATTGTTGATCCGCTGGACCCTGTAGGCCCGGTTGTTCACCTGCCCCATGCCAGAAACGTTCCGGATCCACACATAGTCGTTGGTCTGGAGGCCATGGCTGGATGAGGTGACGACGCCAGGGTTGGCGCGCGTGATGGCGCTGATGTTCCTTCCGGTCGCCGAAGCCCAGGCCATGTGCGAGATGTTTCGCGCGCCGATGGGCGTGCCCCGCGCGCCATTGGCCCAGGAGCCCACGTTCACGCCGATGGAATAGGGCACCACCGACATGCGGGTGTAGTAGGGCTCCTGCACGTCCTGAACCACCAGATCCACCAGGTCCCGCGCGGCGGCCTTCATCGCGGCGATGCGGCTGCCGCCCATGGAGCCGGTGATGTCGAGAACGAGGGCGACCTCGAGGTTGCGGGACGAGCGGTTGACCTCGGAATGGGCGCCGACCGGCAGGTAGTCGTCCATGAATTTGCCGTAGGGCGGCAGGAAGATGTTGGCGACCAGGGTCTTCACATTGACCCTGGATCTGGCGACCACGACGGCGTCGTCGTTCAGTGTGAAGGTCGTGTCGGCCTCGAGCAGGATGATGTCGGGGTAGGCCTTGAGGTTGGCGCGCAGGGCCCTGAGACCGACCTCACGGAGGTCCTCATCCTCGGTGTACTGGGAGCGGGCGGCGGCAAGGGTCGCCGCGTCGAGCGCATCCTGGAGATTGACCCGCACGGTCGAGGCGCGGTGGATATCCACGCCGCCCACGGTCATCAGGACCAGCACCGGCAGGCTGAGGCCGAACAGCATGGCGACATTGCCGCGCGCGTCGGACAGCAGCCGGCTGAGAAACGTCCTCAGGCCGTCAAGGATGGACGAGTCGGCGCGGCGTCCCATTGTCGTCAATTCCGCCAGGTCGCCGGGCGGAAGAGCCCGGCGTTCGAGGCGGCCAGCATCCGCGACCGTGGTTAACGCCGGGTGATCGCCGGCGATCGGCGGTATCTAGCGGGAAATGCGCAACTGCTTGATGTCCCGACCGATGGCCGCGAAGGCCTCTGACAGATCGCCGCCGTCGGCGGGCAGGAAGACATTGGCCGGCGTCGAGGCGCAGTCCGCCAGCACATCGGCTTCGTCCGTTCCGGCGGTGATCCCGAACCCGACCGTATAGACGACCACGCCCTGGGCCTTCATGGCGGTGCAAAGGGTCCGGCTCTGCTCGAACGGGTCGCCATTGGTCGCATCACAGTCGATCTTGGCGCTGTTGGCGCCGGAGCCCGAGCCGGCCTGCCGCGAGATGACCCCGCTGCAGTAGGGCGTATTGAACGCCCCGTCGGTCATGATGACCACGGCCTTCAGGGTTTCGGCGGAGTTGTAGACCGCCGCGCCGTTTGAAGGCCACAGGCTGTTCCAGTTCGGGGAGACCATATACCAGCCCCAGGCGATACCGATCTGGCCGGCGGTCGAGCCGGACGCCGCGAAGGCATCGATCCGGGACTTGATAGTCGCGGCGTTGCTGGACAGCGGCAGGATGGCGTCCTCGATGCAGGTGCCGTCGATGTTCGGATAGTGACGCCCGACCCAGGAGGAGGCGCCGGTCGGGGCCGCTTCCGTAACGGCCTGGGCGCCGACGCGTTCGGTCACGCAGCCGCTGATCCTGTGGGTCTGGAGGTCGCCGTCCATGTTCTCGAAGGCGAAATAGGTCGTGCCGCCGCCGCGCGCGCTCCAGGCCCTTCCGCCCGAGGTGTAGGGGGACAACGAGGTTTCCGTCAGGTCGATGGTGAAGCTGTTGGTCTGGGCGTTGCCGACCAGATGGCTCTGGTCGTTGATCTGGGTCATCCCGCCGACATTGGTGATGTAGACGTATTCGTTGTTGGCCATGCCGTGGTTGGCGGCGGTGATGGTGATCGAACAGTCGTTGTTCTGGCAGCGCTGAACCCGCCCGGCGCTGCCGGAATAGGTCCCGTAGTTGGTGCCGTTCACCCGGTTGCCCGCCATGGTGTAGAGCTCGAAGGTGTTGGTGGTCCTGTTGCGCACCTCGTAGGGCTTGTTGTTCAGCTGGGTCATGCCCGTCGCGCCGGTGATCCAGACCACGTCGCCGTTCGAGAAGCCGTGGCTGGCCGAGGTGATGACGACGGGCCGCGCCTTGCTCGCCGCGGTGATGGTTTTGGGGGTTCCTGCCAGGTTGATGACCGCGCCGGTGATGTTCACCGAGGTGGAGACGCCGCCGCGGGCGGTGGTGACATGGGCGCCCGGATTGACCGAGTTGGAATAGGGCACCAGGGCGACCTTGGAATACCAGGGGGTCTGGACCGGCTGGACGACCAGGTCGACCAGTTCCTTGGCCGCAGCCTTCAGGTCGATGAGTCTCTGGCCGGCCATCGAGCCGGTAATGTCCAGAACCAGAGCGACCTCGATGTTGCGCGAAGAGCGATCGACCTCGGAACGGGCGCCGACCGGCAGATAGTCGTCCATGAATTTGCCGTAGGGCGGCAGGACGATGTTGGCGACCAGGGTCTTCACATCGACCTTCGACGAGGCGACCACCACATCGTCGCCATTCAGGACAAAGGAGGTGTCGCCTTCGCGCAGGGTGATCTCCGGATAGGCTTTCAGGTTGGCGCGCAGGGACGCCAGGCCGACACGCTGAAGGTCGGCGTTGGCCGTATAGGGCGACCGGGCGGCGGCAAGGGCGGCGGCGTCGAGGGCATCCTGCAGATTGACCCGCACGGTTGAGGCGCGGTGGATGTCCACGCCGCCGACCGTGATCAGGACCAGCACTGGAATACTGAGGCCGAACAGCATGGCGACATTGCCGCGCGCATCGCCGGCCATGCGCTGTGCGAAGGCGCGCAGACTGCGGCCCAGACCGTCAAACCAGGATTTCCGCCCCATCGCCTCATCCGCCCGTGGTTCAGGCGCGATGCGGTCCGTCCGCGCCTATCCGGGGCAAATTGAGCGCGCACGGTTAAGCGATGCGCCCACACCAAAGGTTAACGCGGCGATTTTCTCACCAGGCGATCGCGGCCGCGGGCGAAGTCCCGCTCGTCAGGCCTCCCAGCCGCAGTCCTTGCCGCGGTTTTGTGCGGTCAGCCAGGTGTTCAGCGGGGCGAAATAGGCGGCCACGGCAGAGGCGTCGTTCTCGCGCTGGCCGGTGAAGGCCTCCATCGCCTCGGGCCAGGGCCGCGACTGGCCCATCTCCATCATGGCGTTGAAGCGGGCGCCGACCTCGGTATTCCCGTAGACGGAGCAACGGTGCAGCGGCCCGGTCCAGCCCGCCTGTTCACAGGCGGCCTGGTGGAACTGGAACTGGTAGATGTGGGCCAGGAAGTAGCGGGTGTACGGCGTATTGCCGGGGATATGATATTTGGCGCCGGGGTCGAAGGCATTGGCCGGACGGGGTCCGGGCGGGACGAGGCCCTGATAGCGCAGCATGTTGGCCGACCAGGCGTCATTGTATTCGGCCGGGCTGGTCTCACCGTTGAACACGCCCCAGCGCCAGCGGTCGACCATCAGGCCGAAGGGCATGAAGGCGATCTTGTCGAGCGCCATCTTGAGCAGGAAGGGAATGTCCTCCGCCTCGCCGGGCACGGAGTCCAGGAGGCCGATCTGGTTGAGATAGGTCGGCGTCAGGGCCGACAGGCCGACGAAGTCCCCGATGGCTTCGTGGAAGCCGTCGTTCGCCCCGTTTTTGAACAGGAAGGGCTGATCCTTGTAGGCGCGCTGGTAGTAGTTGTGCCCGAGTTCATGGTGGACCGTGTAGAAGTCCTCGGCGTTGACCTCGGTGCACATCTTGATGCGGATGTCCTCGAGGTTGTCGAGGTCCCAGGCCGAGGCGTGGCAGACCACCTCGCGGTCGCGCGGACGGGTGATCTGGCTGCGCTCCCAGAAGGTCTCCGGCAGTTCGGGCAGGCCCATCGAGACGTAGAAGCCCTCGCCCGTCTCGACCATCCTGCGCGCGTCATAGCCTGAAGCGACCAGCCGCTCGGTCATGTCATAGCTGGAGGCGCCGCCCGTGGCCGGGGCCACGACGTCATAGATATTGCCCCACTGCTGCGACCACATATTGCCCAGCAGGTCGGCGCGGATCGGGCCGCTGTCGGGCTGGACGGCGTCGCCGTATCTCTCGTTCAGCCGGCTGCGGACATAGCAGTGCAGGTTTTCGTAGAAGGGTTTGACCTGGGCCCAGAGTCGGTCGGTCTCGGCGGCGAAGGCGTCCGGCTCCATGTCATAGCCGGCGCGCCACATGGCGCCGGTGTCGGCGAAGCCCAGTTCGGCGGCGCCCTCATTGGCGATGGCGACCATGCGGGCATAGTCCGGCGCCATGACCGGCGAGATGGTCCGCCAGCCTTCGTACAGGGCGCGGGCCTCGGCCGGGTCCCGGGTCGCGGCGAGGAGGGCGGAAGCCTCCTCAAGCGTGATCTGGCGGCCCTGGTATTCGAACTTTCCGGTTGCGTAGGTCGAGTCCAGCCGGGTGGTGATCTCGGCCAGTTCGCCCGCGGCGCCGGGACGGTTGGGGGCCGGCAGGACGATGCCGAGACGCAGCAGGTTCAGCTTGCGCCGCACGTCGCCGGGCACCTCGACGTCGTTGAACCGGGCCGCGCCGTTGGCCAGTTCGACCTGCAGCTCGGTGTATTCGGCATTGATCCGGCTCTCGAGCCACATGGTGTCGTGGGTGATGTTGGTGGCGCGGGTCCACTGGATGCGGGCGGCCTCCTCGCTCAGGGCGGCGAGGCGGGTTTCAGCGTTGGCGACGAAGGCGGCGGCGGCTTCGGCGGTCGCGGGGGCCGGGGCGTCTGCCGCAGGGGCGACGGCGGCGCTTTCCGACGTTGCCGCGCCACCCATTCCCAGGGCCGCGCAGGCGGTCAGGCTCAGGCCGAGGGCGCCGACGGCGGCGGCGGTCATCAGGGTGCGTTTCATGGACATTCCTCCTTGCGCGGTATTTCCCCGCGTCGTTCGGCGCGCAGGTGAGGGGAGGGAGACGGTCGCGTCAAGCTGCGCCTTTGGCCAGCGACTCAACCCAGGACGCAGGCGGCCAGACCCTGTTCGCGGACCGTGCCCATGGCGGCCTGGATGCGTGAGGTGCGGCGGCGGACATAGGGCCCGGGCGCGGAGGCGCTGTAGCGTCGCGGGGAGGGCAGGATCGCGGCGAGGCGGGCGGCCTCGCGGGCGGTCAGATCGTCCGCCGACTTGCCGAACCAGTGCTGCGAGGCGGCCTCGGCGCCGTAGACGCCGGGGGCCCATTCGGCGACGTTGAGATAGACTTCCATGATCCGTCGCTTGCCCCAGACGATTTCTATGGCGACGGTGTAGCCGGCCTCCAGACCCTTGCGGACCCAGTCGCGGCTGGGCCAGAGGAAGGCGTTCTTGGCCGTCTGCTGGCTGATGGTCGAGCCGCCGGCGACGAGCCGGCCCTTTTTCAGGTTCTTCGCGACGGCGTTCTGGATGCCTTCGACGTCGAAACCTTCGTGGTCGAGGAATTTCGCGTCCTCGGCGGCGACGATCGCGCGCTTGAGATGGATCGAGATNNTGCTGGCTGATGGTCGAGCCGCCGCGGATCCGGCCCGAGCCGCGCTTCTCCGACCGGGCATTGGCCTTCAGGGCGCGTTCTATGGCCTTCATGTCAAAGCCGTTATGGGCGCAGAAAGTCGAGTCCTCCGAGGCGATCACCGCCTGGACCAGCCGGGGGGAGATGTCGTCCAGCGATCGCCAGCGATAGGACAGGCCCTCGCCGCCGACCGCCCGGCTGATCATCAGGAAGGTGGTCGGCGGGGCGATCCAGCGCTGGAGGACCACGCTGCCGGAGCCGAGCAGGACCAGCAGCAGGAACAGGGTCAGCACGGGGCGCCCCTTCTTCACGGTTCTGGTCACCCCTGACATGTGGGGATGGCAGCACGGCGGAGGTTGGGGAGCAAGGGCGATCCGGTTCTCCGGCTATCGTCATCCCCCGGTCTCTCAGCGCTCGCCGGAGGATGACGATAGNNCGGCGCTCATGGCCAGGGCGGTGATCGGGGAGCCCTTGTCGGCCTTGAGGAAGTTGAGCCCCTGACCGGCCGGATCGGCCAGCCAGACGCGACCGTCGGTCAGTCCGGCGGCGAGCAGGCCGTGCCTCGGTTGCGAGGCGACCAGCGCCACCAGACTGCCCTCGTCGTAGCCGATCTCGGTGGCCTCGCGGCCCATCGGGCCATTGGCGCCGACGAACGGCCACAGCACGGCGCCCGAGGCGCCCACCGTGGCCAGCAGCTGGCCATTGGAC
>DDSO01000155.1:0-798 GCA_002343425.1 Brevundimonas sp. UBA2388
CGGCGAGGACGCCAACTGGGGCCGGGTCGTCATGGCCGTCGGCAAGACCGAGGAGCCGGTCGACCGCGACAGCCTCGCCATCCGCTTCGGCCCCCATGTGGCGGCGATCGACGGCGCCCCCGCCCCGAACTACGACGAGGCGAAGATGAGCGCCTATATGAAGAAGGCCGAGATCGACATCACCGTCGACGTCNNGCGGTACGTCGAGATCAACGGCGATTATCGATCGTGATTTTCGTGGTAGACTCGGGCCATGAGCGTGAAACCGAAGCTCGATGATCGCTACGCTGACGAGGTCACTCCTTTCATCAGCGCCGAGCTGTATGACGACCTGACCGGTGAAGAGCCGTCGCCCGGTGCCGTTGCCTGGGCACGCAGCCAGTACGAGCGCGCCATGGCCGACCCGCGTCCGCCGCTCACGTCAGACGAAGTCTGGAAAAACCTGCTGGCCCGCCATGAGGCGCGATTGAAACGGGACGACGCTTGAGCCGCCGACTGCTGTTCTTGCCGACGGCAGAGTTCGACCTTGCCAGTGTCTATGACCTGATAGCCTGGGACTCGCCGTCAGCGGCGTTGAGATTCGTTGACGATATCCGGCGGCGTTGCGAGCCGCTGACCGATTTTCCCCGGATGGACCGACCTCTGGACGAGTTGGTTCACCGCATCACATTCGATCGCCGCGTGGTGGTTCTGTACGCATTCGACGATCACACGGTGTGGATCACAAACATCCGATACCTCGGACGCCAATGGCCATGACCCTCCCCACCGTCCTCGTCGTCGCCGTGGCCCTGATCG
>DDSO01000155.1:808-1686 GCA_002343425.1 Brevundimonas sp. UBA2388
GAGTTTCCGGGCGGCAAGGTCGAGGCCGGCGAGCGGCCTGAACAGGCCCTGATCCGGGAATTGCAGGAAGAGCTCGGTATCGACGTCAACGAAGCCTGCCTGGCTCCGTTCGTTTTTGCGAGCCACGCTTACGATTCGTTTCACCTGTTGATGCCATTGTACCTCTGCCGACGCTGGTCGGGGGTGGTGCAGAACCGCGAGCACGCGGCGCTGAAATGGGTCCGGCCGAACCAGCTTTCGGACTTTCCCATGCCTCCGGCGGACGAACCTCTGGTCGCCTGGCTGCGCGACCTGCTCTAGCCGCCGAAAGGAGGGGGCCGATGATGAGACGCTTCCTCTCCCGCTTCGGGCGCGACGAAAGCGGCGCGACCGCCATCGAATACGGCATGATCCTCGCCCTGATGTTCCTCGTCATCCTGGGCGCCCTGCAGGCCTTCGGCGGCACGGGCAGCGGCATATTCAACACCGCGATGGACAAGATCCGGGCCGCCATGGGCGGCTAGACGCCGTCCTCGCCCGTCTGTTCCCTGACCCCCAGCGCATCCGCCAGCCGCATCTTCGCCGAGCCGCGCGGCAGCGGCTTCTGCTGGCTCTCATGCGGAGCCCAGCCGGCCAGGTGGACGATTTCGAAGGTCGCCGGGATGCGGCCGTCAGCGTCGGCGTAGCGTTCGACATAGAGCTGCGCGGCCCGAGCGAGGATGCCCCGCGTCAGCGGCCGTACGGCGCCCGCCAGTACATTGGTCTCGCCCATGGCGCGCAGGTCGCGGATCAGGGCCAGCAGGTCGGGATAGCGCACCGTCACCCGGTCCACGTCCGCCACCGGCAGGGCGAAGCCGGCCCGCTGCAACAGGGCTGCCCCGTCGAAGCCGTCGGCGAAG
>DDSO01000155.1:1759-3004 GCA_002343425.1 Brevundimonas sp. UBA2388
GGCAGGTCATTGGCCCAGTGCAGGCTCATCAGCGAGACGATCAGGTCCTGCGACCCGGCCGCCAGATCGGGCGGCGTCACGCCCGGACCCGCCCGCGCGGCCCGGTCGCCCACGGTCTTCACCGGCCCGACCCGTTCGGCCGCCGGGCTGTCCGCCAGCGCGGCGGCGAAAGCCCCCGGATGCGCCGACAGATCGGCCGCCTCCGGCCAGTTCCGCATCAACGCCTCCAGACTGCCGACGGCATTTTCCGCCGCCCGCCCATGCAGGAAGTCGGCGCGGGCGAGTGTCCTTTCACTGCGTTCAAGCCTTGCCGCGCGGCGCTGAACGTCGAAGATGCGGGGAGGATCGGAGGAGGGGCTCATGCGGCTTCAGGATGGGGTCTGGCGCGACCGATTGAAAGCCGCCGTCCCGCAGGTCGCGCTCGGCGCCCGCGCCCTGGGCCGCGGCCTGGCCGACCTGCTGCTCCCGCCGCTGGCCCACGACAGCCCCGAGGCCGCCGCCTCTCCCGGGCTGACCGCCGGGGCGTGGAGCCGGGTCACCTTCCTTGAAGACCCCGTCTGCGACGGCTGCGGCGCGGGGTTCGAGATGGACGGCGGCCCTTTCGCCTCACCCCGCTGCGCCGCCTGCCTGGCCGAACCCTACGCCTTCGCCCGGTCCCGCGCCGCCTGCGTCTATGACGAGGCCTCGCGCGGCCTGATCCTCAGGTTCAAGCACGGCGACCATCAGCCCTTCGCCCCCCTGTTCGCCCGCTGGATCGCCCGCTCGGCCGCGCCCCTGCTGGACGAGGCCGACGCCGTCGTGCCCGTGCCCCTGCACCGGTTCCGCCTGCTCTCGCGGCGCTTCAACCAGGCTGCGGAGATCGCCCGGCCGCTGGCCCGAGAGGCCCGCCTCGACTATCTGCCCGACGCCCTGATCCGTACGGCCCACACGACCACCCAGGGCGGCAAGTCCGCGCGCGGCCGCCGCCTGAATGTCGCAAAGGCCTTCGCGGTCAGCGAGGCGGGGCGTCGTCAGATCAAGGGCCGCCGCATCCTTCTGGTCGACGATGTGTTGACCACGGGCGCCACCGCCGAGGCCTGCGCCCGCGCGTTGATCGAGGCCGGCGCCCGCGCCGTGGACCTGGCCGTCGTCGCCCGGGTGCGCACGGCACGGCAATTGCCTACATAAGCCTGACCCTGTGCTCGCTGTTTGAAAGCGGCGAAAATTGACTGGAGTTCCGCATTGGCCGACGTCGTCATCTACACC
>DDSO01000155.1:3112-5199 GCA_002343425.1 Brevundimonas sp. UBA2388
CAGATCTTCATCGACGGAAAACACGTCGGCGGCTCCGACGAGATCCACGCCCTTGACCGCAAGGGCGCGCTGGACCCATTGCTCGAGGCCTGATGGCAACGCTTCCGATCGCCCTGATCCAGACCCGCACCCCGGCCAGTCCGGCGGCGGCCTTCGCCCATGTCGAGCCCCTGATCCGCGATGCGGCGGCGGGCGGGGCCAAGCTGATCCTGACGCCGGAAGCGACCAATTTCCTGATCAAGGACCCGGCCGCCCGCGCCGCCGCCCTGACCACCCAGGACCGCGACGCGGTCATCGGCAACCTCCGCGCCCTTGCCCAGGAGCTCGGCGTCTGGCTGCTGATCGGCTCGGCCATCGTGAAGTCGGGGCATGAGGGCGATGACCGCGCCGCAAACCGCTCCCTGCTGATCGACGACGCGGGCGCGGTGGTCGCAACCTATGACAAGCTGCACGTCTATGACGTCGACCTGCCGACGGGCGAGCGCTGGCGCGAAAGCGCCGCCATCCGACCGGGCGACGGCGCTGTCGTGGCCGACACGCCCTGGGCCCGACTCGGCCTGACCATCTGCTACGACATCCGCTTCCCGCATCTGTATCGCGCCCTGGCGAAGGCCGGCGCCGGGATGATCTCGGTTCCCGCCGCCTTCACCGTCCCGACGGGCGACGCCCACTGGGAGACCCTGCTCCGCGCCCGCGCCATCGAGACCGGTTGCTGGATACTTGCCCCCGCCCAGGCCGGCCTGCATGAGGATGGCCGCCGCACCTGGGGCCGATCGACCGTTGTGGGGCCGTGGGGCGAGGTGGTCGCCAAACTCGACCACGACGAACCGGGCGTCCTGTTCGCCATGCTGGATTTCGACGCCGTGACGCGCGCCCGCAACGCCGTGCCCCAGCTGACCCACGACCGCGCATTCGCGGAGCCGGCATGATCCGCTACGCTCTCCAGTGCGACGGCGGCCATGGCTTTGAGGCCTGGTTCGGCGACTCGGCCGCCTATGACGATCAGGCCGCGCGCGGGCTGGTCGAATGCCCCCATTGCGGTTCGCGCGGCGTGTCCAAACAGATCATGGCCCCGGCCGTGGCGGGGACCCGCAAGTCCACCCTCTCTGCTGATCCCGAAAAGATGCGGACCCTGATGATGCAGGCCGCCCGCGAGGTGCGNNCACGTCGAGCAGAATTTCGACTATGTCGGCGACGCCTTCGCCCGCGAGGCCCGCGATATCCACGAGGGCCGGTCCGAGAAGCGCGAGATCTATGGCGAGGCCACCCCCGCCGAGGTGAAGAAGCTCAAGGACGACGGCGTTCCTTGCGCCCCCCTGCCGCCGCTCCCGCCCGATCCCGCCAAGGCCCACTGACCGGTGGGGGAGGGGGAGCGTTATCTGGAGTTCGAACCGCCGGCGGCGCTGCGCCCCTTTGTGCGCGCGATCTGGACCTATGCCGCCCCGGCGCCCGAACCAACCGTCCAGCGCATCGCCCCCGACGGCTGCCCCGAACTGATCCTCGACATCGGCGCCCCCTATGAGGAGCAGGGCGAGGACGGCGTCTTCCGTATACAGCCGCAAGCCCTGTTCGCCGGCCAGATGACCCGCCCGCTGGCCCTGCGCCCGGTCGGTCCGGTCGAACTGGTCGCTGTCCGGTTCGAGCCCGACGGCGCCCGCGACTGGCTGGGCCATGCGGCCGCGGATGCGACCGACCGCCGCCTCGACATGACCGCCCGGCTCGTCGGCGTTATGGCGCCCTCGGGTGATCCGGAGGGCCAGGTCACGGTGATGGTCCGCATCCTCGAGGATCATCGCCGCCGCAACGGCTGGGCGCTCGACCCTGCCGTCCGGGCCGAAATCGAGGCTGCCGCCGCCGATCGTCCGGGGGCGGATCGTTCGCCGGGCGAGCAGCGCGCCCTGCAGCGCCGCTTCCGAGACCGGGTCGGTGTCCCGCCCCGCATCCTGCGTTCCATCTTCCGCTTCCGCCGCGTCTTCGACCTCGCCGCCGAGCCGGGTCCCGAGGCGCTCGGCTGGCTCGAGGCGGGGCTGGAGGCCGGCTATTTCGACCAGCCGCAGCTGGCCCGCGACTTCCGCCGCTTCCTCGGC
>DDSO01000103.1 GCA_002343425.1 Brevundimonas sp. UBA2388
AGACTATAGGGGGCGGGAAGACACTGTTCTGGGGCGCGGGAAGGGCACCCGCCTCCTTCGATGAGGCGATGACCGCCTTCGTCGATCTGGACGTGGAGGAGGAGAAGGAGGCGCGGCGCAAGTTGCGGCCGACCTCATCCTCGGGCTGGCCGCGCTAGAGGCGGCGAGCGGCCAGGCGCCGTCGGATCCACAGATCGGTCGCAAGAGACGCGGGGCAGCGCCCGAAGAGGCGGGTGTGAGCCAGCGTTGAGGGAGGAAAGAGTGTATTTGCCCCAATTTGCGATTGCCTAGGTGCAAACCTTTCGAACGCAGTCTCTCAACCAGCGATGAGCGGGATCGGAATCCATTCTCGGGTGCCACAGCATCGATATGGTGAACGCTTGCGAGGGCAGTGGAAGAGGGAAGGTGATCAGGCCTTCACGCAAGTTTTGGGTATGCCGTTCGGGAACTGTGGCCACGAGATCGGAGCCCCGGACCAGCGACAGGGCCGCTGAAAACCCGCTGACGATGGTCTTGACCACGCGCCGCGTGCCCGGTGGCAGAAACGGGTTATCGACGGCGCCGTCCTCCACGCCGCTGCGGGACACGACGACGTGAATGGCTTTCAGATACGCCGGTGCGGTGACGGCACCGTGGCTGAGAAGGTGACCCTCCCGAACAACCCCGACCAATCTGTCCCTGAAGAGCGCCTGGCTCCGCACTTCCGGACCGGTTGTCTCTTCGATGACTCCGGTCTCGAGATCGACGCGTCCATCCCGCAGCGGCGTGCTGTCCTTGTCCAGCTTGTGGAGGAAGAACAGGCGAACGCCCGGGGCATCGTCTGCGACCCTCGCCAGCAAGCGGGGTCCAAAACTTTCAACAAATCCGTCGCTGGTTCGCAGGGTGTAGGTCCGAACCAGCTTTCCGAGATCGATGTGGTCTTCCGGGCGCAATACCGCCCCTGCCTCGTCAACGATCTGGCGGACAGGATCCCGAAGCTCGACCGCCCGGGGCGTCGGAACCAGCCCTCGCCCGGCCCTGACGAGCAACGGATCGCCGGTCGTCTCGCGCAGTCGAGCCAGCGCGCGACTCATGGCCGAGGGGCTCAGCCGTAGCCGCCGCGCTGCTCCCGCAACGCTGCCCTCGCTGAGCAAGGCATCCAGCGTGACCAGCAGATTCAGGTCCGGGTGAGACATCCGTTGCTTCCTCGGCCAAACATGGCGTCTGGTGCACTAATAAGATGCAAATGCTGCGTCTATCGCAATATTTGCGGCGTCGTACCTTCCGTCCAGCAATCAGGAATGGAGGAACGATCTTGGGCAGGACGTCACTGCAAAGATTCACCGAAAGCGTCCGGTCGCATTGGGGGCCCCTCACGACCGAGCTAGCCGAAACCTGCCAGAGGCGGATGGAGATTTTGCTCGCCACCTCGACCGCCGAGGTCTGGCTTGCGGCACTCCACCGGGACGCGCCGGCTTCAGAGGAGCTCCATCGCGACCCTGATCATGGGTTTGTGCTTCTCGCCCACGCCGAACAGGCGGGGCTCTATCGGCCGCCACACGACCACGGTCGAAGCTGGGTTCTCTATGGAATCCAGCACGGTGAAATCGAAATGGGGACCTACGCCCGGATTCAGGGCGAAAAAGGCGAGGTCCGACTGGTCAAGCGCAACACCGTGCGGGTCCGCGCCGGGGAGGCGCAACTCTACCTGCCGGGCGATATCCACGACACCCGCTGCATCAGCGACAGCGCCGTGCTGTTCCGTTTCACGGAGCGCGACCTGCGGGTGGAGGACAAACACCATCGCCGTCTGACCCGGTATGTCGAGCGCAACGGGGTCTGGACCACGGGTCCGACGCCCGCATGATGCCCTTGGACCCCGACCTGGCGCCTGTCCGCGGGCCGACACGGGACGCGCCCTGCGACCGACCCGTCGAACACGCTGACGGCGGGTTGCCGACTCCGGCGCGCGCCCTTGCTGTTGGGGCCGTCCTGACCGGAATGACCCTGGTCGTGCTGGACGCCGGGATAACAAACCTGGCCCTGCCAACTATTTCCGGCGCGCTTCATGTGACCCCGGCCGTGGCGGTGCTGGTCGTCACTGCCTATCAGACGGCCCTGCTTGTCGCCCTGCTACCCTTCGCCGCCCTGGGTGAGCGTTTCGGCTACCGCCGGGTCTTCGCCTCCGGGGTCTGGCTGTTCATGCTTGCCTCGGTGCTTTGCGCGCTGGCACCGTCGCTACCCTGGCTGGTCGCCGCCCGGGCTGTTCAGGGTTTGGGCGGCGCTGCGATCATGGCGCTGGGCGTCCCCTTGCTGCGATTTTCCGTGCCCCCACAGCGGATGGGCGCCGCCATCGGATGGAACGCGCTGACGGTCGCGCTCGCCTCATCCGCAGGACCCGGAGTCGGAGCGTTGATCCTGTCACATGCTCCGTGGCCTTGGCTGTACGCCATGAACGTGCCTCTGGGGCTCGCCGTCCTGTTGGCCTGCGGGCAACTACCCCGTACGCCGGCTGGACCCCATCGCCTTGATGTCGCCAGCATGGCCTTGAGCGGCGGAATGTTCGCCGGCGTCTTCGTCGGCGTCCAACTCTTGCTGTCGCGCCCGCTCGTCGCCACCGGCCTGGTCGCCGCCGGCCTGATCTGCCTCGGCCTGCTTGTCCGCAGGGAGGCACCAAAGGCGGCCCCGGTCATTCCACTCGATCTCCTTCGCGTAAGGTCTCTGCGGTTTTCAGTGATCGCTTCAGTATTCTGCTTCGCAGGCCAAACCGCAGCGATGGTGGCGCTGCCCTTTTATCTGCAACAGGGGCTCGGCCAGTCAGCCTCCGCCACGGGCATCTATATGACGATCTGGCCGCTCAGCGTGGCTGTGACGGCCGTGGCGGCGGGCAGGCTTGCGGACAGATTCTCCACGGCCTGGCTGTGCGCGGCGGGGGGAGCCTTTCTCGCGCTGGGGCTCATGGGAGCGGCGCTTTGGCCGCTGACGGAAGACGCCCGTCCCATTTTTCTTTTCGCCGGGGCCTGCGGCGTGGGCTTCGGCCTGTTCCAGACACCGAATAACCGCAACATGTTCCTGTCAGCTCCTTTGGAACGGAGCGCCGCTTCAGGCGGGCTGCAGGGTGCCGCACGGCTGACGGGACAGACCGCCGGAGCGGTGCTCATGACGCTGCTTTTCACCCTGACCCCCGTCGCAGCAGCTCCCCGGCTCGGGCTGGGGATCGGCGCGGCGCTCGCGCTATTCGCCGGCTTCGTCAGCCTCTCGCGGGCCGGAGATGATGATCACGCGGCGGGAGCAGCCTCCGTGCGGTCGCGCTGATAGGAAGACTTGCGACCTCGCACTCCCCCGTCAAACCCCCTATCTCCGCCCCATGCGCCTGCGTGTCGTCGATCTTGAAACTTCCGGCGGCGACCGGTCCGCCGAGATCCTTGAGGTCGGAATCGTCGATGTGACGCCGGACGGCGCAGGCGGCTGGGTCGCGGCGGCGCCGGTGACGAAGCTGTTCCGGCCGCGGGGGGAGATTTCGTTTCACGCCATGGCGGTGCATCACCTGACGCCGGAGCATTTCTGCGAGGACGATCCCCACTGTGACGAATACCGGCTGCGGGAGATGTTCCTGCCCACACCCGCCGATGTCATGGTGGCGCATTCGGCGCGGTTCGAGCGGGGGTTCATCGCCGATACGGCGCATGGGGGGCTGCCGTGGATCTGTACCGTGCGGGCGGCGAAGAACGTCTGGCCCGAGGCGCCGGGGCATTCCAACCAGGTGCTGCGGTACTGGCGCGGCCTGCGGCTGGACCCGGCGCTGGCCGATCCGGCGCATCGGGCGGGGCCGGACGCCTGGGTGACGGCGCATCTGCTGATCGACATGCTGAAGGTCGCCACGGTCGAGCAGCTGCTGGCCTGGACGAATGAAAAGCGGCGGCTGGACCGGATTCCGTTCGGCAAGCATCGCGGCCAGCCGTGGACGGCGGCGCCCGAGGACTATCTGCGCTGGATGGCCGGGCAAGGGGATATGGACGCCGATGTCGTGGCCGCCGCGCGACAGGAGCTGGACCGTCGCGTCACGGCTCTAGCCGGGGCCTCCGACGCGGGCTAAACCAGCCCATCGGGCCCGACTTTCGGAGTATTCAGGTTGAAGATTGCCGAACGCTGGTTCGTGATGGCGGGCGTGGCCCTGCTGGGCGGGATCGCCCTGGCCGGGCTGATCGTGGCCGTCTATGCGGCCTGGCTGTTCCATGACCTGCCCGACGCCTCGGAGCTGGCCGACTATCGGCCGGCGACGGCGACGCGGGTCTATGCCGGCGACGGGACGCTGATCGGCGAGTTCTCGGACGAGCGGCGCATCTATGTGCCTTATGAGCAGATCCCGCTGCCGGTGATCCAGGCGTTTCTGGCGGCCGAGGACCGGAATTTCTTCAACCACGGCGGCATCGATGTGGGCGGTCTGGGCCGGGCCATGTTCAAGAACATCTTCAACGCCGCGACCGGGCGGCGGCTGGAGGGCGGCTCGACCATCACCCAGCAGGTGGCCAAGAACGTTCTGCTGACCAATGAGAGCAGCATCAACCGCAAGGTCAAGGAAGCCATCCTCGCCAACCGGCTGGAAGCGACCCTGACCAAACAGCAGATCATGGAGCTGTATCTCAACGAGATTTTCCTCGGCTATCGCTCCTATGGCGTGGCCGCGGCCGCCTATAACTATTTCGGCAAGTCGCTGAGCCAGCTGACGCCGGACGAGGCGGCCTTCCTCGCGGCCCTGCCCAAGGGGCCGAACAACTATCACCCCAAACGCCACCCCGAGGCCGCCCTGGGCCGCCGCAACTGGGTGCTGGGGGAGATGAACGAGAACGGCTTCATCAATGACGCCCAGCTGGCCACGGCGCTGGCCCGGCCGCTGTCGGCGCAGGACGCGCCGCGCCGGGCGGCGTACGCCGACGCCGACTTCTTCGTCGAGGAGGCGCGCCGTCAGGCCATCGCCCGCTTCGGCCAGGAGGAGGTCAACCGCGGCGGCTACTATATGCGGACGACGCTGGACCCGACGCTGCAGTCGGCGGCGCGCGACGCCCTGATGCGCGGGCTGGAGAACTATGACCGCCGGCACGGCTGGCGCGGACCGTGGGGCAGGACCGACTTCGCCGAGGGCTGGCGCGAGACCGCCGTGCGCGGTCAGCGACCGCCCGAACGCCGGGCCTGGGAGGCCGCGGCCGTCGAATCCGTCGCGGGCAACAATGTCCGCATCCGCACCGCGCGCGACAACCGCTCGGGCGCGCTGGTCACGGCCGACGCGGCCTGGGCCAACGCCAACCGCCAGCTGAGGCGTGGGGACCTGATCTTCGTCGAGGCGCGCGGCGGGCAATATCTGTTGAAACAGGTGCCCAATGTGAACGGCGCCCTGGTGGCGATCGAACCACAGTCCGGGCGCGTGCTGGCGATGGTCGGCGGCTATTCCTATGCCCTGTCCAGCTTCAACCGCGCGACCCAGGCGAACCGCCAGCCGGGTTCGGCCTTCAAGCCCTTCGTCTATGCCGCGGCGCTGGAGGGCGACTATACGCCCGCCTCGATCGTGCTGGACGCGCCGATCAGCTTCGCCGGCGGTCCGAACGGCACGCGCTGGAGCCCCGAGAACTACAGCCGCGAATACTATGGGCCGCAGAGCCTGCGTCGCGGGCTGGAGCTGTCGCGCAACGTCATGACCGTGCGGCTGGCCGAGGACGTCGGCATGCGCAATGTCGTGGCGCTCGCCGGCCGGATGGGCGTGGCCGACAATCTGCAGCCCAACCTGTCGGTGTCGCTGGGGGCGGGGGAGACCACGCCCTATCGCCTGACCGCGGCCTATGCCGCCTTCGTCAACGGCGGACGGCGGGTCGATCCCTATCTGATCGAAATGGTCCAGGACCGGGACGGCGAGACCATCTTCCGCGCCGACCAGCGCCGCTGCCGCGACTGCGGCCGGCCATTCACCGGTCAGGAATCGCCCCGGCTCGAGGGACGCGGGACGCAGGTCATCGATCCTGTGACCGCCTATCAGATCAGTTCCATGCTGGAGGGCGTGGTCCAGCGCGGCACCGGCGCCAGCGCCCGGGGTCTGGGCCGCTGGGTCGGCGGCAAGACCGGCACCACCAACGAATACCGCTCGGCCTGGTTCGTCGGCTTCTCGTCGGACATCGTGGTCGGGGTCTTCATCGGCTTCGACGACAACCGGCCGCTGGGCTCGGGCGAGACGGGCGCGACCGGACCGGTGCCGGTGTTCACCGAATTCATGCAGGCCGCCCTGCGCGAGCGCCCGGCGCGACCGTTCGTGCGGCCGCGCAATGCGGTCTTCCGCACCATCAACGGTATAGAGGAGGCCTTCCGCCCCGGCACCGAGCGCCAGCGCCAGGAGGAGGCCCCGGCGCAGGAAATCCCGACCGGCCCGCAGAACTACAACGAAGTGGTCCGCCGCGAGCAGGAGGAGGCTGCCGGCCAGACGCCGTCGACCGCTCCCGCCCCGCCGGTCACGCCGCCGCCGCCGAAGAAGGAGCCGGCGGAGGATTTGAGCGGGCTGTATTGAAGAAGGCAGTAGGAATTAGAAATTGGGAATTAGGGAGGCCGGCTCCGGTGGCCGGCGTTCCCTGAACCCCCTAATTCCTAGTTCCCAAGTCCTACTCTCTCGCCCTTCCCCTTTCCCCCGGCGCGCTCTATGTCCGCGCCTCACTTTTGTATCGCTGGAGAATGCGATGAGACCGGATGTCGAGGCCATGAAGGCCGACATCGAGCAGAGCATCGCTCTGCTCAGGAGGCGTCTTTGACTGGGATGTCGCGCTTCGAAAACTGGATGAGCTGAACGCACGGGTCGAGGACCCGACGCTGTGGAACGACCCCGAGGCGGCCCAGGCCGTGTCGCGCGACCGCTCCCGGCTGGCCGCCCAGATCGACACCGTCCGCGAGATGGAGACCGGTCTGGAGGAGGGCGTCATGCTCGCCGACATGGCCGACGAGGAAGGCGACGAGGCGACGCTGGAGGAGGCGCGCGCCTCGCTGAAGGCGATCAAGGACCGCGCCGGCCGCGCCGAGCTGGAGGCCCTGCTGTCCGGCGAGGCCGACGGCAATGACGCCTATCTGGAAGTGAACTCCGGCGCCGGCGGCACCGAGTCCTGCGACTGGGCCGGGATGCTGCTGCGGATGTATTCCCGCTGGGCCAAGGCCCATGGCTATGAGGTCGAGCTGGAGGCGTCGGAAGACGGCGACCAGGCGGGGATCAAGTCGGCGACCATCCTGATCACCGGGCCGAACGCCTATGGCTGGCTGAAGTCGGAATCGGGCGTGCACCGGCTGGTGCGGATCAGCCCCTATGACGCGGCGGCCAAGCGGCACACGTCTTTCGCCTCGATCGGGGTTTCACCGGTGGTGGATGACGCCATCGAGATCGACATCAATCCGTCGGATGTGCGCACCGACACCTATCGCGCCTCGGGCTCGGGCGGCCAGNNCAACAAGACGGACTCGGCGGTGCGTCTGACGCACATCCCGACCAACACCGTCGTGGCGTGTCAGGCGGGCCGGTCGCAGCACCAGAACCGCGAACAGGCGTGGAAGATGCTGCGCGCCCGCCTGTANNCAAGACCGATATCGGCTGGGGCCACCAGATCCGGTCCTACGTCCTGCAGCCCTATCAGATGGTCAAGGACCTGCGGACCAACGTCGAGACCTCGGACACCCAGGGGGTTCTGGACGGCGATCTGGACCTGTTCATGGGCGCGGCCTTGGCGGCGCGGGTCGGCGAGACGCGCGGATCGACCGTGGAGTGAGTGGCTAGTGGCTAGTCGCTAGTTTGCGGGGCGCTGCGATAGCGGTGCTCCGTACCAGAAAGACAAAAGGCCCCGGATCCAGTCCGGGGCCTTTCTCTTGCTCTGCAGATGGCCAACCTGGCCACTAGTCACTGACCACTAATCACAGCGCCGTCAGGCGCCCGGGCCCTTCATGTCGATGATTTGCGGCGCGGGCTCGGGCGCGGCGGGGCGCGGCGCGGGCGTGGGAGCCGGGGCCTCGCGGCGGCCTTGCAGGACGCGGCCCTGGAAATAGGCGCCGATGTCGATCGACATCTGTTCGGCGGTAATGTCGCCGTCGACATAGGCGGTGGCGATCAGCTTGACCTGTTTGCCCGAGATGCCGCCGACGACGCGCCCGCGAACCTCGACATAGTCGGCCGAGACATTGCCTTCGACGGCGCCGGTCTCGCCGACGATCAGACGGCCGACGCGGACGTCGCCCTTGATCGCGCCGTCGATCTGCAGGTCGCCGCCGCCCGTGATGCCGCCCTCGAACTGGAGGTCGGAGGACAGGGTGGACAGGCCGCGCGCGCTGGCGCCCGAAGGAGCCGCGGCGCGGGCCGGCGCAGCCGACGAGCCGCCCGGCATGGGCAGGTCGGGCAGCGGCGGGATGGACGAACCGTTGTCAGCGCGGGGCTGGGGCGACGGGGCGGGGGATTTAGTCTTGTTGAACAAGTTGGTCTCCGGCTCTCATGAAGCGGGCGGGGTTTTGGGGGCGGCCGTCCATCCACACTTCGTAATGCAGATGCACGCCCGTGGAGCGTCCTGTGGTTCCCATGGCGCCGACACGCTGACCAAGCTTGATCCGCTGGCCGGGGAGGACCGCCGTGGCGTTCAGGTGGGCGTAGCGCGTCTTGAAACCGCGTCCATGATCTATCTCAACGGTGTTGCCATACCCTGAACGTACGCCGACGAAAGACACGATTCCGGGAGCCGGGGCGTAGATGGGCGTGTTCAGCGGAGCGGCGAAGTCCTGACCCTGATGCAGGGCGGGGCGGCCGTTGAACGGGTCGAAGCGGACGCCGAAGCCCGAGGTGGTGCGGGCGGCCGTCGGGCGGCGGAAGGGCATGCTCTCGGCCGCATTGGCCAGGGACCGCATGTCGGACAGGTTGTCGGCGGCGTTGCGGATGCGCACGGCGAAGGCCTCGTCGACATCCAGTACAGCGGCCAGCGCCCGGGGATCGCGCGCCTCGACCAGCGGTCCGCCCAGGGCGGCATCATGCGGCGTATAGGCGGCCGGGTTCAGGCCGGCGAGGCGGAAGGCCAGACGCAGGCGTTCGGCGCGGGTCTGGGCCTCGGTCTCGGCCCGGGCGATCAGCCGCTCCTGATCCATGCGCACGGCGATCATGCGCTGGACCGGCGAGGAGCGGTCGGGATTGAGGGCCGGGGCCGGGCGCAGCGCCTGTTCGGCGCCGTCGACGCCGCGGAACATGCCCATTACCTGGGTCAGGGCCGCGTGGCGGCGCTCGACCATCTGGGCCATTTCGTCGAGCGAGCCGGTGGTGGCGGTCATGCGCACCACGGCGCTGTCCAGCCGCGCCTGCAGGTCGGCGTTCATCCGCTCGGAGGCGGCGCGGGCGCGGGCGACGGTGCGATCCGTCTGACTCTGCGCCACCATGTCGAAAATCATGCTGCCCGAGGCCATGGCCGTCCAGCCGCCCAGCAGGACGGCAGCCACGGCCCCCAGCGCCTGTTTGCCGGGCGTCAGCGCCCAGGCCCGGACGGACTCGCCGTCGCGCAGGTAGAGATATCGGGTCGGAAACCACTTTCCGATCAGAGACCGCCTGACAGTCGGCTCTTGTTCGGTCATCACGCAACGCCCCCACGTACGAACGGGGCGTTATGCGCCAAGGTACAGCTTGGGTACAAGTCTGTTCACGACTTGTTAACCACCTTGCCCGGTCTTCGCGCGAATAACGGCGGTATTCGTCGCCTTTATTCGCTTGATGGGCGAGTCCGCGAATCTGGAGAGGCAGTTCGCGAATCTATGTAACGGCCGTTACATCTCCGCCGCCGTCAGACGATCCGTGCTCAGAGCGATTGAACGGCCGCCAACACTTCGGCTGCATGGCCCTTGACCGAGACCTTGCGCCACACACGGCGGACGACGCCGGCGCCGTCGATCAGGAAGGTGGCGCGCTCGATGCCCATGTATTCGCGGCCGTAGAGCTTCTTCTCGACCCAGACGCCCCAGGCCTCGGTGACGGCCTCGGGCTCGTCGGAGGCGAGGACGACCTTGAGGTCGTATTTCGTCTTGAAGCGATCGAGCTTCTTCACGGGGTCGCGGGAGACGCCGATGACGGTGGCGCCGGCGGCGGCGAAGGCGTCAATGTGTTCGGAGAAGTCCCGCGCCTCATTGGTGCAGCCCGGGGTGTCGGCCTTTGGATAGAAATAGAGCACGACCTTGCGGCCCTTGAGGCTGTCCAGCGACACGCGCCCGCCGCCGGCCGTGGCCATGTCGAACGCGGGGGCTTGTTGGCCTTCGGTGATGTCCGGCATTCCCATTCTCCGCTCATCCCGGCGAAAGCCGGGACACCCAGTTCTGTCCAGCCTGACGCCATCGCTTCAGGACTATCGTCAACGCGACCCGCTCCGCCACCCGTCACCCAAAGTACTGCGTCCCGGCTTTGACTGCTACGCGCCGCCCTCCGGGACGCCGGGATGAGCGGAATCTAGATGGGTTTGACCAGCACGATCTTCTTCTTGCCGGCGGCCAGTTTCAGTACGCCGTCGGCGTTGACGTCCGACGCCTCGATCAGCCGGGCGCCGTCTGCGATGGCCGCGTCGTTCAGGCGCAAGCCACCGCCCTGGGCGAGGCGTCGGGCCTCGCCGTTGGAGGCGGTCAGGCCGGCCCTGGTCGTGACGGCGGCGATCATGGCGCCGATGACTTCGTCCGCAGCCAGTTCGACGGTGGGCAGGTCGGCGGACAGGGTGCCGCGCTCGAACGCGCCTTCGGCCGCGGCCCGGGCCGTGGCGGCGGCATCGGCGCCGTGCAGCATTGTGGTCGCGGCGTCGGCGAGGGCCTTCTTGGCGTCGTTGATCGCCGCGCCGTCCAACGACTCCAGCCGGGCGACCTCGTCCAGCGGCAGGTCCGTGAACAGGCGCAGGAATTTGCCCACGTCGGCGTCGTCGACGTTGCGCCAGAACTGCCAGTAGTCATACGGGCTCAGCTGTTCGGCGTTCAGCCAGACGGCGCCCTGGGCGGTCTTGCCCATCTTGCCGCCCGAGGCGGTGGTGAGCAGGGGGGTGGTCAGGCCGAAAGCGGCCTTCTGGTCCACGCGACGCACCAGGTCGACGCCCGAGACGATGTTGCCCCACTGGTCTGACCCGCCCATCTGCAGGGTGCAGCCGCGGGCGCGGTTCAGCTCCAGGAAGTCCACCGACTGCATCAGCATGTAGTTGAACTCGAGGAAGGTCATCGGCTGTTCGCGTTCCAGCCGCAGTTTGACCGAGTCGAAGGCCAGCATGCGGTTGATGGTGAAATGCGTGCCGTATTCGCGCAGGAATTCGACATAGCCGTAGGTCGACAGCCAGGCGTCGTTGTCGAGCATCACGGCGTCGGTCGGGCCGTCGCCGAAGGTCAGGAATTTCTCGAACACCGTCTTGATCGAGGCGATGTTCGACTGGATCGTTTCGTCGGTCAGTTGGGGCCGCGAGGCGTCCTTGCCGGTCGGGTCGCCGACCTTGGTGGTGCCCCCGCCCATCAGGACGATTGGCTTGTGGCCGGCCTGCTGGAGACGGCGCAGCATCATGATCTGGATCAGGCTGCCGACGTGCAGCGACGGGGCGGTGGCGTCGAAGCCGATGTAGCCGGTGACCACGCCGGCGACGGTCGCGGCGTCGAGCTCGGCCGGGTGTGTGATCTGATGAATGTAGCCGCGCGCCTGAAGGGTTTTCAGGAAGTCGGACTTGAAGGCGGGCTCGGTCATGGCGGCTCCGTTAGCAGGGATGCCGGCGGGCGTCATGGGAGTTTGCGCGCCGGGGAAGGTGCGGCGCAGGGGATCGCGGCCGCTCGCTATTTCAGCGGGCGATAATACAGGCCGGTGCGGACGCGGCGGGCGATCATGACGGATGGTTTGCCGCCGCCATTGACCGGCGTCAAGCGGGCGCTATCGAGGGAGGATGCTGGTCACCCTGACGCCGCACCCGGACATGCCGTCCGCCCATGTCGACCGGATCGAGGTCGATATCGAGCGACGCGAGGACTTCATCTGGCTGCGTTACACCGTATTCGGCCATGTCGGTCGTGTGCGGTGGCCGGGGGCGGCTGAGCCGGATCGAGCCGACGGGCTTTGGCGGCACACGTGTTTCGAAGCCTTCGCGCCCACGGACGACGGCTACCGCGAGTTCAATCTTTCCCCGTCGGGCGCCTGGGCCAGCTACACGTTCGAGGGCTATCGGTCGGGGATGGCGCCGGCCGACGAACGGGCGCAGGTCCTGAACCTCGAGGCGACCGAGGCCTGGGTCACCCTGGAAGCCCTGATCGAGGTCCCGCCGGGGGCACTCCGCATCGGCTTGGCCGCAGTCATTGAGGATATTGACGGCGGCATCTCCTACTGGGCTCTGGCCCATGCGCCGGGTAAGCCCGACTTTCACCATCCCGACTCGTTCGCCCTGACCCTGCCGCCTCCGGAGCCCGCATGAAATTCGGCATCGATCGCCTCCTGTCCGAGCCCGCACTGCGGGCGGATCTGAAGGGCCGCAGGGTCGCCTTGCTGGGGCATCCGACCTCGGTGACGGCGGACCTGACGCATTCGCTGGACGCGCTGATGGCCTGTCCCGACCTGAACGTCACGGCGGCGTTCGGGCCGCAGCACGGCATGCGGGGCGACCTGCAGGACAATATGATGGAGTCGCCGGACTTCACCGACCCGCGGCACGGCATCCCGGTGTTCAGCCTCTATGGCGAGGTGCGCCGTCCGACGGGGCAGGCAATGGGGACATTCGATGTCCTGCTGGTCGACATGCAGGACCTGGGCTGCCGCATCTACACCTTC
>DDSO01000087.1:0-16566 GCA_002343425.1 Brevundimonas sp. UBA2388
CCATCGCCTCGACCTATGCGACGGGCTGGCAGGTGCAGGACTATCGGGGGGAACGGGTCATTACCCACGGCGGAGGCGCCCCCGGCTACGTCTCGGGAACGATGCTGATTCCCGGCCGCAATGCCGGCTTCAGCTTCTTCACCAATGCCGAGGAGAGTTTCCTGACCCGCGCCCTGCGCAGCGGCATCACCGACATCATCATGGGCAAGACCGGCTTCGACTGGATCGCAGACGGCCAGCGGCTGCAGCGCGAGGGCGACGCGCGGTCGATCGCGGCGGCGGCGGAGATCGACGCCAAACAGGCGGCGGGCGCGCCGCCGTCCCTGCCGCTGGCGGCCTATGCCGGAACCTGGCGCGATCCCTGGTACGGCGACATCACCATCCAGGCGCGGGACCTCCAGCTCTGGCTGAGCTTCAGCCGGACGCCGGCCTTGCAGGGGCCGGTCGAGGCCTATGACGGGGATACGCTGCGCACGCGGTTCCCGGACCGGCGCGAAGAGGATGTATTCATCACCTTCACGCTGGAGAACGGACGGCCCGTGTCAGCGACGATGAAGGCGGTCAGTCCGGATGCGGACTTCAGCTACGACTACCACGACCTGCGGCTGACGAAGGTCTGAGGCGCCCCTACTGCGCCGGACGGGATCGGCTGGCTTCGAGAATCGGCATGGCGGCTTCGGTCGGGATGTAGATGACCTCGCGGCCCGGCTTGCCGGCGGTTTCTTCCAGCATGTGGATGTAGGACCAGCGCAGGTAGTTCTCGGGGCCGCCGAGGCTTTCGGCCATGATGCGGTTGGCCTCGTTGGTGCCGCGGGCGCGGGCGACCTCGGCCTGGGCGGTCAGCTGGGCCGAGTCGAGGGCGGCCTGGGCCTCGAGCACGCGGATACGGCGGTCCTGCACGGCCTGCTCATAGGCGGCCTTGCCCTGCATCTGCTTGGAATAGACATTGTAGGTCGGCATGCCGATCATGACGATGGCGAGGACGATGACGACCGCGATGACCGAGCCGATGGTGATGCTGACGCCGCGCATGAGAGCCTCCTGACAGGGCGGGACCGCCCCGCGGCGCCAGACTCGCGGTCGGGGCGGTCGGGGTCAAGCGTCGGAGGCGTGACGATTCAGCGCCGGTCGCGCGGACGAGGATCCAGCAGCAGGCCGGACACGGTCGCGGCCAGCAGGCGCGGGGCCAGCGGCAGGCGCGCCACCTTGCCCAGCACATGGTCGCGAACCCACGGCAGCACGCGGCCGTCCGCCTGGTAGAAGGGGGTGAAGCCGAGGCTGAGCGCCTGATACAGCCGCACATGCCAGCGGCGCGCGGCGGCATAGGCGGAAAGGGCCGTGGGCAGGTCGCGATGACGGATCAGGGCGTCAGCCAGGGCCTGGGCGTCGAGCAGGCCCATATTGACCCCCTGCCCCAGCTGCGGACTGGTGGAGTGCGCCGCGTCGCCGATCACCGCCAGCCGATCCGCCACCGGGCGGCCGATGGTCTGGTGGCCATAGGAGGCCAGGGTCATCCGCTCGCGGTCGGTGATGGCGTCCATGACCGGCGTCAGCTCCGGCCACAGGCGAAGGCAGTGTTCCTTCCAGACATCCAGCCCCCGCGCGTGCCACTCGGGCCAGATCTCGGTTTTCAGGCTCCAGAAGAAGGTCGCCAGCGGAGCCGTCTCGCCCGGCCGGACGCCGCAGGGCAGAACGCCGAGCATGCGGCTGGCCCCCAGATAGACCTGCTGCAGTGCCGCTGGATCGAAGGGCGCTCCCGGCCAGGGAACGGTGGTCCACAGAGCCCCCCAGGCGAGGTCGGTTCGCTCACCCCCCATCCGGGCCGAGATCGCTGACCGCGCGCCGGAGGCGTCGATGACGAGACTGAAGGGCGCGCTGCGGCCGCCGGTACTGTCGATCAGCCGGCCACCGTCGGCGGCGACGATCTCGCGGTCGGTCTCAAAGCCTACGCCGGCCTCGACGCAGGCTTCGAACAGGATAGCGAACAGGGCGGCGCGATGGATGCCGACGGCCTGACGCGGGCGCTTCAGGTCGCTGTAGCGGACGTCGAGGACGACCCGTCCGCGGCGGGCCTCGCGGCCGAAGATGTGGTCAATGTGCTGGCCATGGGCTTCGATCTGCGCCGTGAGGCCAAGCCGGTCCAGCACATCCAGACCCGTGGGCTGGAGCATCAGGCCGGCGCCGATGGGGCGGGGCGTGTCGAAACGCTCGTGGACGACGACGCCCCGCCCCTGCCGGGCCAGCATAAGGGCGACGGCCAGGCCGGCCGGACCGGCGCCGACGATGGCGATGTCGTCGGGGCGAGTCAGGCGGCGCGACAGCGGCGGAATGCCCAGCGTCCCCCGCGGTGGCTTCTTCCCGGTCCTGGCGCGCGGCTTTCGGACCTTCGGAGCCGCCTCTTCCGTCACGCCGGGACGAGTTCGATCAGATCAAGGTTCGACTCGACCTGGGGCCAGGGAATGACGAGGCGCCAGCGGCTGTCGCTGATCCGCTCCAGCACGGCGACGAGATCGCGGTCGGGACGCTGGCCGTAGGAGTTGGCGGGAGGTTCGGAGGCGAGGGCCATGGAGCCGAGCATGACCATCTCGCGGTCGTTCTCGGGGAACAGCAGGCCTGACGGGCGCTGGCTTCCGGTCAGTTTGGAGAATTTCAGACCGCGCGGCGTCTGTTCGATGCGGCAGGCGAACCAGCCGTAGACGACATAGCCGAGGCTGTCCTCGCCCCCCTGTGAGCCCAGTTTGACGGTGCGGCAACGATAGTCGCCGGTCGGGGGCGTGACGGGCGCGCGGGCGGCGCGGGGGTCGATCAGGTCGCCGAGGGACGCCAGGTCGCCGGAGCCGCGCTGGCGACGGGCCTGCTGCAGGGCGAGGGACCAGGCGGCGTCGCGGCGGCTGTACCGGTCACGGTCAGAAGCGGTGATGATGCCGCGCCAGTCGCGCAAGGCGACCGGTCCGCCGGAGGAGCCGGACCCGCCCGGCGGGGGCGGAGGCGGCGGAGGGGGCGTGGATGCGCAGGCGGCGAGGACGAGGCTCGCCAGCACAATCAGGGCCGAAGGCCGGGACAGGCGGGACATGGGCGCTCCGGAACAGTCTGGCCCTTCTTGGGCCAGTCAAGCGCGGTTCCGTCAAGCGTGCGCGCGTCGCAGGCGGATCAGTCCTCGGCGGCGGGCGCCTCGACCTTGCGGCGGGGCGCGCGGCGCTTGGGCGCGGCGGCCTCTTCCGGCGCATCGACGGACTCAGGCGCGGTGGCGGCCGGAGCGGGGGCGGTCGAGCGGGTCAGGAAGCCCGGCAGGGCCGAGGGTCCGTCGTCGGCGGCCACGCCGGCGTCGCGACGAGGCTTGCGCTCGGGGCGTTCGGCGCGGGCCGGACGCTCCGCGCGTTCGGGGGCTTCGGCCCGAACTTCCGGGGCTTCGTCAGATTGCGCGGCCGGGGCGTCGCCCTCGGCGCGAGGCTCGCCGCCCTCGCGTTCGAAGCGGGCGCTGCGTTCCAGCTGGCGGCGCTCCCAGCGTTCGCGGCGGGTCTCGCGGCGGCTGCCGTCGGCGTTGAAGCCGCCCTCGCCTTCGGCGCGGGGCTCACGGGGTTCACGCGGCTCGCGGTCCTGACGCGGCTGGTCGTCGCGGTCACGCCATTCGCGGCGGGTCTGTTCGCCCTGACGATCGTTCTGGCGATCGTTCGGGCGGTCGTTCTGGCGTTCCTCGGCTTCGCGCTGGCGCGCCTCGATCTGGGCGAGACGGTCAGCCTCGACCTTTTCAGCGGCCATGATGGCGG
Source organism: Brevundimonas sp. UBA2388 (assembly GCA_002343425.1). Classification (GTDB taxonomy): domain Bacteria; phylum Pseudomonadota; class Alphaproteobacteria; order Caulobacterales; family Caulobacteraceae; genus Brevundimonas. The sequence continues at coordinate 3,768 of DDSO01000087.1, forward strand.
CGGCCTGGGCGCCGGTCTCGTCCTCGAAATCGATGTCGAAGCCCTGGCCGGCCAGTTCGCGCTGGGCGATCTCGGACACGGGACGCGAGGGCTGCAGGGCGCGCAGGACGCGGAAATAGTGTTCGGCGTGCTGGGTGTAGTTCTCGGCCAGGACGCGGTCGCCGGCGGCCGAGGCGTCGCGCGCCAGCTGCATGTAGCGCTCATAGACGGTCTGGGCGTTGCCGCGGACCTTGATGTTCTCGGGGCCCTGGGAGTCCCACGAACGGTTCGGATTGGTGGCGTTGGCGTTGTTGTTTCCGCCGCCGCTGCCGGGCTTCCTGTTGCGTCCGCGCTGACGCTTCATGCCCTTGAAATCTCTCATCGGACGCTACCGTGCTTTTTATGAGGGACGGGCCGGCGCGCGAGATGCCGCCTGATGCCGTCCGTGTCGTTGTTCCGCTTCGGGCGGGGCCGATCCCCGCTGGCGATGTGTCGGAAAACCGTTGTCAGCCCGTGGTCCGCCGGGCGACTGGCCCGACCGTCACTGTCCCGGGCGCGCGTGAATGGGCCTGAAGCGGTCCAAGGCGTGCGTTTTGGGTGGGAGACAGGCGAAGACTTAGCGCGGCATGGGGCCGTTTCCAAGGGGTTTGTTTGGAGCCGCCTACATCTTCGGAATGGGATTGGTCCTCGGGTCCGGGCCGTTGGTAATGACGCGGTCGCGGTCGGACAGGTCCTTGACGATGATGACGTGCTCGAAGCCCGCCGCCTCGAAGAGGGCCTTGACCTGGGGGCCCTGGTGCCAGCCGATCTCAACGGCGAAGATGCCATCGGGGCGGAGGATGCGGCGGATTTCGGGGGCCAGCTCGCGATAGGCGGTCAGGCCGTCCGGGCCGCCGTCCAGCGCCAGAAGCGGGTCATGATCGCGGACCTCGGGGTCGAGGCCGGGGATGTCGCCGGACGGGATGTAGGGCGGGTTGGAGACGACCAGATCGAAGCTGGCGTCGCCGAAGCCGGCGGCCCATTCGGTGCGCAGGAAGGTCGCGCGGTTGTCGAGTTCGAGGTTGGTGGCGTTCTCCTTGGCCACGGCCAGGGCCTCGAAGGAGATGTCGGTGCCGACGCCGCGCGCGCCGAACCGCTCGGCCAGGGTCGCCAGCAGGATGGCGCCGGAGCCGGTGCCGAGGTCGATCATCTCGAAGGCCTTGTGCGGCGGGAAGGCCAGCATGACGACGTCGAGGATGGCCTCGGTGTCGGGGCGGGGGCTGAGGACGTCGGGGGTGACGTTCAGCATGATCTTCCAGAAGCCCTTCTTGCCGAGGATGCGCGAGACGGGCTCGCGGCGCAGGCGGCGTTCGACGAAGGCGTCCAAGGCGGCCTGCTGGTCTGCGGTCACGACGCGGTAGGGGTCGGTCAGGATGTCGGTGCGGGTGGCGCCGGTGGCGACCTCGAGCAGAAGGCGGGCGTCGATCGAGGGGCTGTCGATGCGGCCGGCCTTGAGCGTCGCGGTCGCGGCCTTCCAGGCGGTCACCAGAGTTTGGGTCATGTCATCTCCACGCGGTCGCCGACGCGCACCATTCCGCCCGCCGCGAGGGTCGCATACAGGCCGCACCAGCGGTGGCCATACTGTTCGAACAGCGCCGGGACCAGATCGAAATCGCGTTCGGCGGTGTCAGGATCCACATGGGTGGCGGCGCAGCGGACGATGGGTTTGACCCCGCGCAGGCGGGCGTCGCCGAGGGTCAGGTCGCGGTCGGCGCCGTCGTTCTCGCTCCAGGCGGGCCAGCCCTCGACCCAGACATTGGCGCGGAAGCGGCGCGGATCGATCGGGCGGCCGATGCGGGCCTCGAAGTCGCGGACGCTGGCGAGGTTGAGCAGGGAGATGCGGCCGAGCGGGTGATCCATGAAGCGGTGGTCGAGGCCCTCGGCGGAGACCAACCGGAGGGGGCCCGAGACGGCGTCGCCGAGGACGGCGGCGAGCCAGGATTCGAAGGCGGCGCGGCTGTCGGGATCGTCGACGGCCACGGAAATGTCGGTCTGGCCCGCGGCGGCGGCGTGGAGAGTGCGCGCGGTCTCGTCCCAGCGGGTGCGGACGCCGGCGACCTCGGCGGTCCTCATCAGGACGGTGAATTTCTGCTTGGGCAGATGTTCCGGCGCGGCGCGATCGAAGCCGGAGGGGCCGTCCTCGACCGCGAACATCCGGTCGCCGGGGAACCAGCCGCCGGTCGGGAGGTCGACGGCGTCGAGGGGTTCGGGCGTGAAGCCCTTGACCGGGTGACGCCAAAGGGCGGTCACCACGCCGTCAGCAGCGGGAATTCGCGTCTCGGCCATGGTGTTTGGTGCCGGAGCATGGCCCCCTGTGCAAGCGGCGGAACACAGCTGCCGGAGGAGCCGTTGTGGCCGGGATGCAGGGACGATCGAAAAAGGGCGGAGCGATCGGCCCGTGGACCATGATGGGGGCGATCGCCGGCGGGCTGGCGGCCGGCGCCGGGGCCGCGCACCTGATCTATACGCGCGGGCACAAATTCGGACTGGAGCTGCGCAAGGAGCGACCCGAGCCCCTGCCTCCTAAGCCACCGACGCCTGAGGATTTCGAGGCGAAGGAGCCCGGCCGGGGCCGTCTGGCGCAGCGGCCGGAGCATATTCCGCACAAGGGCTGGACCGACATCTTCTGGCGGCTGGGGGTGTCCTATTTCGGCGACCGGATCGGCTTCCTCTCCGGCGGCGTGACCTTCTTCGTCATGCTGTCGCTGTTCCCGACGCTGGCGGCCTTCGTGACCCTGTACGGCCTGTTCGCCGACCCGGCGGACGCCTGGGCCCGGCTGCAGTTCCTCTATTCCTTCCTGCCCTCGGGCGTGGCCCGGTTCCTCGGCGACGAGATGCAGCGGCTGGCGGAAAACACCACCACCACCCTGACCTTCACCCTGGTCTGGACCCTGGCCCTGTCGCTGTGGACCGCCAACGGGGCGATCAAGGTGCTCTTCTACGGGCTGAACGTCGCCTATCACGAGGTCGAGCGGCGCAATATCGTCCGCTACAACCTGATGTGCATGGGGTTCACGGTGTCCGGTCTGCTCGCCGTGCTGGTCTCCGCGGGGCTGGTGGTGGGCGTTCCGGTGGTGCTCGGCGTGCTCGGTCTCGCCGATGAATGGGCCCATCTGGCGCCGCTGCGCTGGCCGGTGCTGCTGCTGGTCTATGTCGCGATCCTGACGGTCATCTATCGCCATGGACCGTGCCGTCAGAAGGCGCGGCTGCGCTGGCTGACGCCCGGCGCCATCTTCGCCGCCCTGCTGAGCCTGGCCCTGTCGCTGATCTTCAGCTGGTATCTGCAGACCTTCGTGCGCACGGCCTACTACGGCCCGCTGGCGGCGATGATGGGCTTCCTGCTGTGGACCTGGCTGACGGTGCAGATCGTGCTGATGGGCGCTGAGCTGAACGCCGAGATCGAGCACCAGACGGCGATGGACACCACGACCGGCGAGGAACGGGCGATCGGCGAGCGCGGGGCGGTCGTGGCGGACACGGTGGGGCCGAAGCGGGGGTCGCCGGCGGCGCTGGCGTTCACGCTGAAGCATGCGGAGGCGTTGTCGGACCGGTTGTTGAGGAGAAGAATCCGGAAGGGGTGAAGCCGCCGCTTCTCCCTCCCCCGAAGTNNCCCCACTTCGGGGGAGGGAGAACGCGTTTCCTTATCCAAACTCCGCTTCCAGATCGGCGAGGCGCGCGGCCTGATCTTCGGCGATGAGCGCGTTCAGCAACGGATCGATGTCGCCCTCGAGGATCTGCGGCAGGCTGTGCAGGGTCAGGCCGATGCGGTGGTCGGTGACGCGGCCTTGCGGGAAATTATAGGTGCGGATGCGTTCCGAGCGGTCGCCCGAGCCGACCTGGGATTTGCGTGAGTCGGAGCGGGCGTCGTCCTTGGCCTGGCGCTGCATGTCGTAGAGGCGGACGCGCAGGTTCTTCATCGCCTTGTCGCGGTTCACGTGCTGCGACTTCTCCGAGGAGGTCACCACGATCCCGGACGGGAAGTGGGTGATGCGCACGGCGGAATCGGTCTTGTTGACGTGCTGGCCGCCCGAGCCCGAGGCGCGGAAGGTGTCGATGCGGATGTCCTTGTCCTGGATGTCGATCTCGACATCCTCGACCTCGGGCAGGACGGCGACAGTGGCGGCCGAGGTGTGGATGCGGCCGCCGGCCTCGGTGGTCGGGACGCGCTGGACGCGGTGGACGCCGCTCTCGAACTTGAGCCGGCCGAAGACGCCGTCGCCGGTGACGGTGGCGATGATCTCCTTGTAGCCGCCGGCGTCGCCCTCGGTCGCCGAGTCCAGCTCGACCTTCCAGCCGCGGGTGGAGGCGTAGCGCGAGTACATGCGGAACAGGTCGCCCGCGAACAGGGCCGCCTCGTCGCCGCCGGTGCCAGCGCGGACTTCCAGCACGGCCGAGGCGTTCTCGTCAGCGTCGCGCGGGGCCAGCAGCAGGGCCACGTCCCGCTCCATGTCGGGCAGGGTTTCCTTGAGGGTCTGCAGCTCGTCGGCGGCCATCTCGGCCATTTCAGGATCCGACGCCATGACCTCCAGATCGGCCATCTCGGCCCGCGTCTTCGCCAGCGCCATGACGGCGTCGGCGATGGGCTTCATCTCCGCATGCTCTTTCGAGAGGCGGACGATCTCCTGACCGTCGCTGGCCGCGCCCATGCGCGCCTCCACCTGGTGGAAGCGATCGAGCACCTGATCGAGCCGGGCCTGGGGCAGTCGCAAGGGGGAAGCGCCTCTTCAAAACGGGAGGCGGTGTTTACTCCGACGGACGCGGCCCTGTCGATGCGGCGCGGCGATGGCGTGATCGTGACCGGGCGTCACAAGGCCGTCAGGCCGGTTTCGCAAGGCGGGCCGGGACCCTAGCTGGACGGTGGAACTGGAGGGCGCATGTTTGATGGAACGCTGACAAGGACACGGGACGAAGGGGCCGATCTGGTCAGGCTGAGGCGGTTGTACGACGGCCTGCTGGACCCGCGTCCGACGGAGATTTCAGCGGAGGCGCGCGGCGATCTGGAAGCCATGGCGCGGATTTTCGACCTCGACGGCGACCGGCCGCCGGCAGAGGTATGGCGCGACCTGCGCGCGGTGCTGACGCGACAGGCGGTCCCGGCCCATCAGGCGGACGACGGTCAGATCCCGACCACGTCGCCGCTGACCATCATGGTGGTCGAGGATGATCCGCTCATGGCGGCGGACCTGATGGATGTGCTGGTCGAGGCGGGTCACGGCGTGGTCGGTCCCTTTTCGGACCCGGCGGCCGCAACGACGGCGGCGGGTCTGCACGCGGTCGATCTTGCGCTGGTCGACATCAACCTGATCGGAGAGGGAGACGGCGTCGCCCTGGCCCGGACGCTGACGGAGACCTGGGGCGTGCCGGTGATGTTCCTGTCGGGCGACGTGGCCGCTGCAGCGCGCCATGCGCGGCTGGCGACGGCCCTCGTGCTCAAGCCCTACGGTCGCCGGGACGTACTGACGGCGATCGCGCGGGCGGTCGACCGCGGCGCGGTCGCGGCCTGACCGCGCAACCAATATTCTGACAAAGCTTTGCTTTCGATGGGCCACGGTGTTTCAGATCGACTGAATGGAAACCTTCCTGCTGTTTTTCGTGGTCGGAGCCCTGGCCCAGTCGGTCGATGGGGCGCTGGGCATGGCCTATGGGGTGATCTCGTCCTCGGTGCTGCTGGCGCTCGGCGTGCCGCCGGCCATGGCGTCGGCCAGCGTGCATGGAGCGGAGGTCTTCACCACCGCGGCCTCGGCGGGCAGCCACGTCTGGCACAAGAATGTCGACTGGAGGCTGCTGACGCCGCTGGCGCTGGCCGGGGTGATCGGCGGCTGCATCGGCGCCTATGTCCTGACCGGGATCCAGGGCGACGTCATCAAGCCCTTCATCGTCGCCTATCTGGCGGTGATCGGCGCCTACATCGTCTGGCGCGCCGGCCATGACATCAAGCCCCGGCGCCTGCCGTCATGGCTTATGGCGCCGACAGGGGCGGTCGGCGGCTTCCTCGACGCGGTGGGCGGCGGCGGGTGGGGGCCTACGGTGTCATCGACCCTGGTCGCGGCGGGACAGGAGCCGCGGCGCGCGATCGGGACCGTCAACACGGCCGAGTTCTTTCTGACGGTCGCCATCAGCGCGACCTTCGTCTGGGCCCTGATCACGGGTCACTGGGCCGAGGCGGGCGCGCTCGAGCATCATGCGGCCGCGGTGGGCGGACTGGTCGCGGGGGGCCTGCTCGCGGCGCCGTTCGCGGGCATCATCACCAAACGGGTGCCGAGAAAGGTGCTGACCTATGCGGTCGGCATTCTGCTGCTGGCCCTGGCGTCGTTCCAGGGGTTGCAGCTGGCGGGCGTGCTGGGTTGATCAGCCCGGCCGGGTTTCGGCAAAGCTGGGGCGAGCCTCCAGCGCGGCCTGAAGCGCGACCAGTCCGGGTCGGCCGGTCGCGAGGTCGAAGTCGGGATGCCGGAAGCCGATCCACGTCACGGCGACGCCGGCGGTGATGACGCCCATGTCCAGCCGGGCCGGATCGGGACGCGCGGCCTCCAGCGCATCGAGGGCGCGGCCCATGTTCGTGGTCCAGCGGGCGATCCATGACGGCGACCGCTCGTCCTCCGGCCGACGCAGCTCGAGCAGCAGTTTGACGCCCATCTCCAGCGCCTGGTTGCCCAGGGTCTCAAGCCGGCGGACCCGCAGCCGCTCCGCCCCGTCGGCGGGCAGCAGGCGTGGGCCGTCGCCCAGGGCGTCGAGATAGTCGCAGATCACCGGACTGTCGTTGAGCGGCAGGCCGTCCTCAGCGATCAGTGTTGGCACCTGCACGACCGGATTGGACGCCAGTAATTCCGGGGCGTTGGCGTAGGGATCGACCGCGATCTCCTCGATCCGGCCGATCAGCCCCTTCTCGCGGGCCACGATCCGGCATTTGCGGGCGAAGGGGGACGGGGCGGTGATGTAGAGTTTCATGCTCACTCGGCGGCGACGAGGGGTTTGACTTCTGCGGCCTTGCGCGCGGCGTCCAGTTCGGCGGCCTTGGCTTCGACCAGTTCGACGATGTGGTCGACCATGCCGTCGTTGTGCTGTTTGTGGGCCATCCTGCCGTTGACATAGACCATGCCCGAGCCGGCCCCGCCGCCCGTGAAGCCGACGTCCGTGTACAGAGCTTCGCCCGGACCGTTGACGACGCAGCCGATGATCGACAGCGACATGGGCGTGGTCACATGGGCCAGCCGCTCCTCGAGAATGCCTACGGTCTCGATGACGTTGAAGCCCTGACGCGCGCAGGAGGGGCAGGCGATGATGTTGACGCCGCGGTGGCGCAGGCCGAGCGATTTGAGGATGTCGAACCCGACCTTGATCTCCTCCACCGGGTCGGCGGCGAGGCTGACCCGGATGGTGTCGCCGATGCCGGCCCAGAGCATGTTGCCCAGCCCGATGGCGGACTTGATCGTGCCCGAACGCAGGGGGCCGGCTTCGGTCACGCCGAGGTGCAGGGGGCAGTCGATGGCCTCGGCCAGCTGCTGGTAGGCGGCGACGGTCAGGAAGGGGTCGGACGCCTTCACCGAGATCTTGAACTCGTGGAAGTCGTGGTCCTGCAGGATGCGGGCGTGGTTGAGAGCGGACTCGACCATGGCCTCGGGGCAGGGCTCGCCGTACTTCTCGAGCAGCTCCTTCTCGAGCGAGCCGGCGTTGACGCCGATGCGCATGGAGCAGCCGTGGTCGCGCGCGGCCTGGATGACGTCGCGGATGCGATCGGCCGAGCCGATATTGCCGGGATTGATGCGCAGGCAGGCGGCGCCGGCCTGGGCGGCCTCGATGCCGCGCTTGTAGTGAAAATGGATGTCGGCGACGAGCGGGACGCGGGACTCGCGGGCGATGGTCCGGAAGGCGACCGTCGAGGCCTCGTCGGGGCAGGAGACGCGGACGATGTCGGCGCCGGCCTCTTCCAGCTGGCGGATCTGGTCCAGCGTGGCTGCCGCGTCGGAGGTCGGCGTATTGGTCATCGACTGGACCGTGATCGGCGCATCGCCGCCCACGGGGACGTTGCCCACCATGATCTGGCGGCTCTTGCGGCGCTCGATGTGGCGCCACGGACGGACGTGGGAAAGGTCAGAGCTCATTTGCGCGCAACATAGGGCGTCGATTGCGGCATGGCCACGACCCGAAGCGTCGCAATCAGCCGTCGGTCGAGGTCGCCATCGCCGTCTGGACTGTCGCGGCGCGGGCCTGGGCCTCAGCCTGGGCGGCCTGGGTCCGGGCCGCGACCTCGGCAGCGGCCTGACGGGCCAGGGTCTGGGCGCGGGTGTTGAGCTGGCTGAGCGGCGTCTGCTCGGCCGTCAGCGTGCCGCCATGCTCGCCGTTCAGATAGACGTCGAAGTCCGAGAAATGGCTGGAGACGTCCACAACAGCGGCCACACCGGCCGGGGCGCGCCAGGCGTCTCCGGCGGCCAGCTGGCGGGCGAACAGGACGCGGCCATCGGACATGCGGACCACGAGGCTGGCGGCCTTGCGGGCCTGGATCACCACCTGGGAAGCATTGGCCGAGGCGCCATAGATGGCGCCGCGGGGGTTGAAGGCCCGCTGCACCGGCGGCGCGCCGGCGGTGGCGGCGGCGACAGCTTCCGGCGAGGCCGGGTCGACGCCGGTCAGCTCGGCCTCGAGACCGGGCGTGATGTAGAGGGCCGGAATGGTCTGGTCAGGCGGCGCGGGGCGCGGCGCGGTCAGGCTCAGGGCGGCGGGCTGGCCGGGCACGGCGCCCAGGGTCCAGCTTTCGGGAATGGCGGCGAGGTCGGACGGCTGGGGCGCACGCATCAGGCTGACACGCTGGAAGACGTTCCAGCCGACGACGGCTATGACGAGCGCAAGGCCGGCGGCGATCAGGCGGGGCGAATAGCGGCGGACTTCCTCGAAGGCCACGCCGACGGGGGCCTGGAGCGGCACCGAGGGGTCCGGGCTTTCACGCTTGAACCGCTCGACCGCGAGCTGTTCGTCGAGGCCCAGCGAGCCGGCGTAGGCGCGGACATAGCCGATGGAGAAGACGCGGTTGGGCAGGGTCGAGAAGTCGTTCTGCTCCAGCGCGGTCAGATAGCGCGACGGAACGCGGGTGATGCTGGACAGTTCGGCCAGCGAGCGGCCGGAGTGTTCGCGGGCGATCCGCAAGCCATCGCCGAGAGTCGGAGCATCGGTGACGGAAGGAACCACATCCTTCCAGTCTGGATGAGCCTTGAGCTCCTGGGAGGTTCCCCCCGTATCCAGCGCCATTACGCCTGACCCCACACTCTGCGCGCGCGAGGGTTCCTCACGCATCGCCATACTCGAACCCGTGGCCTGTATCATATCGGGATGACAGCCCGGACCTGCCCCCGCAGACCACCACGTTCCGGCTTGTGGATAACTCATTAGAGCCGCCCGATCAACGATTTGTTAGCCATCCCGACGTGTCGGACCGGGACGGTTCAGATCGTGACGTTCAACTTCCGGGCCAGGGATTCGAGCTCGCCCCGGATCGAGCCGGCGGAGGAGCCGAGAAGGTTGGCCATGCTGCGCCGGGCGGCTGTGAGATCGGCCGACAGGATCATCCGTTTGACCGGCCCGACGCCGCCGGCCGGGGCCGACAGACGGGTGAAACCGAGGGTCAGCAGGGCGAAGGCTTCCAGAGGGCGGCCAGCCAGTTCTCCGCAGACGGACACAGGCGTGCCCGTGTCGGCGCATTTCTTCTGGATCTCGGCCAGGGCGCGCAGGGCCGGCGGCGACAGGGGGTCGTAGCGTTCGGACACCAGCGGGTTCGTGCGGTCCGCGGCGAACATGTACTGGAACAGGTCATTGGTCCCGACCGAGACGAAGTCCGTCAGCGGCAGCAGGGCGTCGAGGTGCCAGAGCAGGCTGGGGCATTCGATCATCGCCCCGACCCGCAGCAGGGCCGGCAGCGCCCGGCCCCGGCGTTTGGCCCAGGCGCATTCGACATCGACCAGTTCGCGCGCGGCCCGGAACTCGTCGACCGTGGCGATCATCGGGAACATGACCCGCAGCTCGCGCCCGGCGGCGGCGGTCAGCAGGGCACGCAGCTGCAGCCGCAACAGACCGGGGCGGTCCAGTCCGAGGCGGATGGCGCGGCGGCCCAGGGCCGGGTTCTCTTCCCGCTCGGTCTCCAGATAGGGCAGCACCTTGTCGCCGCCGATGTCGAGCGTGCGNNCCTTGTCGCCGCCGATATCGAGGGTGCGGAAGGTCACAGGCCGGTCGCCGGCGGTGTCGAGGACCAGTTTGTACAGGGCGGTCTGGCTGGTCAGCCGGGGCAGTTCCTCGGAGACCATGAACTGGAATTCGGTGCGGNNCGGAACAGGCCGATGCCCTCGGCGCCGGTGGCGTCCAGGTTCTCCAGGTCGACCGCGAGGCCGGCGTTGGTCAGGACGGTGACGCGGGTTCCGTCCAGGGTGACGGCGGCGACGTCGCGCAGCTTGGCGAACTCGGCCTGGCGTGCGCTGCGGACCAGCATGCGCGACTGGACCGCGGCCAGCATGTCGGGGCGGGGTCGCAGATAGGTCTCGCCGGTCTCGCCGTCGACGATGACGAGGTCGCCTTCGGACAGCCGGTCGCGCACGCCCATGATGCGGCCGACGCAGGGGATCTGCAGGGCGCGGGCGACGATCGCGGCGTGGCTGGCGGCCGAGCCTTCTTCCAGCAGCAGACCCCGCAGCTTGTGGCGGGGATATTCGAGCAGGTCGGCCGGGCCGAGGTTGCGGGCGACGAGGATGGCGTCGTCGGGCAGCTCCCGCTCGCCGGGCCTGTCGCCGGCGAGCACCCGGAGAAGTCTGTTCGCCAGATCCTCGAAATCGTGCAGCCGCTCCTTGATGTAGGGATCGCGGGCCTGGGCGAAGCGGGCGCGGTGTTCGTTGCGGACCCGGTCCACGGCGGCCTCGGCGGTCAGGCCGGTGCGGACAGCCTCCTCGAGCGACCGGTTCCAGCCGCGGTCGTCGGCGAACATCCGGTAGGTCTCAAGCACCTCGAACGGCAGGCCCGCCAGCTTGCCCTGACCGCCGTCGAGGATGGAATCGATATTGGCCTTGAGCCCGATCAGGGCCTCGCGGAGGCGGATTTCCTCGACCTGCTGGTTCTCGGCCAGAAGGTTCTCGGGCGCCACGGGGGCCTCGTGCAGGACGACGTGTCCATAGGCCAGGCCCTCGGCGAAGCGCTGGCCCTTGAGCCGCTCGGGCCGGTGCGGGGCGACCTCGATGTCGCGCAGCTCTTCCTGGGCCAGCAGTTCGCCCGAGGCGACGGTCTCGGCCAGAACCATGGCGATGGTCTGGATGTCCTCGACTTCCTCATCGTCATAGCGCCGCTCGGAGCGGTTCTGGACAACCAGCACGCCGATGGCCCGGCCGCCGCGCAGCAGGGGGGCGCCGAGGAAGGCGTGGTAGGGATCCTCGCCCGTTTCCGGCCGGTAGGCGAAGCTGGGGTGGGACGGGGCGTCCGAAAGGCTGATAGGGGCGGCGGTGCGCGCCACCTCACCCACGAGACCCTCGCCGGGGCGCAGGCGGGTAGTGTGGACAGCTTCCGGCTTCAGGCCCTGGGTGGCGAACAGCTCAAGCTCGCCCGAGGCGCGGCGCAGATAGATCGAGCAGACCTCGGCCACCATCGACTGGGCGATGATGCGAACGACGGTGTCGAGCCGGTCCTGGGCCGGGGACGCGCCGGCCATGGCTTCGCGAATCTGGCGAAGGAGGTTCCGTGGCCCCGTCGTCAATCCGCCAACCGGCATGGCTCCTCCCAATGAACGACGCCGCAGATGGGCGCCGTCCGGCTCAATTCCTAGACGTCTTCCAGTCCATAGGCTGCATGAAGCGCACGAACGGCCAGTTCCGCATAGGCCGCGTCGATCAATACGCTGATCTTGATCTCGGATGTCGAGATGGCCTGAAATTTCACGCCCTTGTCCGCGAGGGCCCGGAACATGGTCTGGGCGACGCCCGCGTGGCTGCGCATGCCGACGCCGACGACCGAGACCTTGGCCACATCCTCATCGACGCGCAGTTCCTCAAAGCCCAGCTGGGGCTGGGCCGCGCGCATCAGTTCGGCGGCGCGGGCGGCGTCGCGACGGCCGGTCGTGAAGGTCAGGTTGACCGCGCCTTCGCTGCGCGCCTGGCTCTGCACGATCATGTCGACATTGACGTTGGCCTCGGCCAGGCGAGTGAAGACGTCGGCCGGCGCCTCGACCCGGTCAGACAGGCCCAGCAGGGTGATACGGGCCTCGTCACGGCTCATGGTCACGCCGGATACGATGCGTTTTTCCACGATTTCCTCCTCGTCGCAGATCAATGTGCCGGACTTGGCGGGCAGGACGCCGTGTTCGTCGGGTTCGATGAAGCTGGACAGCACCCGGACCGGCACGCGTTTGGCCATGGCCAGCTCGACCGAACGGGTCTGCAGCACCTTGGCGCCAAGCGAGGCCATCTCCAGCATCTCTTCGTAGGAAATCTTCTCGAGCCGCCGGGCCCGGGATTCGATGCGGGGGTCTGTGGTGTAGACGCCGTCCACGTCGNNCGAGGTGTCCGAGCCGCCCCGGCCGAGAGTGGTGATCCGGCCCGACCGACTGACGCCCTGGAAGCCGGGGACGACGGCGATCTCGCCCTTGTCCATGGCGGCGCCGAGCACCTCGCCCGGCACATCCTCGATACGGGCGCGGCCATGGGCGTCGTCGGTGAGGATCGGAATCTGCCAGCCCATCCAGCTGCGCGCGTTCAGTCCCATGTTGCGCAGGGTCAGGGCCAGCAGGCCGGCGGTGACCTGCTCGCCCGAGGCGACGACG
>DDSO01000087.1:16673-16948 GCA_002343425.1 Brevundimonas sp. UBA2388
GAGGTGCCGCCGAACTTCATCACCAGTCGCGTCGTAGGTGGCCGCGTCATCGTGGCGGATCGCCCCATCTTGCGTGGAAGGCCGCGCGGGTTCATCCCTCGGCCCATGGCCGCTTCTAACGACACGGTATCGGCGCGCAAACCCCAAAGCCGCGCGGAATTCGAGGAGGGGGCCTCGGGGCCTTCGATCGATCCCGCCGACGTGGCCCGGTTCTCGGCCCAGGCGGCGGAGTGGTGGGACGCGCGCGGACCGTTCGCGCCGCTGCACAAATTCAA
>DDSO01000083.1 GCA_002343425.1 Brevundimonas sp. UBA2388
GGAATGCGGCCTGGTAGTCGAACATCAGGATGGACCTCGCGACGAGCCAGACCAATCCCACCTGCACCGGCTTTGGTCACCTCCGGGAAACCCCTGACGCCCGAGGCTCAGGGGCGTTGGACGAGGATCGTCATCCGGACCAGTTCAGACAGGCTGCGGGCCTGCATCTTGGTCATCACATTCGCCCGGTAGACCTCGACCGTCCGGGGGCTGATCTCCAGGTCAAAGGCGATGACCTTGTTGGCATGGCCGGCCACAAGGCCGTCCAGGACCTGCCGCTCGCGCGACGAGAGGCTGGCGAGCCGTTCGCGCAGTTCCGTATCCCGTCCCGCCTGTTCCGCGGCCTGGGCCTGGCCGGCTATGGCCGCGCGGATCGAGGCGAGCAGGGCATCGTCATCGAAGGGCTTTTCGATGAAGTCCTTTACGCCGGCCCGAACCGCTTCAATGGCCAGGGGCACGTCGGCATGGCCGGTCATGACGATGACGGGGTGGCGCACGCCGATCTCGGCCAGGCGACGGACCATCTCCAGCCCATTCATGTCTGGCATGCGGACGTCGGTAACGATGCAGCCCGGTTCAAGATTGGGGGCGCGCGCCAGCAGGGCGGCAGCGGACTCATAAGTCTTCGAGACCACGCTCGCGGTGTCCAGAAGGAAGGCGAGGGAGTCCCGGATTGCGGCGTCGTCGTCGACAATGTGGACAACCGGCTCATTCGCCATCGTTGAGTTCCTCTTCGTCTACGGCGCGCAGTGTAAAGCAAAATCGGGTGCCTCCACCCTGGTTCGGCTCCATCCAGATGCGCCCGCCGTGCGCTTCGATGATGGTCCGTGAAATTGACAGGCCCACGCCCATACCGGTCCGCTTGGTCGTGACAAAGGGCTGGAACAGCTGGTCGGCGATCTCCGGACTGATGCCCGAACCCGTATCGGCCACTGTCACCTGGGCATGGTCGTCCGCCGCCGGGTCGATCCTGATCTCCAGAACCCTTTTCGAGCCTGCCTCCATGGCCTCCATGGCGTTGCGTATCAGATTGAGCGCCACCTGCTGGATCTGGACCTTGTCGGCGAGAACACATTCGATCCCGGGCGAGAACCGGAACTGCACGCGCACGCCGTGCTCCTTGGCCCCGACGAGGGCGAGGGCGCTGGCCTCCTCGATCAATTTGGGCAGGCTCTCGACCCGACGTTCGGCTTCGCCGCGCGCGACGAAGTCCCGCAACCGCCGGATTATTTCTCCAGCGCGAAGAGCCTGTTCGCCGGCCTTCTCAATGGCTTCCAGCAGGCGCTCCCTCGGTACAGGCTCTGCCGCGAGCAGCCGTGATGAGCCCTTCAGATAGTTGGCCATGGCCGACAGCGGCTGGTTCAGTTCGTGCGCGAGCGCCGAGGCCATCTCGCCCATGGCCGTCAGTCGCGAGATGTGGACCAGTTCGGACTGCAGTTCCTGCAGCCGCTGCTCCGTGTCCTGCCGTTCACTGAGGTCGCGGACAAAGCCGGTGAAGAAGCGCTGGTCGCCCGAAATCATCTCGCCGACCGACAGCTCCATCGGAAAGGTCGAGCCGTCGCGGCGCTCGCCCACAACGACCCGGCCGACCCCGATGATGCGCCGCTCTCCGGTGGTCAGATACCGATCGAGGTAACCATCATGCTGCTCACGGTAGGAATCCGGCATCAGCATCTTCACGTTCTGTCCGATCACCTCGTCGGCTTTCCAGCCGAACAGGCGTTCCGCCGCGACGCTGAACGACTGCATGATCCCGCGCTCGCAGATGACCACCATGGCGTCCGGTACAGTGGCGAGGATGGACTGGAGGTGGGCCTCGCGGGCGAGCAGGTCGCGGTTCACGGCCTCGGCGCGGGACCGCATGATCTGGAAGGCCTCGCCGCCGGCCGTGATGGCCGCGCCGATGAACAGGAAGATCACACCGCCGATCAGGTCGCCGGCTGTCAGGCCATCGGCGACGCCCGCGACATACAGACCGCTGGCAAGCCCAAGCAGGATCGCCACCGCCCCGGCGGGGGCGCCGCCGAGCGCCGCGGCGCCGATGACCGCCGGCATGAAAATCAGGAAGGCCAGCCGATCCTCGAGCAGAGGCGACATGATGGGGCGCAGCATGAAGCCGGCAGCAGTGAGTGACACAGCGGTCGCAAGGCCGAGGCGGGTATGTCTCGCCGCCAGCATCCAGTCCCGGATAGACCGGGCCTCGATCGCCTGCGCGGGGGTAGTCGTCATCCTGGCCTCCGCAACAACCCGTAGGTGAAACTCCCGAATTTCACCAGATGCATTGGGCCGCTAGGTCGGCGCATGCCGCACAATGACCATGACCGACCGGGCCTTGCGACGTTGTCGGGGGGGCTGCCGCCGGCCTGGCGATCGCATGCCGCGCGCAGCCTGCCGCGCTACACCAGCTATCCGACGGCGGTCGCCTTTGCGCCTGTCGAGGGCGACGCGCAGGTCCGGAGCTGGCTGTCCTCCATTGGGGCTGAACAGACGATCTCCGCCTATGTCCATGTGCCCTTCTGCCGTCGGCTGTGCTGGTACTGCGGATGTCACACCAGCGTCGTCCATGACTACGATCGGGTCGGGGCCTTTTTCGAAACCCTGATCCGCGAAGTGGATCTGTGGGCGAGCGCCGCCGGGCCGCATGCCGGGGCCGCTCACCTGCATTTCGGGGGCGGCAGTCCCAACGCCCTGTCTCCCGAACATTTCCATACCCTGGTCCGCCACATGGCCGACCGGTTCTCCCTGCGACCCGGCGCTGAAGTGGCCGTCGAACTCGACCCGGGCATGCTGTCGGACGCGTTCATCGATGCAGCCGGCGCTGCGGGCGTGACGCGCGCAAGTCTCGGCGTCCAGACCTTCGACGGCGATACGCAGGCGCGCGTCAACCGGATCCAGTCCTTCGACCGGGTGGCGACCGCGACCCATCGGCTGCGGCAAATGGGGGTCGACGCCATCAATTTTGACCTGATGTACGGCCTTCCGGGTCAGACGCCGGAGAACGTCGCCGCCTCGGCCTCGGCCGCGGCGAGCCTGCGTCCGGACCGTGTGGCGGTTTTCGGCTACGCCCATGTACCCTGGATGAAGAAGCACCAGGTCATGATCAGGGAGGGCGAACTCCCCGACGGGGACGAGCGCTGGGCCCAGGCCGAGGCGGCCGACTCGGTCCTGCGGGCGGAGGGGTATCTGCGGATCGGGCTGGATCACTATGCGCTTCCCGGCGACCCGCTGGCCAGGGCGGCCGCCGCGGGAACCCTGCGGCGGAATTTTCAGGGCTATACCGACGATCCCGCGCCTGTGCTCGTTCCCATCGGCCCGTCCTCGATCGGCCGGCTCGCGGCGGGATTCGTCCAGAATGCTGCGGCGACTGACGTCTGGAGCCGCGCGGTTGAAGCCGGGCGCCTGCCCGTCGCTCGGAGCCTGCGCGTCTCGGCGGAAGACGACCTGCGAGCGGGCGTCATCGAACGGTTGATGTGTGACCTGAGCGTCGATGTCGGCGCCGAGTGCGTCAGTCGGGGCTTCGAGCCGACCGCGCTGGATGACTCCATCGCAGCCGCGTCCGCGCTCCAGGTCGACGGACTGTGCCGGGTCGAGGGCCGCACGGTGACCATCCCTGCGGAAGCCTTCCGGTTGATGCGGGTCGTGGCAGCCTGTTTCGATGCGGGGCTTCTCACCGTTGAGCGTCGGCACGCCCGCGCGGTGTAGAGGGCCCGTCGGCCGGCATCAGGGAAACCCCTTAGGGGGCAGACCCGAATACCGGTGAACCGGGCAGGGTCCTAGCTTGCGGCATCGACCGTGCCTGGAGGATCGGATGACCGCCCTACGTTATTGCGAGCCCCCACAAGCGGCCGCCCCGTCGATGGACCCCACGCCCGATTGCGCCCTCTGCGGCGCCTTCGTAAGCGCCACGACGGCGCCCCGTTCGCCCTTCGCTCCCGGCGCGCTTCTGTTCCAGCAAGGGGACGCCGTCCGGCTCGTCTATCGCATCCTCAGCGGCGCCGTGATCAGCTACCGACTGCTGAGCGATGGCCGCCGCCAGGTTACGGGCTTCCATCTGCCGGGCGACTTCCTCGGCCTCGAGGCCGGCGTGGAGCACGCGACCACCACGGAGGCCCTGAGCCGCGTGGATGCTCTGGCGATGGAGCGGACCGAGCTGGCCGGACGCGCCGTGACCGATGTCGATCTGGCGAGAGCCCTGTGGCAGGTGACCGTCCGCGCCTTCCGGCGTAGCGAAGACCACGCCCTGATCCTTGCGCGGCAGGGCGCCACCGAGCGTGTCGCCGCCTTCCTTCTGGATTTCGCGGAACGGATGGGCCAGCCGGAAATCATCGACCTGCCCATGACGCGGCAGGACATCGCGGACCATGTTGGCCTGACCATCCATACGGTCTCGCGCACCCTGTCCCAGCTCCAGGACCAGGGCATGGTTGAGGCCCGGTCGTCCCGCCACGTGCGCCTGCTGCAGCGTCATCGGCTTGAGGGCCTGTGCGCGTGACGGCCGATCTCGTCATCGGCCCGGCACGACCCTGCGTCATCCTCGTCGATGACGATCCCGCAGTGACTCACGCCATGCAGTTCTCATTTGACCTTGAGGGGCTGGATGTTCGTAGTTTCCGCGATGGCGAGAGCGTCCTGGCGGCAGACGACCTGCCACAAACAGGCTGTCTGATTCTCGACCACAACCTGCCGGGCATGGACGGGTTGGCGCTGTTGGAAGGCCTGCGCGCGACGGGCGTCCGCCTGCCGGCGATCCTGATCACGACCAATCCGAGGACCGCCCTGCGAAACCGGGCGGCGGCCGCGGGCGTACCCATTATCGAGAAGCCGCTCCTGACGGACGCCTTGCTGACAACCGTCAGGAAGGCGCTGGCTCGACAGGCCTGAAACGCGGCTTCACCCCGCGCGCTGAAGCGCACGCCGGGACTGCAGCAGCCATGCGCCCGCCCCGGACACACCGATCGCGGCGACCAGCAGTGTCCCGGCGGCGATGCATCGCACACAATGTCCCAAGGTCGGCCCGCACATCGCCGCGTTCGCAGCCATGTGCTCTGCGGCCAGCAGGCCAGCGCCCGCGGCGGCGCCACCCAGCGACAGGCCGAGGATGATGAGGGCCGCGCCCAGCACCTGTTGTTCTTGAATGTCCTGAATCTGCATCTCGGGTCTCCGTGAGGCACAAGACCCGAAAATTGCGCGCGCAGCTTTGCGCCAGCGCAAGGCGCTCGCCGCGAAGTCCGGGCACGGAGACATCCTCTGTTCGAGGGATCTATCCGAATGCCGTCCATCGCAACGCCCGACGCCGACACCCCGTCAGACGTGGTCGCCCTGTTCCTGTTCCTCGGCGTGGCCGCGGTCCTGGCCTTGTTCGCGACCGGCCTGACCGATGACTCGGCCTTCCGGTTTCACGGCTATATCCTCATGGCCGCCTCGGTCCTGGCCTTGAGCGCCCTGACCATCGGCGTCGCCCACGGCAGGTTCCGTTCAGACCCCGGCCGCTATCAGGACGGCGTGATTCGCGCCGGGGTCATCGCCACCATGTTCTGGGGCGTCATCGGCATGACCGTCGGCGTCTTCATCGCCGCCCAGCTGTCGTGGCCCGAGATCTTCTACTTCCCTGAGCATGGCTGGCTGAATTTCGGCCGCCTGCGCCCGCTGCACACATCGGGCGTGATCTTCGCCTTCGGCGGCAACGCCCTGATCTGTACCTCCTTCTGGGTGGTGCAGCGGACCTGCAAGGCGCGCCTCGCGGGCGGGATCTGGCCCTGGTTCGTATTCTGGGGCTACCAGCTGTTCATCGTCCTGGCGGCCACCGGCTATGTCGCCGGCATCACCCAGTCGCGCGAATACGCCGAGCCGGAATGGTACGTCGATATCTGGCTGACCATCGTCTGGGTCGCCTATCTGCTGGTCTTCCTCGGCACGATCTGGAAGCGCAAGGAACCCCACATCTATGTGGCCAACTGGTTCTATCTGGCCTTCATCGTCACCGTCGCCCTGCTGCATCTGGTCAACAACGCCGCCGTGCCGGTGGGCCTGTTGGAGGCGCGCAGCTACTCCGCCTTCGGCGGGGTGCAGGACGCGCTCGTGCAGTGGTGGTA
>DDSO01000059.1:0-36480 GCA_002343425.1 Brevundimonas sp. UBA2388
GGCGGCGGCGGCACCCAGCGCCTGCCTCGATTGGTAGGTCTGGGGCGGGCGCTCGACCTGTTGCTGAGCGGAGATCGGATTGACGCGGCCGAAGCACACAGAATTGGTCTTGTCTCGCGCCTCTCCGCCTCTGTCGGAACCCTGATCGACGAGGTCCAGTCGTTAGCCGAACGCATCGACTCCAAACCCGCCGCTGCTTGCGCCTACGCCAAGGAAGCTGCCCGGGACGGTTTGGACCTTTCTCTCAGCGCCGGACTGAAGCTGGAAAAGGACCTGTTTGTGCTGTTGATGTCGACGACGGATCGCCGAGAGGCCGCCGCGGCCTTCAAAGAAAAGCGACTCCCCGCGTTCAGCGGGCGCTAGATGGCCCCTGTCCGAAACAGACTCAGGGCCGCAACGTGAGAAAGCTGCCGCTGCTCAATGCGGAAACGCGACCGTTCTGGACCGGTGGCGAAGTCGGCGAGCTGCGGATGCATCGCTGCGTCGACTGCGCGCGGTATTTCCATCCGCCCGCACCCGTCTGCCGCCATTGCACAAGTCTGAAGGTCACGCCGACGCCGGTGTCCGGTCGCGGACGGGTTCTGACCTTCACCATCAACTATCAGGCCTGGACGCCCGAGTTGGCCGAACCCTATGTCGTCGCCATCGTCGAACTGGAGGAACAGGAAGGCCTGCGTTTCCTGTCCAACGTGGTGAACTGCCCGCCTGAAGAAATCGAGATCGGCATGCCCGTGAGGGTCGTGTTCGAACAGGTCGAGGACGTCTGGATCCCGCTGTTCGAAAAGGCGGCAGCGTGATGGACACGCGGTTTCTCGAAAAAAACGTCGCCATAGTTGGCGTCGGCCAGTCCGAAGTCGGTCGCCCCTCCTCGCGATCGGCGATGCAGTTGACCGTGGACGCCGCGCTGGAAGCCATCGCGGACGCGGGCCTGGATCCCAAGGACATCGACGGCGTCTGTTCCTGGCCCGGCGACAACTCCAATGGCGGCAGCTTTTCGCCGGTGGGCCCGCTGGCCGTGCTCAGCATGCTTGGCCTGAACTGCAACTGGTTCAGCGGCGGCTATGAGGCGGCCGGCCCATTGGCCGGCGTGATGAACGGCGCAATGGCCATCGCCTCTGGCATGGCGAATAACGTCGTGGTCTTCCGCACCATCACCGAGTCCAGCAACCGCCTGACCGGCAGCAAGGACCAGAGCCTCGCCGCGAAGTCCGGTCCGCGCGACGGCAACTTCATGTGGCAGTGGTGTACGCCATTCAACGTTCTATCCGTGGCCAACATAACCGCCATGTACGCTCACAGCCACATGCAGAAGTACGGCACGACGCCGGAACAGCTGGCCCAGATCGCCCTGACCACACGGCGCAACGCCCTCCTCAACCCCAAGGCCGTCATGCGCAAGCCCATGACGATGGACGACTATTTCGCATCGAAAATGATCTCGACGCCACTGCGGATGTTCGACTGCGACGTCCATTGCGACGCCTCGACCGCCATTGTCCTGTCGCGCAAGGACATCGCCAGGGACCTCCGCCATCCACCGATCCGGATCGAGGCGATCGGGGCGGCGATGAATCAGCCCTATCTCTGGGACCAGGTCGATCTGACCGCCAACGCCATGCCGGACGCCGGCAACGCCATGTGGGCGCGGACGGACATGACGCCAGCGGATGTCGACACGGCCCAGCTGTACGACGGCTTCAGCATCCTGACGATGATGTGGCTGGAAGGACTGGGTCTGTGCCCGAAAGGCCAGAGCGGCGCCTTCGTCGAGGGCGGCCACCGCATCGCACTGGACGGCGAATTGCCCCTGAACACCAACGGCGGCCAGCTTTCTGGTGGCCGCACCCACGGGCTCGGCTACGTCCATGAGGCCTGCACCCAGCTGTGGGGACGCGGCGGCGAGCGCCAGATCCGCGATCCGCATGTCGCCGTCTGCGCCGCGGGCGGCGGACCGCTCGCGGGCAGCCTGCTGCTGGTCAAGGACTGAACATGATGGTCGGCGAGCGCCAACGCGCCGCCGACGCAAGGAGAACGAGATGAGCCTGTACGACCTGCTGCTCAGCGGCGATCTGATGGTCCATGATGCCGACAAGGCGGCCGAACAGATCGTCAGTAAGCTGGACATTCACGGCCACGCCAACTGGCGCCAGGCCTTTCCGGGCCACCCCTATGTTGCCCACTTCCTCAGGGTCCATAAATCGCTGGCCGTGTCGCCGACGCGCGTGGAGCCGCAGGGCCACCTCGATTTCCCGAACCACGGCGATCCGATGTTTCCGGGCTTTCTCAAAAGCCTGGAGGATTTCCAGGGCCCGTTCCGCCCGATCAAGACCCACGCCACCGTCCTGGTGTCCGACAATATCGGGGGCGTGGTCGAACACCTGCTCAGCAAGGGCCAACCCTTCCGCCTGGCGCAGCTGACGCCCGAAATGCCATTCGACCGCCTGTGGGTCGGCTGCACACCCGAAAACCCGGTCTATGAACCCTCCGTCGACGGCGGCCTGTGTATCGAGGTCATTCCGCTTGCTGCGATCCAGATGCCGGCCGAGGCGTTCGACACACCATCGCCTCGCCCGCGCGATCCCAAGCCGGGCGACATGGTCCGGGTCGTCGGGCGCGGCTTTCTGGTCCGCGATCTGGACGACGTGCTGCGCCGCCTCGACCAGAACCTGGATCTCCACCCTGCAGGCGCGGTCGAACAGCTGGACGGCGAGGGCTACAAGGTCGCCCGCATCGGCTTCAACCTGGGGACCAGCGCGACGCTGGACGTTATCCAGCCGACGAAATGGGACAGCCCCTCCGGCCGCTACCTGCACAATTGGGGACCGGGTCCGCACTACATCCGCATTTCTGTGAACGGTCTGGACGCCAAGGCCGACCGTCTGGCGGCGCTGGGCGTGAAGTTCGAGCGGATCGAAGACTGCCAGGCTGTCGGCGGCGCCCTGCTGCGAGTTGACCCGGCCGAGTTCGACGGCGCGATATTTGAATTCTGCGAAGACCGGAGCTGATCCATGGCCCGCGTCAGCCCCCTGCCCCTCGACAGCCTGACCGACCCCTTGCGCGCCTCGATCGCGCGGGGAACGGCGACACGGATGCTGTCCAACACCCTGCCGGTCCAGATCTGGGCCCGGCGTCCGGCGGCGGCCAATGCCTGGCTCGGTGCGATGGCGGAGATCCACGAGCGGGGCGTTCTGCCCGACCGTCTCCGGGAATTAGTTCGGCTGAAGATCGCCTCGATCACCACCTGTCCGGTGTGCCAGATCGCGCGCAAGTCCGACGACGTCAGCGAAGCCGACATCGTCGCCTGCAGCGATTGGTCCGACCCCCGCTTCAGCCCGCCAGAACAGGCTGCTCTACGCTTCGCCGAACTGTTCGCGGGCGACTACTTCTCCATGGGCGACGAGGTCTACGAGCACCTGCGCGAGCATTTCAACGATGACCAGATCGTCGAGCTTCATCTGTTCAGCGGCCTCATGCTGGCTGGCGGCCGGATGACCTATGTGCTCAAGGGCTATGAGGACACTCCGGCTTGAAGGCGTTTTTCTCGCGCCTGCCGCCCAACGCCCAGGGCGCGATCTGGGTGCTGCTGTCCGGCGTGACCTTTGTCACCATGACCACCCTGGTGAAGCATCTCAGCGGCGACTACCCGTCCCACGTCCAGAATTTCTACCGCCAGACCGGCTCACTGATCGTCGCGATCCCCTTCATGCTGCGCAGCCCCCGTCTGGTGCTGTTCGTGCCCCGCTCGACCATGCCCGCCCTGTTCTTGCGGTCGTTGCTAGCGACGATCGGAATGATCCTGCTGCTCTATACCTATGAAGTCATGCCGATGGCGGAAGCGAACGCCCTGTCATTCACCCGCCCGCTGTGGGTGGTGCTTCTGGCGGCGCTTTTCCTGCGCGAGCTGATCGGCCCCAGCCGGATCGCGGCAGTGGTCATGGGTTTCGTCGGCGTGGTGATCATCATGCGACCTTGGGGCGCGGACGTCGCGGTCGGCTGGCCACACCTCGCCGCGCTGTTTTCCGCCCTGTGCCTCGCGGGCACGATCACTGGTGTGAAGTCGCTGACAAAAAACCTGTCCGCCACCTCGATCCTGGTCTGGTCCAGCATCATCGGTGAACTGCTGTGTCTGCCATTCGCCCTGGCCGACTGGCGTTGGCCCAGCACCGGCGACCTGATCCCGCTGTTCCTGATCGGCCTGCTCAGCGCCGCCAACCAAGTGCTGTTCATCAAAGGGATGGCGGTCGGCGAGGCGGCCGTCCTGGCCCCCATCGACTATGCGCGGCTGGTGTTGTCGGTGATCGCGGGTCTGCTGGTGTTCGGTGAATGGCCCGACGTCTTCACCTGGCTCGGCGCGGGCGTGATCGTGGTCTCGACCCTCTACATCACGATACGAGAGATCCAGAGCAAGCGCGCCAGGACGCTTGCCATAGACGCGGGTCAGCCCGATGCTTCGATCCCCCTTGGTCTGGATGCCGGCGCCCGTCCGGATGATGGACGCTGACTCCACCCAGCGGCAGTCGGGTCAGGCCGGCTTCAGTTCCAGATTCTCGTACACTGTCGCCGTGGCCAGTCCGCCCGCACAGCAGATGGCCTGAAGTCCATATTTCTGCCCGGTCCGCCTCAGCTCGTGGATCAGACTGGTTGCCAGCCGGGCTCCGGTCGCACCCAACGGATGGCCGAGGGCGATCGCACCGCCGTTGACGTTAAGCCGGTCTGCGCCCACGCCGGTCGCCTGCATCCACATCAACGGTACGCTGGCGAACGCCTCGTTGACCTCGAACAGGGCGATGTCGTCGAATGAAAGGCCGGCCAGGGCGGCGGCCTTGCGGCTGGCGGAGATGGGACCTTCCAGCATCAGGGCCGGATCGGCGCCGACCACGGCCACTGACCGCACGAGCGCCAACGGCGTCAGGCCGTACTTCTTCACCGCCGCCTCGGAAGCCAGCAGGACGACCGCCGCCCCGTCGGAGATCTGCGACGCATTGCCGGCTGTGACGCGGCCGTTCTCCCGGAAACTGGTCTTCAACGTCGAGAGCTTTTCGCGGCTGGTGTCGCGCCGAATGGTCTGGTCGGCTTCCAGCGTGTATCGGGACCCGTCCCAGTCCTTCTCGCAAAGGTCGGCGACCGGAACAGCAATGGACTCGGCCAGGAAATATCCCGCATCGGTCGCGACGGCGGCGCGCCGATGGCTTTCCGCCGCGAAATCATCCAACGCGTCTCGGTCGAATCCGTACTTGTCAGCGATCCTCTCGGCGGCCTCGCCCTGAGATGTCAGCTCATAGCGATCCGACACCATCCAGCCGAAAGCCTCGCCGTGGAGGGCGCGGTTGGACCCCATCGGCACGCGAGACATCGCCTCGGCTCCGCCCGCGACGACCAGGTCGCCAAGACCCGCAGCGATCTGGGCGGCGCCGATGTGGATGGCGGCTTCCGACGACCCGCATTTACGATCGATGGTCATGGCGGGAATTGTCTCGGGCCAGCCGGCGCCCAGCAAGGATGTCCGCGCGATATTGGCCGACTGTTCACCGATCTGGGTCACATTGCCGAAGATCACGTCGTCAATCTGGCTCGCATCCACCCCGGCGCGGGCGATCAGTTCGTTCAGCGCATGGGCGCCGAGATGGTCGGCGCGCACGCCCGCCAGCCCCCCGCGAAACTTCCCGATCGGGGTGCGAACCGCAGCGACGACATAGACCGGGTTCACAGGCTGCTCCCGCGCAGCCCCGAGCCCGGCACCTTGACGCCGTTTTCGTATTTGTAGACCCCCCAGCCGACCTTGCGGCCATAGCGTCCGGCCTTGACCATCTTGATGATCAACGGACAGGGCCTGAACTTGTCGCCCAAGGTGGCGTGGAGATATTGGAGCACCGCAAGGCGCGTGTCCCAGCCGGTCAGGTCACCGAGTTCCAGCGGCCCCATCGGATGATTGAATCCGAGCCTCAGCGCGATGTCGATGTCCTCGGCCGTCGCGGCGCCTTCCTGCAGCATCCACATCGCCTCATTGCCGGCCATGGCTGACATCCGGCTGGTGGTCAGACCCGGCGTCTCATTGACGACGATTGCGGTCTTGCCGAGCTCGGCGACATAGGCACGGCAACGCCCCACGGCTTCATCAGTTGTGGCCAACCCCCGGACCAGCTCGACCAGCTTCATCTTCTGGACCGGGTTGAAGAAATGCATCCCGATGACCCGTGTCGGATCCTCGCAAGCCGCAGCGATCTCGGTCACGCTTAGCGCAGAGGTGTTGGTGGCGATCAGGCCGGTCGAGGCCATCACGGCCTCAGCCTTGCGCACCACATCGATCTTGATCGCCAGGTTTTCCGAAACCGTCTCGACGAGCAGATCGGCGCTCGCCGCCCCTTCGGTAACACTCTCCCACGTCGACAGCCGCGCCAGGGCCGCGGCCGCGGCCGATTCCTCGACCTTGCCCAGCCGGACCCCGTCGGCGAGGATCCCCGCGATCGTCTTCTCCGCCTTGGCCAGCTGTTCGGCCGAGACGTCGATCAGACAGACATCATGCCCCGACGACGCGAACGCGTGAGCGATCCCCACGCCCATCAGGCCGGCTCCCACCACTGCTACCTTGGCCAACGCTCTATCCTCTTCCTGAATCAAATCGTCGCGTCGCCAGGGCCGATGCGGCGATGGGCGCCGCCGCTGCGGGCCGCGTAGATGCGGGCTTGCCCCCGCGCGCGACGGATCAGCCGTCATTATCGTTGCCCGAACTCTACCGGGAAACTGGTCGATCCCGCAAACACAATTCTCTGTTCAGAACGATATTCTAACGTGTATAGGCTTCTTGGCTCCAGAATGAGCCGTTTCAGCCGTCCGGGAAGACTTTGTGAACCTGCTCGACCAGTTCGGTCCGCCTGTCCTGCCGTCAGGCCTGGAACCCCTCCGCGCGGCGGTCCGAGCCTTCGTGGCCGAATGGGCCCCGACCTGCCCCGCTGAAAAGCGCGCCCTGTCGTGGATGGGTTTCGACGCGAACTTCAGCAGTGCGCTCGGTGCTAAGGGCTGGTTGGGCCTCAGTATCCCGAAACAGTACGGCGGCCATGACGCATCTCCGTTCGACCGGTTCGTAGTCAACGAGGAATTGCTCGCCGCCGGCGCGCCCGTCACCGCCCACTGGATCGCCGACCGCCAGAGCGCGCCGCTGATCCTCCGCCACGGCACGGAGGCGCAGAAGCAGCGTTACCTGCCCGCTATCTGCGCCGGCGAACTGTTTTTCTGCATTGGCATGAGCGAGCCCGCCTCCGGTTCGGACCTCGCCTCGGTGCGCACGAAGGCCGATCGTCAGGTCGATGGCTCGTGGCTGTTGAACGGCCGCAAGGTCTGGACGACCAACGCCGACCGCTGCCACTTCATGGTCGCCCTGGTCCGCACCGACCCGGCCAGCGAGCGCCATGCGGGCCTGTCCCAGATCATCGTCGACCTGACACTGCCGGGCGTCATGATCCGGCCGATCGCGGACCTCTCCGGCCATGAGCATTTCAACGAGGTGACCTTCGACGACGTCCGCCTGGATGCCGACGCCCTGATCGGCGTCGAAGGCGACGGCTGGGCTCAGACGACGTCGGAACTGGCGTTCGAACGCAGCGGCCCCGAACGCTTCCTCAGCGCCATGACCCTGTTCCGCTGCCTGGTCGGAGCCATCGGCCCTACGCCGGACGCGCGTCAGGCGATGGAGATCGGCCGTCTGGCCTCCTGGCTGATCTCGTTGCGGTCGATGTCGATATCGGTCACCACCCAGCTTGCCTCAGGCCAGGACCCGGTCTGGGCCGCCTCCTGCGTCAAGGACCTGGGCACTGGCTATGAGCAGGACACGGTCGAGGTGGCGATACGGCTGATCGATTCCCTGCCGGCCGGCGACCGCGCGAGGACCGCCCGAAACGTCCTGGACATCACGCAGAGCATGGCCCCGTCCTTTTCCCTGCGCGGCGGCACGCGGGAAATCCTGCGCGGCATTCTCGCGCGTGGACTGGGAGTGCGCTGATGAGATCCCTGCTTCAGGACTCGATCGAGCGGCTGCTGGCCGACGCCGTGACGCCCGACCTTCTCCGCGCCGCCGAGACCGGCGCATGGTCAACAGACCTCTGGGCCGAGATCGAATCCTTGGGCCTGCCCCTCGCCGCCGTTCCCGAAGATCTGGGCGGCACGGGCTCAAGCTGGACCGACATCTTCGTCGTCATCCGCGCCTGCGGAGCCGCGGCCGCGCCCGTTCCCTTGCCCGAGGCCATTCTGGCCAACAGCTTCTTGGCTGCGGCGGGCCTCGAACCGCCGGAAAGCGGGCCGATCGTCTTCGCCGCGGGCTCGGCCCACGCACCACTCGCAGACGTCCCGTGGGGCCGTCACGCCCGGTGGCTGGCGCTGCACGACGCCGACACGGGCCGCATCGCCCTGCATTCCCTCACCGATGCGCAGATCGCCGCCGACTGCAATGTCGCGGGCGAACCTCGCGATATCGTCACCTTGGCGTCAGGATCACTCGTCGCTGACGCCGCCACCTCGACGGCAACCGACGCCGTCATGCTGGCCGGGGCCATGCTGCGGTCGGCGCAACTGGCCGGAGCATTGGGTCGGTTGACCGAAATGAGCGCGGATTACGCCAATGAACGGGTCCAGTTCGGCCGTCCTATCGGTAAATTCCAGGCGGTCCAGCAACAGCTGGCGGTCCTCGCGACCCAGGCCGCGGCCGCCGTTGCAGCAGCCGAAGCGGCCTTCCTGATGGCCAGCCCTGGCGCCGACTTCCTGACCACGGCCTCGGCCAAGGCCGTGTCCGGCGAGGCCGCCGGCAAGGGCGCGGGGATCGCCCATGCCGTCTTCGGCGCCATCGGCTTCACCCACGAGCACAGCCTTCATTTCCTGACCCGTCGCCTCTGGGCCTGGCGCGCCGAATACGGTTCTGACGCGTTCTGGGCCGAGCGTCTGGGCCAGTCCATCGCGGCGGCGGGCGACGACGGCCTGTGGCCCCTGGTTACCGGCGCATTTGCGGAGACCCCGACCCATGGCTGACTTCCTGCTCAAATCCCACGACGGGCCCGTGGCCATCTGGACGCTGAACCGGCCCGAATCCCGCAACGCCTTCAGCAAGCCTGAGGACATGTTCGAGATCGAGGACGCCTGCGAGGAAGTTCGCGCCGATCCCTCTGTTCGAGTCGTCGTCCTGACCGGGGCAGGCGCCTCGTTCTGCGCCGGCGGCGACATCAAGGCCATGCGAGACCGGACCGGCATCTTCGAAGGCTCGCCGTATCGCCTGCGCAACCGCTACCGCGACGGCATCCAGCGCATCCCGATGGCGCTTTACGAACTCGAGACCCCGGTCATCGCGGCGGTCAATGGTCACGCCATCGGCGCCGGTCTGGACTTCGCCTGCATGTGCGACATCCGCATCGCGTCCGAGACCGCGACCTTCGCCGAGAGCTTCGTCAAGCTGGGCATCGTTCCGGGCGACGGCGGCGCCTGGCTGTTGCCCCGGATCGTCGGCATGCCGCGCGCCAGCCATATGGCCCTGACCGGCGACGCGCTGAACGCCCAGACAGCACTCGACTGGACGTTGGTGACCCAGCTGACGGCCCCGGAGGATCTGATGACCACCGCCATAGCGCTGGCGCACCGGGTGGCCTCCAGCCCTGGCCACGCCTTGCGCCTGACCAAACGCCTCCTCCGCGAGGGTCAGCATATGCGGCTGGGTTCGCTGCTGGAACTGTCGGCCGCCTATCAGGCCTTGGCTCATCACACCTCGGATCATGCCGAGGCGGTCGCGGCGATGATCGAGAAACGCCCCGCCGTCTATACCGACAGCTGACGGAGCCATGACCATGCGCAAGGTGTTCCGCGACGACCACGAGATGTTCCGCGACCAGGTCCGGCGTTTCGTGGAAACCGAGATCGTTCCCCATCACGCCCAGTGGGAACGTGACGGCATCGTGCCGAAATCCTTGTGGCTGCGCGCCGGCGAAGAAGGCCTGCTGTGCGTCACGGCGCCCGAAGAATACGGCGGCGCCGGCGGCGACTTCGGCCACAGCGCCGTCCTGATCGAGGAGCTGGCGCGGGTGAATGCGACGGCCGTCGGCTTCACCACCCACTCAGACATCGCGGTGCCCTATCTGGTCAACTACGGGACCGACGACCAGAAGACTCGCTGGCTGCCGCGCCTGATCGGCGGCGAGCTGATCGCCGTCATCGCCATGTCCGAGCCCCAGATCGGCAGCGACCTGCGGGGCATGAAGACCAAGGCCATGCGCGACGGAGACCAATATATCCTGTCGGGCCAGAAGACCTTCATCACCAACGGAATCAATTCGGGCCTCGCCATAGTCGCGGCCAAGGTCGAGGGTCAGGCCAATCCCAAAGACATCACCCTGTTCTGCGTCGAAGACGGCACACCCGGTTTCGAGAAGGGCAAGAAGCTGGAGAAGATCGGCCTGCGCGGCCAGGATACTTCGGAGCTTTTCTTCTCCGACGTGCGGGTGCCGGTCGAGAACATGCTGGGTGAGGAGAGCGGGGGCTTCGCCTGTTTGATGACCGAACTGGCCAAGGAGCGGCTGGTTATCGGCATCCGCGCCGCCGCCTCGCTGGAATCGATGCTGGACAAGACCGTCGCCTACACCAAGGACCGTGTTGTGTTCGGAAAGCCGTTGTTCGAGTTCCAGAACACCCGGTTCAAACTGGCCGACGTCAAGGCGCGGACCCAGATGCTGCGCGTGTTCATCGACGATTGCCTGCAAAAGCTGCTGGACGGCGAGCTGACGCCCGAGACCGCCGCCATGGCCAAGCTGACCAGCGCCGAACTGCACGGCCAGTTGCTGGATGAATTGCTCCAGTTGCATGGTGGTTATGGCTATATGAGCGAGTACGATGTCGGGCGCGCCTGGGTCGATGCGCGGGTCGCCCGCATCTATGCCGGCACCTCCGAGATCATGAAGGAAATCATCGCCCGCACACTTTGACAGGCGATCAGGAGCAGGCTCATGGATTTCGGCATCGCCGGAAAGCACGCCCTCGTCTGCGCCTCGTCATCGGGGCTCGGCAAGGCCTGTGCGATCTCGTTGAGCCTCGAAGGCGCGGAGGTCTGGATCAACGGTCGGGACGCCGGACGGCTTGAGGCCGCGGCGGTCGAGATCGACACTCTGACCGGACGACGCCCCCATACCGTCCTCGCCGACGTCGATACCGCCGAGGGGCGTGCGACGGTTCTGGCCGCCTGTCCCGCTCCCGACATTCTGGTCTGCAATAGCGGCGGTCCAAAGCCCGGTCGTCTCGAGGACTGGACCGAAACCGCCTGGAGCGAGATTGTCGCCGCGAAGATGATCTCCCCGATCCTGCTGATCCAGTCGATGATCGGAGGCATGCGCGAACGAGGCTTCGGCCGTGTGGTCGCGATCACCTCGGCCATGGTCAAGACGCCGAAATTCCCGATGGCCCTGTCCACCGGACCTCGCGCGGGCCTGACCGCCTTCTGCAAGGCCTTGGCGGGAGAGGTCGCTAGCGACGGCGTCACGGTCAACTGCATACTTCCCGAGAAGGTCGAGACGGATCGACTGGCCCAGATGACCCGGTCGTTGGCCCGTGTCCGCAAGATCGATGAGGTCAACGCCCGCGCCGAGATGGTCTCGTCGATTCCCGCCGGGCGGTTCGGCCGGCCGTCCGAGGTCGGCGACGCCTGCGCCTTCCTGTGTTCCGACCGCGCCGGCTATATCACCGGCCAGAACCTGCAACTGGACGGCGGCGCCTATTCGGGCCTGATCTAGGCGTCCTTTACGATCCGGTTCTTGAGGACGCCGATCCCCTCGACCTCCAGCTCGACCTCGTCGCCGGGCTTCAGAAACCGTTGGGCCTCGAGGCCACAGCCGTTGCCGATGGTGCCGGACCCCAGGAACTCGCCGGGATAGAGGGTTTCCGATCGCGAGATGTAGGCGATCAGGTCCTCGAACTTCCAGCGCATCGTGCTGGAGTTGCCCCTGCCCCACTCGTCGCCGTTGACCCGCGCGATCATCGTCAGGTCATAGGGGTTGGGCATCTCATCGGCCGTGACGATGCAGGGTCCCATGGCATTGCCGGTGTCGAAATCCTTCCCCTTGGCGGGACCGAGCTGGCCAATCATCTCGACGGCCTGGGCGTCCCGCGCGCTGAAATCGTTGTAGATCGTGTAGCCGAAGATGTAGTCGCGGGCCTTCTCGACCGGCACGTCCTTGGCCGCCTTCTTGATGTAGACGCCGTACTCCAGTTCGAAATCCATCATCCGCGAATAGGCTGGCCACATTACCGTTTCGCCGGACCCGATCACCGAGAACCGGTTGGCCTTGTAGTAGATCGGCTGTTTGGCGAAGAGGTCCAGGATCCGTTGCTCAGCGTCTGACGGCCCCGTGTCGGCCAGGACTTCGACACCCTTGGCCTTGGCCCGCATCTCGCGCGCGGCGGCATAGCATTGGCGTAGGTGCAGTTCGAAACAGCTGCAGTCACGCATCTGGGGCGGCGGCTGTATCGGCGCCTTGAGAGTCACCGCAGCGTAGTCGAATATCGCAGCGTCGGGTGCGGACTTCACCGTCTCTATCGCCTTGTCCAGGCCAGAGTCGCCCGCCTCGACAAGAGCCAGAATGTCGTCGAGTTCCAAAGCTGCTTCGCCATGCAACTGGCGAAAGGCGGCCCCCATGTCGACGATCCGCGAATCGCCATCGATGAAGGCCCCGGCGCGACGACGGCCGTCGGTTTCGAAAGTCACCAGGCGCAAGGGCGTCTCCCTGAGTAGCCGGTTCCCCGACGCTCACATTTCGTCCGACGCACACCGTCGCACGGCCCGGCGACGTTAGCAGACAGCAGTTCTACTACAACTCGGGGCCAGCCCTGTATCGAAATGCAATTCTGCTGCCCGAACATCATGCGGGAGTTACGAAGGTGAGACGATGTTGACGAGCGTTGCCGTCAGGGCCTCCAGTGTGGCCGCGGGTCCCCAGAAAGGATGGTCTGGTGACCCGGCAACGGCTCCCTCCCGCGCCGTCAGAATGGCGCGCAACCCGATGCTGAGGAACACCAGCCGGCGCTCAAGCACTTCGGGCGGCGCCGGAGAAAGGCGGCGAATATGATTGAGGCAGCGCTGGTAGCCCCGGTTCCAGCCATCCGCGACGATAGCGTCTAGGGCCGCGCGGTTCTGCATGCTGAACGTGCTGATGAAACGGAGATAGTCACCCTCCCCCTCCTGATCCTCAGCCAGTGCTGTCGAGGGCAGGATCAGAATCTCCATCACCTGCTCAAGCGTCGTCGGACCGCCATCGGCCTCCAGCGCGTCCAGCATCGAATTGCGGCGCTCGTCGATCAGACGGGCGCCGTCGATGACCAGTTGCGTGACGAGGTCGTCCTTGGATCCGAAGTAATAGTGCAGCGAGGCGCCGTTGCGCTGGCCGGCTGCGGTCAGGATATCGCGCACTGAAACCGCATCCACGCCACGCGTGGCGAACAGGCTCTGAGCGGCTCGCTTGATCGCACTTCGGGCGATATCGGCTTTCATGGATTGACGGTCTAACCCGAGCGTGACAAATAAAACAACTGTTTCATTCTTTTGCTTTAGGTCACCCCCCTTGGACCTCGACTTCACCGGCCGGAACGTCCTCGTCGTCGGCGGATCGAGCGGCATTGGTCTGGCCTGCGCCCAGATGTTTGCAGCGCGGGGCGCCGAAGTCGCCGTCACAGGCACCCGCGCGACCAAGACTGCCTATGGCGACGGCGCCAAGGCGCTCGAGCCTTTCGCCTTTTCGAGCCTTGATGCAGCCGTCCCCGGCGCGGTTGAGGCCTGGGTCCCGCCCTTCAACGTCCTGGACGTGGTGATCCTGTCCCAAGGCGCGGTCCTGTACCGTCGCCAAGAATTCGAGATCGAGGCGTTTCGGCAAGTTGTCGAGGTCAACCTGAACAGCCTGATGGCATGCGCACAGAAGCTGGCGCCGGCGCTCGAGGCCCACGGCGGGAGCCTGATCATCATCAGTTCGGTCGGTGGACTCCGGGCCGCACGCGGCAACCCCGCCTATTCAGCGTCGAAGGCCGGCGCCATCCACCTGACTCGCGCCCTCGGCGACGCGTGGGCCGGTCGCAGTATCCGCGTCAATGGCATAGCCCCCGGCCTGATCGCTACGAAGATGACCGAAGTCACGACCTCCGACCCCACCCGCCTGCAAGAACGCCTCAAGGGCATCCCGCTGAACCGCCTTGGGCGCCCGGAAGAAATCGCCGGCGTGGCGCTGTTTCTCGCCTCACCGCTCGCCGCCTACATCGTCGGCGAGACCATCGTCGTCGATGGCGGCCGAACCCTGTCCTGACAATCAGAACGAACGGAAATGCCGATGGCCTGGGAATTCGAGACCGACCCCGATTTCGCCGAACAACTGGCCTGGATCGATGCCTTCGTCCGCGACGAGGTGGAGCCGTTGGACCTGCTGCTGCAAAGCCCTTTCGACGTCGATCACCCCCTGAATCGCCAGTTCATCCGGCCGCTGCAACAGCAGGTCAAGGATCGCGGCCTCTGGGCCTGCCACCTCGGCCCCGAACTCGGCGGCCCCGGCTACGGTCAGGTCAAGCTGGCTCTGATGAACGAGATTCTTGGCCGCTCGGTCTTCGCCCCGACCGTGTTTGGGTGTCAGGCCCCGGACTCGGGAAATGCCGAGATCCTCGCCGTCTATGGGACTGAGGCCCAGAAGGCGCAGTACCTGAAGCCCCTGCTGGCC
The DNA here is from genome assembly GCA_002343425.1 of Brevundimonas sp. UBA2388. Taxonomy (GTDB): domain Bacteria; phylum Pseudomonadota; class Alphaproteobacteria; order Caulobacterales; family Caulobacteraceae; genus Brevundimonas. The sequence goes on from DDSO01000059.1 coordinate 14,715, forward strand.
AACGACATCGTCTCCTGCTTCTCGATGACGGAGCCTCAGGGCGGCGCGGACCCCACGACCTTTTCCGCTCGCGCCGTGCTGGAAGGCGACCGGTGGGTGCTTAACGGCGAAAAATGGTTCGCCACCAACGCCCGTTATGCCAGCTTCTTCCTGGTAATGGCCGTGACCGATCCAGACGCGCCACCACATCGTCGGCTTTCGGTCTTCATCGTTCCCAAGGGCACGCCTGGCCTCGAGATCGTTCGCAACGTCGGCTACGGCGATCGCGACCCGGGTCACGCCTATCTGCGCTTCACCGACGTTGCCGTGCCTCTGGATCACATGCTGGGCGGCCAGGGCGACGGCTTCGTCGTGGCTCAGGTGCGGCTCTGGGGCGGACGTATCCACCATGCCATGCGCACCATCGGCAAGGCGCGCCAGGCCTTCGATATGCTCTGCGACCGCGCCCTGTCGCGCGTCACCCGCAACGAGCCACTCGCCAACAAGCAGATGGTTCAGGAGAAGATCGCCGACAGCTGGATCGAGCTGGAGCAGTTCCGCCTGCTGGTCCTGCGCACCGCCTGGAAGATCGATCGGGAGAAGGACTACAACAAGGTCCGCGGCGACATCTCGGCTGTGAAGGCGGCCATGCCCAAGGTCTTGCACGACATCGCCGCGCGCGCCGTCTACGTCCACGGATGCTTGGGTTTGTCGAACGAGACGCCGCTGGCCTCGATGGTGCTGGACTCATTCCAGGTCGGCCTCGCCGACGGTCCCACCGATATTCACAAAGTGACCTTGGCCAAGCAGCTGCTGCGCGGCCGATCGCACTCACAAGGGCTCTTTCCCGATTATCATGTCCCTGCACGACGCGCGGCCGCCCTAGCCAAATACGGCCTCTCCGGTGACGAGGCTGGCCTGAAGGCGGCGGTCGCGTGACCATTGATCGCCCACACGGGCTGGAACTAGTCGATCTCGAAGACCTGGCGAACTGGATGGACGGTCAGGACCTGGGTTCAGGCCCAATCATCGATGTCGTGCAGTTGACAGGGGGCTCACAGAACGTGCTGCTGCGCTTCAAGCGAAGCGGTCGCGAGTATGTCCTGCGCCGTCCGCCGCTGAACCCGCGACACGACGGCAGCGACACCATGCGGCGTGAGGCCCGGGTACTGAAGGCGCTGAAGGATTCGGACGTGCCTCATGCAGGGCTCATCGCCGCCTGCGGCGATGCCTCCGTGATCGGCGCGGCCTTCTATTTGATGGAGCCGCTTGACGGCTTTAACGCGGCGGTCGACATGCCGCCGCTGCATGCCGGATCACCCGCTGCCCGTCACGCCATGGGACAGTCGGTGATCGAGGGCCTCTCCCGCATCGCCCTGATCGACTACGAAGCCGTCGGCCTGGGCGATTTCGGCAAGCCCGACGGCTTCCTCGAACGTCAGGCGCGCCGCTGGATGAAACAACTCGACAGCTATGGCGAGTTCGAGGGCTGGCCCGGCGTCGAGGGTCTGCCCGATGTCCATGCGATCGGCGACTGGCTGGAACTGCACCGCCCGGCGACCTTTCGTCCCGGCCTGATGCATGGGGATTTTCACCTCAAGAACGTGCTGTTCCGTCAGGATGCCCCGGAGCTTGAGGCCGTCATCGACTGGGAACTGTCGACCATCGGCGATCCGCTCGTCGATCTCGGTTGGCTGTTGGCAACCTGGCCTGGCCCAGGAGGCGACATGAGCCAAACGACCATCGTCGTCCAGCCATGGGAAGGCTTCCCCGAGGCCGAGGAGCTGGTCGAAGTTTATGGCCGGCTGACCGGCGCGGACCTGTCGAACCTGAACTGGTACCGGGTCTTCGCCTGCTACAAGCTGGCCCTGATCCTGGAGGGCTCCTACGCCCGCGCCTGCGCCGGCAAGGCCCCGATGGATATCGGCATGCGGTTACATGGCAACGCAGTTCGCCTGCTCGGCCGCGCCGGGCGCTGGATCGGAAACAAGCGGACATGAAAACGCCCGCAGAGGCCTGATCCTGCGGGCGCTTCAAGTTTCAGGTGCGGTCTAGCGGCGGCCCGATACGGTCGATTCCGCCGAGGCGTTCTCGAACATCTTGTTGATGTCGCCTGAGGTAACCGGCTTGCCGGCCTCGCGCGTGGGGGCCGCGCCGCCCAGGTTCAGCAGCGGATCGGTGTGCACCGGCACGGCCGCCGCCGCCGCCTTCAGCGCGCCCACGGTGCAGTCTTCCTTCTTGAGCACCGAAAACGGGTCATAGGAGAACTCGCGCATCGCATTGACGTGGGTGATCTTGTCGATCGTCTCGCGTGAAAGATGCTTCACGTCGCCCCACAACTTTTCGGCCGAATTCGGCCAGACCGAGTCAGAGTGCGGATAGTCGCATTCGTACATGACCATGTCCTCGCCGATGTAGTCGAGATTGGCCAAACCGAACTTGTCCTCGATGAAGCAACTGATGATGTGCTTCTTGTAGATGTCGCTCGGCATCTTTCCCGGCCCGAAGTTCGAGTTGGTCCAGGCGCTGTGGTGGCCGTGCGTAAAATCGGCGCGTTCGAGCAGGTACGGAATCCAGCCGATGCCGCCCTCCGAGAGAGCCATCTTCAGTGTGGGGAATTTCTTCCACATCGGACCCCAGATCCAGTCGGCCGCCGAGTTGGCGATCGAGATCGGCATCGAAGTGATCCAGGCGTCGATCGGTGACAAATCCGAGGCATGTTGGGCCGAAGCGCCGGTGCCGATGTGGCAACAGATGACAACCTGGTTGTCAGCACAGACCTTCCATAGTGGATCCCAGTACGAGTCGTGGATCGAGGGCCAACCCGACAAAGCCGGATTGTCGGAGAAGGAGAGGGCGTGAACGCCCAGCCGGGCCATCCGCTCCACCTCCGCCACCGCGGCCTGCATGTCCCAGAACGGCGTGAGCATCAGAGGGATAAACCGGCCCGGCGCTGCGCCGGCCCAGTCGTGGACATGCCAGTCGTTGTACGCCCGGATTGCAGCCAGGGCGACCTCGGGGTCCTGCCTTGAGACGGTTTGGAACCGGGCGCCCGCGAAGCCCGGAAAGGTTGGAAAACAGATTGAACCCAGGATGCCATTGGCATCCATATCCTCGACGCGCGCCTTGATGTCCCAGGTCCCGCGTCGCATCTGCTCGTAGTTGAGCGGCTCCATGCCGTACTCTTCCTTCGGGCGACCGACGACGGAGTTCAGGCCCATGTAGCCCGCGGCCTTTTCCTCGAACATCCATACGTCGCGACCGTCGCGCTGCTCGATATGAGGTTCCCGGCCCTTGAGATGCTTGGGCCAGTGGGGAGTGAAAGCCCCAGGAGGCTCGATCACGTGGTCGTCCACACTCACCAGGATCATGTCATCGACGTTCATGGGCAATCCTCCTCGTCCGGGGCGGAACTGGAGCCGACCCCACAGGCGTTCGGCCCCAAACAGCCTCGCCTTTCAGAATATAGTTCTATATCAAGAATAACACGCTCGTCCATCGCCAAGGCCTGCGACATGAAAATGCCCCTTCCCCCTCTGACCTTCGGTGCGACACCATGATCCGCCGAATGGACCACTTCACAGTCGTGACGGACAGGCTGGACGATACCGTCGCCTTCTACGGGATGTTGGGGCTCACGGTCGGACCGCGCCCCGATTTCGGCGTCGGCGGCGCCTGGCTCTATATTGGGGTGCACCCCGTTCTTCATCTGGTCGAGACGAAGACGATGCCCGAGCCAAGACGTGGCGCGCTGGATCACATGGCCTTCTTCGCCCACGACTTCCAGGCGGTTGCGGCCGATATTGTCCGGGCCGGGCTAACTTACCGCGTCATCCGAACGCCACGCCCGTTCAGTCAATGGCAGATGTTCCTGCAGGATCCCAACGGTGTTGATGTCGAACTGGATTTCGCACCTGAAGAGACCCCGCCAATAGACTGGAAAGACCACGGAGGGCTGACCGGCCGGTAGCTACAAGGTAGCTCAGGTCAAAGCGGACGTCAGCCGTTCGCTCGCGTCTCGAAGGGCGGCTCCGATTGCTTCGAGCGCACTGTCCTCATACTGACCCAACAGCATGACGCCGACGACAGTGAAGGCCACCTCCCCGGCGCGATCGAAGACCGGAGCTGCGATCGTTTGTACGCCCTTGGTGAAATAGCCCTGATCACTGGCCCAGCCGCGCCGTTCAGCGGCCTCGACCTGTTCCCAATAGTCTTCGAAAGACAGTGGCGTCTGCCAGCGTAGAGCCTTGAACGCCGCCTTCAACTCCTTGCGAGACCATCCCAGATGGGGCGCCATCACCCGTCCGGTCGCGGCCATCAGGATCGGTAGCCGTTGGCCCTCCGCCATTTCGATGCGGACATTGGCAGGGCTCGGCACACTCTTGACCAGGACGATTTTGTCCGACCCCAGCCGCTTCCACAGGGTCACCGTGATGTTAAATCGTGCCGCGATGTCTCGCATTTGTGGTGTCGCTGCCGCGACCCGCTGCCCTTCCGTGAGCAGGTTTCCGACCAGCGTCGTCAGGCCCATCCCGACCGAATAGGTCTTACCGACCGGATCGAACTCGACCACGTCTTCCAGCACCAGGGTGCGCAGTATGTTGAAGCAGGTGCTCGCGTTGAGACCCAGGCTTCGTGAAATGGTCACCGACCGGGTCGGCCCACCCGCTTCGACCAGGTATTTGAGGATGCGGATCGCATTGGCCGCCGGCTTGACGATCACAATCTTCTCGGTCGCCTCACCCGACGTCACCGTGTCCGCGCTCGCGACGCCCCCGGCACCAATACGCGGGGCTTTTCCTGCTGCTGATCGCGCCATGCGCACCCTGTCAATCCATGCGGCGCCGCCGCAAGCGTTGCTCTGATTAGCAGGCGACGCCCTTCAAACACTACCGGAAATCGTTGTGTCTGCGGACCGAAATCGGCCTAGCCGTTCGCGGAGGCTTGTTCGCGTATGCTGCTTCTGTGTGCTGGCGCGAAGAGCAAGGTCTCCATACTGTGTCGGTTCTCGGGGTGCTGGAGACCAATGGATGCTGAACCGGGTCGCCCTTTGCAGGGCCTGCGACGCGCGTGGATCGCTGTGCCGATTCGGCGCCGACGAGATTGTCGCCTTGGGCCCAACGGAGGCGCTGGTCAGTCTCAGGTGTCCGGAGACTTTTGAGGGCGGGCCCCAAGTGGCGCACGGAGGTTGGACGGCCGCGGCGTTCGACGATGTTATGGGCCGTTTTCTGACCCATACCGGTCGCCGCACAGTCACCGCCACCCTTACGATAAGCTATAAGGCCCCGGTCCCTGTCGAGACTCCGCTGGAACTGAAGGTTCGCATCCAGTCAAACGAAGGACGGCGCTGGACCGTGACGGGCGAACTGCGCCTGCAGGGCGACGACCTTGAGCTTGCAACTGCGGAAGGCGTCTGGATTGAACGGCGTCCCGACCATTTTGATCGTCACGAGCACCGCCTGGCAGAGTACCGCCGTAGTCAGATCGGATAGCCTGGCCGGGGAAGTTCTGCCGGCCGATGCATCTGGACCACGACAGCATCGATGAGATCCGCATTGATGTGGCTAGAAGCCTCTCAAGGCCAAGCCGCGACGCGTTGCCGCCAGACAACCCGGTCGTCGTATCAGTGTCGAACGACGGTCAACCCTTCTCCTCTCGCCGAAAGACGTTTGAACCGTCTAGAATGAGGGTCGGCGGGCTCCGGGAACGATAGGCGCCGATTGAGAGCCAGGGGACGCGCGAGCGTCGGCAGCGATCGGTGGCGAAACGCCGGGCTTCCTCACAGAAGTTCCTGGCCCGCCCCCTCCCCTAACCGGGGTCGATGATCCCTTGCCGAACCGCGACGGCCACCGCCTCGATGCGGGTCCGGACGCGGAATTTGGCGCAGGCCTTTTCGAGGTAGCTGTCGACCGTGCGCGGCGACAGCGAGAGAATCGTCCCGATGTCGGCGGAACTCTTTCCCAGGCTCGTCCAGTGCAGACATTCCTGTTCCCTGGGACTGAGGGAGACCTCGGGCTTCGCCGGATCGGATTCGGTTGACAGCGCGTCCATACTCACACCGCAGGTTGTCAGGCCTCCTTGCGTAGCCGCGGCCGCCCGACCTCGGCAACGTCGATGTTTTGCGGGCGGGCCGCAGAATTATTGCGGCGGGCTGCTCCGCCCGGCGGGTTGAACCGGGGCGGTGCGGCTCCTATAGGCGTCGGGTCGGGCGCCGTGAGACAGGCGCGCAGCCGGAGCCGGGGTTCGCCCCAAGGCGGAGGCGGCGCTGCGCGCTGAAGTAGCGGGCCTCGTTTTCGCAGAGGATTCCAACGCCCGACCCCTCCGCCTTGCGTCGCGATTCCGTTTGATTCATGGTGGGGCGTCGGCGCTTGCGCCGGCAGGGGCCTGGAATCCCCTGTGCGAAGTCAAACACAACGACGCGCGCCCGGCGCGCCTGTCGCCAGCGGCGGTCCGATCCTGCGCACGCCTGCGCATGGTCGACGCCGAGCCCTCGCGCCTGAGGATTCCGGTTCTGCCCCCGGACGGAGAGGCGTGTTGACCGACACCAGGCAGCTGGACCCGGAAGCGGCGGAGGGGCTGAACAGCCTCTATCGCCGCTATGCGGGCTGGCTCGATGGCCGTCTCAGGGCCCACGTCGATCCGGATCGCGCCGCCGATGTGGTGCAGGACACCTATCTGCGCGCCGCGCCCTACCGTATCGGCGACATCCGCCACCCACGAGCCTTCCTGCTACGGATCGCCATGAATCTCGTGAGGGACGATAGCCGGCGCGCCAGGCGCCAATCCCCGGCGGCCGAACCTCCGGCGCTCGCCGAGGCCGCGTCCCAGGCGGACCAGCTGCTCCTGAAGCAGATCGTGCTGACCATGCCGCCCCTTTACCGGGACGTCTTCGTCCTGAGCCGCTTTGGCGGTATGACCTATGCGGAGATCGCCGCCGCGCGCGGGCTCAACGTCAAGACCGTCGAATGGCGGATGTCGAAGGCGCTTGAGCACTGCGTGGCGCGACTGGACGATTAGGCAGGGTATGATGACGGTCGACGACGACCTCGACATCCGGCGGCGGGAAGCCGCCGCCTGGTTCGCCCGGCTGAGCCAGCGCCGGGTGTCGACGAACGACGTCAAGGCGTTCAGCGCCTGGCGGCGGGACCCCGACAACGCCCAGGCTTACGAGCGGGTGGATTCCGTCTGGGAGTCGAGCCGCGAGCTTGCCGGCGACGCCGACATCGCCGCGCTGACGACCGAGGCCCTGGGCCGGACGCGTCCCGCGCGGGCGCGGGTCTCCGCCTCGGGCCTGCTCAAACCCTTCGCCGGTCTCGCCGCCGCCCTCATCGTCGTGGCCGCGGCGGGGATGTGGATGGTCAACCGTCCGCTCGCCTATGCGACGGAGGTCGGCGAATTGCGGACCATCCAGCTTGAAGACGGGTCACGGCTGACCCTGGACACGGACACCCGCGTCCAGGTCCGGCTGGACTCCGGTCTGCGGTCGGTCATCCTGGTGCGGGGGCAGGCCCTGTTTGACGTCAAGGGAGACCCGAACCGTCCCTTCGTCGTCGCGGCGGGCGACACCCGGGTCACGGCGATCGGCACCCGCTTCGAGGTGCGGCGGGTCGGCGACGGCGCCCGCGTGGTCCTGGTCGAGGGACGCGTCAAGGTCGGCGATCAGCGCGCGCCCCGCGGCGACTGGACCCTGAAGCCCGGCGAACAGGTCGTCACCACCGTCGGCCGTCCCGAGGTCACGCCGGTCGACGCCGCGCGCGCGACCAGCTGGACCACCGGCCGGCTCGTCTTCGAAGGCATGCCCATCCGGACGGCCGTGGCGGAGGTCAACCGGTACAGCGCGCGCAAGGTGGAGCTCCAGGCGCCGAATATCGCCGACATAGCGGTTAGTGGCGCCTTCGACGCCGGCGATGTCGACGGCTTCGTCGCCGCTCTCGAGGATCTCTATCCGGTCGCCGCCGAACGTCGGGCGGACGGCACGGTGATCCTGTCGGGTTCGTCCCCGCCAAAATAATCCGCCCACCGACTTAGGGTCGCCCGACCGTCACAGCGTCTCTTCCCCGGCCCGCGCTTTCGCGGGTAACCAGAGGGGGACATGATGCACAGAGGATTGGGTTCAACGGCGCTCTCGGCGCTGATGCTGGCTTCGGCGTCGCCGGTCATGGCGCAGACCGCCGAACCGGTGCGGCGCTATGAGATCGCGGCCGGACCGCTCGACGCGGCCCTGACCGCTTTCGCCCGCCAGAGCGGCGTACAGATCCTGTATCCCGCCGCCCTTGTCGCGGGTCGACGATCACCTGGGCTGAGCGGCGAACACGCCCCGGACGGCGCCCTGGCGGCCCTGTTGCGCGAGACCGGTCTCGCCCACCGGCGTTCGCGCCCCAACGTCTTCGTCCTCTACGATCCCGCCGCCCGGGCGGCGATTCCGGAGGAACCGGCCGAGCTGGACGACGTCGTGGTGACGGGCAGCCTGATCCGCGGCGTGGCTGACGGACCCTCGCCCGTGGTGATGATCAGCCGGGACGACATCGATCGGGCCGGCCACGCCACCGTCGCCCAGGCCCTCGCCGCCCTGCCGCAGAATTTCGGGGGCACGGCCAATGAAGGCGCGCTGCAGAACGGCGCGGACCGCACCGCGACCAACGGCAGTTTCGCCTCCGGCGTCAATCTGCGCGGTCTTGGCAGCGACGCGACCCTGGTGCTGCTCAATGGCCGGCGCATGGCCGGAACCGGCGCCATGGGGGACTTCGCCGACGTCTCCACAATTCCCACGAGCGCCATCGCCCGTATCGACGTCCTGCTCGACGGGGCCTCGGCCCTGTATGGCGCCGACGCGGTGGGCGGCGTCGTCAACATCATCCTGCGCGACGACTACGACGGGGCGGAAACCCGTCTGCGGCTCGGCGCGACCGCCGACGGGGCCAGCGACGAAGTCCAGCTCGGTCAGACCCTCGGCCGGCGTTGGTCTTCCGGCAGTCTGATGGGGACCTATGAATTTTACGACCGCGGGGCCTTGCCGGTCTCGGCCCGGCGGCTTGCGGGCGACGCGGACCTGCGCTGGCGCGGAGGATCGGACCGCCGGCTCAACTACGCCGCGCCCGGCAATCTGGTGGTCTTCGACCCGGTGGCGGGCGGCTATGTCTCGACCCACGCCATTCCGCTCGGCCAGGACGGCACGGATCTGGACCCTGGCGACTTCCTCGCCGGCCAGACCAACCTCAGCAACCACCGGCGCGGGATGAACGTCCTGCCGCGCCAGACGCGCCACAGCCTGTTCACGGCGCTGCGCCAGGACCTGGGATCGCGCCTCGAACTCAGCGCCGACGCGCGCTACGGCCAGCGTCGCTACGAGACCGTCTCGGCGCCGACGGCCACCCTGCTCACCGTCAACGGCGGCCATCCGTATTTCGCCTCCCCCACCGGGACCGCCTCCCACACCATCGCCTATTCGTTCGAGAACGACCTGCCCAATCCCGGCATCCGCGGCGAGGCCGAGAGCTTCGGCGCCTCTGTCGGCGCCCGGATCGACCTGTCCGGCGATTGGACCCTGGACGCCTATGTCGCCCATGCCTCCGAACGGACCGACAACGAGACCTTCGGCGCCCTGAACTCGACCTTCCTGCGCGAAGCCCTGGGCGCAATCGCCGACAATCCCGCGACGCCCTACAGCGCCGCGCGCGACGGCTTCTTCAACCCGTTCGGCGGCGGCGGCGTCAGTTCGCTCGCCGTCCTGGCCTTCATCAGTTCCGGCTGGACGCACAGCCAGGCGGAAACCGGGGTCAGTTCGGCCAACCTGCAGCTCGACGGTCCGCTGTTCGCCCTGCCCGGCGGCGATATCCGGCTCGCCGCCGGCCTCGCGTTCCGGGAGGAGACCTTCTGGCGGCGCAACGACAGCTTCAGCAGCGGCCTTACGCCGACGACGGGCGTGGCGACCGACACCAGCCGCCAGGTCTCGGCCGTCTTCGGCGAACTGCGCGTGCCGTTGTTCGGCCCCGACAACCGCCGTCCCGGCTTCGAGCGGCTCGAGCTGTCGCTGGCGGCCCGGTTCGAAAATTATGAGGACATCGGCGAAACCACCAGTCCGAAGATCGGACTCGTCTGGGAGCCCACGACGGAACTCGTCGTGCGGGGCAACTACGGCGCCTCTTTCCGCGCTCCGGCGCTGCGCGAGCTGAACGACGCCGCGCGACAGAGCCCGACCTTCCTTCCGCGCGGCGCCCAGCAGGTCCTTTCGATGATCCTGTACGGCGGCAATCCCGACCTCAAGCCGGAAGAGGCCGACACCTGGACGGTGGGCGCCGACTATGCGCCACAGACCCTTCCCGGGCTCAAGCTCGGCTTCAACTGGTTTCGCACGGAGTTCGACAACCGGATCGGCCAGCCGACCTTCGAGAACATCCTGACGGCCCTGTCCGATCCCGCCCTGTCGGCCTTTGTCCGCATCGTCGATCCGCTCAACAACGCGGATGACCGGGCCGCCGTCCAGGCCGTTCTCGACCTGCCGACCACCAATTTTCGCGACGCCTACCCGGCCACGTCCTACGGGGCGATCGTCGACGCCCGCTACGTCAACGCCGCCCGTGTCGAGGTGGAGGGGATCGACGCAAACGCCCGCTACGCCTTCGATTTCGGTCCCGATGCCTTCGACCTCGGACTGACGCTGTCGTATCTGGCCCGGTTCGACAGCTGGACGACCCCGGACGCCTCGCCCCAGTCGCTGCGCGACCGCCCCAACTATCCGGTCGGTCTGCGGGGCCGCGGCTCCCTGGGCTGGGCGCGAGGTCCCTGGAGCGCCTCGGCCTCGCTGCACTATGTCGATTCCTATCGCGACCTCGCCGGGTCGCGCATCGGCTCCTGGACCACGGCAGACGCCCAGATCCGCTATGCGCCGGAGACCGGCCCCTTCCAGGGGTCTGCGGTCGCCCTGACGGTGCAGAACCTGTTCGATCGCGATCCGCCCTTCTACGACGCGCCCGAAGGCATCGGTTACGACGCGGCCAACACCAGCGTCATCGGCCGGTTCATCGCCGTGCAGCTGACCCGGACCTGGTGATGCGTCCGGTCTGTCTGCTGCTGGCCGCCGTCCTCGGGACGGCGGCCAGCCCGGCCGTGGGCGAGACGCCGCGGCCGGTCACCATCGAGGCCGTGCTGGGTCAGGAAAGTCTCGGCCAGGTCCGGATCGGCCCTGGGGGCCGCTGGATCGTCGTCGAACGCCGCGCCGCCTGGTCGTCGGCGGCCAGCTACCGCTTCGGGCTGATGACCACCCATCTGCTGAGCGGTCTGGAGATACACGACACGACATCCGGCGCGCCGCCGCAGGTCATTTCCGACCCTGGCCACGCGACCGGCTATGTCTCCGGGCCCTTCTCCCCCGATGGCGAACGGATGCTGGTCTTCCGGCTGACCGAAACGAGCTGGCGCCTCGGGGTGCTGACCCTGGCGACCGGCGAGACCCGGTGGTTCGCCCTGACCCCGGAGTACACGGGCCTCGGCCGCACGGTCGCCTGGCGCTCGGCGACGGAGGTGGTCGTGATCGCGCGGGCGCCCGACGATCTTCCGCTGGTGTTCCGTCTCGGCGGCCAGACCCAGGTGCGCAAGGCGGCGCTGTGGCGCCGGTTCGAGTCGGGTCACGCGCCCTCCGCGGTCTCGATTCCCAGCGGCGCGCATCGCAGCGACCGCGAACCTGCCGCGCCGGCGCGCCTGCTCCGCCTCGATCTCGTCACGGGCGCCCAGACCGAGCTCGCCACCGGGGCGCTGTTCGACTTCGAACTGTCCCCGAATGGCGCGGCGATTGTCATGCTGGCCGACGCCGAAGACCTGCAGGCGAGCGGCGACGCCCCGGTGCGGGTCGGGACGCCGGCGCGACGCAGGCGGCTGTTGATGGTCGACATTGAAAGCCGGCAAGTGGACGAGCCCCTGCCCGATCAGGATTTCCTGTCGCATCTGCTGAGCTGGTCGCCGGACGGGCGGTCCGTGCTGGTCTTCGGCCGGACGCCCGGCGGGTCATGGGGCGACGGCCGCTTCTGGCGCGTCTCCCGCGCCGACCCGGCCCGGTCCGTGCCGCTCGGCGACGCCCGCCCCTGGGTCGGCGAACAGGCCGACGGCATGCCCTTCGTGCGGGCGGGCTGGGACGGCGAAGCGCCCCTCGTCCAGGTCCGGACGTCAGACGACGCCCGGGCATGGCGTCGCGCCGCGCCGATCCCCTTGACCGTCCCGGTCCACGAGCCGTCGGAACGCCTGCTGCAGGCTGGCGATCACGCCTGGATCGAACGCAGCGACGGCCTTTACCGGCTCGATGCGTCCGCCGACGCTCCGGGCCTCCGCGGGCGACTGCAGAGCGCCGAGCGCGCCGCCGACGGCGGCGGTCGGGCGCGAACCAACCCGACCGCGGTCGGCCCGGCGCCGGGCGTTCTGCTTCGGGCCGGATGCCTCACCCGCCTCGGCGCGTCGCGATCCGGTGCCTGCCTGCCGCCCCTGGGCCCGGACGAGACCCTCGTCGCCGCCAGCCCGGACGCGCGGTTCGTGGTCGTGCAGAGCCTTTCGGCGACGGGATCGACCCGCCTGCTGCGGCGCGATCCGAACGGCGACCATCCGCTCGCCGCGCTCAACCTCGCGCTCGACCCGCTGGCCTGGGGTCGGATCGAAGCCGTCACCCACCCCGGGCCGGGGGGCCAGGTCCTGACCAGCTGGCTGCTGCTTCCGCCGCCAGACCCCGACGGCGGGAGGGCCCCCGTGGCGGTGGTCCTCTACCCCGGCGCCGCCTACCCCGTTTCGCCCTTCTGGCTTCGGCCAGGCGGGGAGCGGCGGCACATCAATCCCGCCGTCCTGGCCGCCCACGGCTACGCCGTGCTTGTGCCCTCCCTACCGCGCCCCGCCGCCGGCGGGACGGGCCTCGACGATCTGGCCGCACGGATCGACGCCATCGTCGACCAGGCGGCGCGACAGGCGGCGGTCGACCCCGCCCGCGTGGCCTTGGTCGGACACAGCTATGGCGGACACGCCGCCCTGCTGGCCGCGGCGCAAAGCGAGCGCTTCCGCGCCGTGATCGCCTCGGCCGGATACGCCGACCTCTCTCGGGTCTATGCTTTGACGCCGCATTTCCTGGTCTCCCCCGACGACGGGGTGCCGATCAACGCCCTCGCGGGCTGGGCCGAGAGCGGTCAGGGCGCGATCGGCGCCAGTCTACCGGCGCGACCCGAGGCCTATGTCGACAACAGTCCGGTCTATTTCGCCGACCGGATCCGCACCCCCGTCCTGCTGATCGAGGGCGACCTCGACCCGGCCGGCGGCGATGTCCTGTTCGGGGCGCTTTACCGGCTGGGACGCGAGGCCGATCTCGTGACCTATGCGGGCGAAGGCCATGTTTTCGTCAGCCCGGCCAACCTGCGCGACCTCCACGCCCGAATCCTCGCCTGGCTGGACCGCTATCTGGGTCCGGCGAACATCGGCGATCCGCCCCTCCCAGTGCTGCGCCCAGACCTCCAGGACGGCGCCGACCAGCAACCGGTTGTAGCCCGGCCCGACAATCAGGCGATCCTCTGCCAGGTCCCGCTCCAGGGCCTTGCCGTCCAATAGCCCCTGGTCGACCTGAAGCCCGTTGAGCAGCAGCGGCCTCAGGGTCGCGAGACTGGCCCGGGTGACATGGCCGTAGAAGCAGCTGAGATCGCCCTTGTTGCGGCGTTCGATCAGCATCGGCGGCAAGCGATCGGCGAAGGCCCGGCGCGCCAGACCGCGATCGCGCACGCCCGCGATCAGCCGGTCGGCGGGAATGGCGAGGCAATGCTCGACCACCGGCTGGCTCAGCAGGGGATGAAGCAGATCCCCGGCGCGGGCGCGAAGGCAGTCGCCCCAGAACAGCTGGGCGTTGACGAACTGGCGCAGCTGTCCGGTCTTGGCCGGCGGCAGATCCTCGATGTCTTCCAGCCACGGATGCCGCCGCCCGGACGCGGGCCGGGGTCCGGTGGCGCGCAGTCCCAGGGCGCAACCGAGCACCGTCCAGGCCGAATGACGGGTCCAGCGCCCCACGGCGGCGAGGAAGGCCGGCGAGAGGCCGGCCGGCCCTTCGCGCCGGAAGCGGTCGGCCGCCACCGCGGGATCGGGCGCCTGGAAGAAGACAGCGTCCCCGCCCTGCCCGGTCAGCAGGGCCGTGGCCCGGCCCCTGCGCATGCGCGCGGCGACCTCGCCGTCATAGGTGACATCGACGCCTTGGAGCGCCGGACGCACGCTCTCGCCCAGGGGGCGCAGCTGACGCAGGGTGATGGCCTCGACCGGCTTGCGGACCGTGGCGAGGTCGAGCTTCAGCCTGTGGGCGACGGCCTCGGCCCAGGGCCGCTCGTCGCCTTCGCGCCAGTCGCCATGGAAGTTGAGGAACCGGGCCTGCCCGGCCCGGCCGGTCGCGGCCAGACTGCCGGCGACGATGGCCGAATCCAGTCCGCCGGAGAGTTCGGCGACGACCCGGCGGTGCGGATCGACCAGGTCGGCGACCGTTTCATCCACCACCCCGGCCAGGCCGGCGAGGCTTTCGTCCCACCCGGCGCCCGCCCGGCAGAAGGTCGAGGGCCGCCACACCGGTATGGACGCCTGGTCCCCGGCGATCAGGGCGAGCGTCCCGGGATTGACCGCGGTCAGCCCCGTCAGCGCCAGGCGGTCGCCGAGCAGCTCGGGGGCCTCGGCGATCTCGCGCAGCACGGTCCATTCGATGGCCAGGTCCGCGGGCAGGAGCGGATCGAGCTCGCGCGGCGGCTCCGCGACCGCCAGCACGGCCCCGCCGTGGCGCCACCAGACGCAGTCGACAGCGCCGGTGGGATCGCGCAGCAGAGCGAGACGGCCCTCGTCGTCGCGCCAGGCGAGGATGTAGCGCCCCCAGCCGGCGCCGACGACCGCCCGGGCAAGGTCCGCCGGTCGACTGTTGACGGCCACAAGGGTCGACAGCGGCCTGGGCCCACGCCAGTCGCCGATCAGGACATGACGGCGGCCGACCTGGCGGACCCTGAGACGCGCGCGCGGACCGAGCAGGACTTGCAGGTCCTCGACCGCGTGCGAGGCGCGCCACCCCTTGCGCACCAGGTCCGCGATCGCGGCCTCGACCGGCGCGCGGGACGCCTCGCCGAGATCCCGCTGGTCAAGGATCAGATAGCCATGGTCTGCGGGTCCCGGGCCCGTCATCGGCGGTACAGCGGCGTATAGGGCCACAGCCGCTCGACGTCGTCGTTGAGACAGACGTCGTCGAGCTGCACCCAGCAATGGGCGGCGAAGGGCCAGAGCCGGACCCCGAACACCCAGTCCGCCGCGAGTCCCATGCGGCGCAGGAAGGCGACCAGCATGGCGGAGCGCACGAGACATTCGCCCTCGACCGGCAACCAGGCGCCGATCGTCCAGAACTGCCGCGCCGCCGCCTCTACCGCCTCCGCATCGCGCGACAGGGGACGGCGGGCCTCGGCGAGCGCCAGCCAGGCGACCAGCCCCTCGCCCCGGCGGGCGCAACGGATGTCCGCCGGCACGGCGAGCGCCGCGGCGAGACCTCGGGCCGATACGGCGCAGGACAGGGGCTGATGAATGAGGGTCCGCGTCGGAAGTGGCGGCGGGGCCGGCCGCGGGGCCGGCGGCTCCGGACCCAGCAGGCCCCCGGCCTGCAGGGCGTCGGCCACGGCCCCCTGCCGTAGCGAGTCCCGGGCGCAGGGCTCCAGGGCGGCGGCGCCGTCGGGCAGGCAAAGATAGGCGTCCCGCGCGAGGTCGAGCAGGGCGAGATCCTCGCCGATGGCGACGGCGTGGACGTCAGGTCGGAGATACAGGGTCATCGCCGAAGCGGTCGGACAGACGAGGGGCGCCGGCGCGAAGCCGGCGCCCCCGCCGTCAGCCCTGCTGCCAGAGCCGCACCGGGATCTGTTCGAAATCCCCGGTGGTGGAATCGGCGCGGGTGGCCTGTTCGGCCGAGCCGAGCCGGACGAGATCGGCGCGAACGCCGGCGCTCTCATAGAGTCGCACCGGAATCTGCTCCATGTCGCCTTCGGTGGCGTCCGCACGGGTGGCGGTCCGGGCGGAGCCCAGACCGATCAGGTGCGGCGTGGTCGCGGTCTTCATGACGTAACCTCCTGTCAACGGGGCCCATCGCCCCGTCGCGCCAGTCCGCGCCCGCCAGGTTCTATTTTCAAACTATATTCGTTCTATACTTTCCGCCGACCGCCGCATGACTGAAAACACGGACTGGGCGGCCGCGATCCGGTTCCGATGGTAGGCGTCGATCGCCGGCCTGAGATCGCTCATCCGGCCTTCGAGAAAGAGTTCCTCCTGGTGCGCGACCGCTTCGTCGGCGATCGGATCGACAAGGCGTTCGACCCGTCGGACCGGACGCAGCTGAAGCGCCGTGCGGCGGTAGACCCGGTCGAGCACATCATTGCCCGCCCAGGCCAGCAGGTTGTCGTAGAAGGCCTCGATCCGGGGGCGAGGCGACGCCTCAAGGCGTGGCGGCCGCGCGCCCGGCGGAATCCGCTCGATGGCCCATCCGGCCAGCCGCCAGTGCAGTTCATAGAGATCGGCGATGTCCGACGCCGTCGGGCTCGGCGCGAAATAGCCGTGGCCGGGTCGGTGCTCCAGCACGCCCTCGCCGGAAAGTCGGGCGAGGGCTTCGCGGACCGGCGTGGGGCTGAGGCCCAGTTCGGTCGCCAGGGCGGTGGCGACGAGCGGCCGGCCCCAGCCGAACCGGCCTTCGGATGCGAAATCCGTCAGGGCGGCCACCGCAAGATGATAGGGATCGCGCGCCTTCACGGGCCCCGGTCCGGCCACGCCGCTCCGGCTCGGAACCTGTCCGGCGACCCATGGTCGGCGGGTGATCGTGTATCCATTAACACTCTTCAAGTTCTCGCAAGGTGCGCGCAGGTTTCTTGCGCACGCGCGCAAGACTTTCGCCCCCGTGGCTTTCACGACTTTCATTTGAAGCGCGATTGCCCCATTTTTCAACCAGCAGGGGTACGGAAGGATGAGTCCGGCGGCCTCATGGATGTGGAAGAGTCCGGACGATGGATCCCGCCGAACGTCAGTCGCAGAGCGAGACCCTGTCTTCGGCCCTGCGTCTGATCCGCGCCCATCGCCGCATGAAGACCGCCGAGGTCGCCGAGGCGATGGGTATGGCCCTGCGGTCCTACGAACATTTCGAGGCGGGCGGCGGGCGCATCAATCTAGAACGCATCCATCGCTTTGCCGAGGTTACGGATTCCGACCCCTACGCCATCCTCGCGGCCCTGGCCCTCGGCTCGCCGCAGTTCGCCCTGCGCAGCGCCGACAACAAGCTGATGACCATTCTGACCGTCGCCCTGCAGGAGTTCGACGAGACCCTCGGCGACGTCATCGTCGAGCTCGACGCCCGCACCCTGATCAACGCCTTCACCCGGACGATGAAGGACCTGGCGCTGCAGGCGGTCCGCCGCGACAGCGCGGCCCAGGACTGGCTCGAGACGCGGGTCGCCAGGCTCGTCTCGCCGGGCGGCGGCGAGGACGAGGGCGGCGCCGGGAAATCCCGACCGTAGACGCCCCGCCGGAAAGCTGCGGTCTGGCCGTGGATTTCGTTCGGCCTTCTGCTGGCGTCATGACGCCGCCGTCCCTGCGCCCACACGCCGCGCCGCCCGCCCCCGACGAGCCCCTGTCGGCGCGGCAATGCGAGTGCCTCGCCCTCGCCGCCCGGGGTCTGACCTCGGCGGCGATCGGCGAGCGTCTCGGCATCTCCGGCCGCACCGTTGACGAACACCTGATGCGGGCCTGCCGAACTCTGGGCGTGCGCACCCGGATCCAGGCCGTCGCCCGCCTCGCCGCCCGGACCGGACCGATGCCCGAGTCCCGCAGCTTCCTACCGTAGATTTCCGACGGGCCGGCCGCGGGTCGCGGGCGGCGGTCGGGATCGGGTTTGCTGGGGCCCTGAACGGAGCCCGTCTTGCTGGACCTCAATCTCATTCTCGCCCTGTCCCAGGCCTGCGCCCCCCAGGCGGCGCCGCAGACCATGGCCGCCATCGCCTGGACCGAAAGCCGGTTCGATCCCCTGGCCATCGGCGTGAACCGCGGCCCCCGGCCCGCCCGGCGCCCCCGCGACGCCGCCGACGCCGCCCGGATCNNGGCCTGCGCGCCGCAAGTGGCGCCGGAAACCCTGGCGGCCATCGCCTATGCGGAGAGCCGGTTCAACCCGATCGCGATCGGCGTCAACCGGGGTCCGCGTCCGACCCGATCGCCTCGGGACGCCGCGGACGCGGCGCGCATCGCCCGCGGCCTGCTGGCGCGGGGCGCCAACCTCGACCTCGGCCTGGCCCAGATCAACAGCGCCAACCTGGCCTGGCTCGGCCTGTCGGTCGAGGCGGCGTTCGATCCCTGCCGCAACCTGTCCGCCGCCGGCGTCGTGCTGCGGGCCGGCTACCGGCCCGCGCGGGGCGGGGACCGTCAGGCGGCGCTGCGGGTCGCCCTGTCGCGCTACAACACCGGACATCCCGAACGTGGTTTCCGCAACGGCTATGTCGCGCGCGTCGAGCGCGCCGCCGTCGCCCTGTCGCTCGCCCCGCCCGCACCCGCCTCGCACACCGCCGCCGCCGAGGCGCCGGTCGTCGTCCGCCCGGCGACGCCGGCGCTTTCCGCCCGGACGCCGGACCCGCCGGCCTGGGACGTGTTCGGCCGCGCCCGCTTTAGCGCGACCATCGCTTTCGCGCCATCCGCACCCAGCTGGAGAGACCCGAGATGACCCCTCGCCCCGCCCGCGCGCGCCGCGTCTGCGCCACCGGCGCCATCGCCGCCGCCGCCACCCTGATCCTGGTCCAGCCGGCCTTCGCCTCGGCCAATGTCGAGGGCCTGCTGCAGAACGTCGTCGACATGCTGACGGGCAACACCGCGCGCCTGCTGGCGGTGCTCGCCGTGGTCGTCGTCGGCATCCTGTGGATGTTCGGCCTGTTCGACCTGCGCCGGGCGGCCATCGTGGTGCTGGGCATCGTCGTCGTCTTCGGCGCCGCCGAGATCGTCAACCTGATCACCGGCGGCGCCTGATGGAGCCGTTCGTCCCCTGGCTGATCACCACCGGCGCGGCCGTCCTCGGACCCGGACTGATGCTGGGCCTGCGATTGATCTCTCCCGGCCGCTTCGCCCGGATCGTCGCCGGCCTGCTGACCGGACTGTTGCTCGGCTTCGTCGCAGCCCGCCTCGCGCCGGGAGGGCCCCATGGCTGAGGCTCGCCTGATTGAGGAGAAGCTGATCGAGGATCCGCTTTTTCTGGCCTGCACCCGTCCGGCCATGGTCATGGGGGTGCCGATAGAGGCGATGGGCGTCAACCTCATCGTCTCGGGCATCGTCTTCCTGGTCGGCGGCAGCCTGCTCTATCTGCTGGTCGCCCCCGCCGTGCACCTGGTGTTCCGCGCCATCTGCCGGGCCGACCACAACGCCTTCCGGCTGCTGCTTGTCCATGTCGACACCAAGGGCCGCGCGCGCAACGGCGCCCTGTGGGGCGGCAGCTCGGCCTCGCCCCTCCCCCTGGCGCGGCGCTATCGTCCGGTGGAGCTGACCCGTGGCTGAGGGCGGCGTTTCCGTCACGCGGCTGCGGCGCGAGGGCGAGGTGCGCCCGAACCTGCCCTATGCCCGCCACGTCAGCGACCACGTCGTCGCGCTCGACAGCGGCGCCCTGATGATGGTGTTCCAGATCGACGGGGCCAGCTTCGAGACCGCCGACGCCCGCGATCTCAACGACTGGCACGTCAAGCTCAACCAGGCCTGGCGCAACCTCGCCGATGAACGTCTCGCGGTCTGGCACCATGTGGTCCGGCGCGAGGCCGCGCCCCTACCATTCAGCGGCTATCGCTCGACCTTCGCCGCCGAACTGGGCGCGGCCTATGACGCGCGGATCGCCGAGCGCCCGCTGCGGGTCAACGAACTGTTCGTCACCCTCGTCCTGCATCCCGGCCGGGACGCCGGAGACCGCGCCGCTGCCCTGATGAAGCGGCTGAAATCGGCCCGGCGGGACGGGACCGAGGCGCTGCCCGACCACATTCGCCGCCTCGAGGAGGCCGGGCGCGATCTGGTCCAGTACCTCGGCCGTTACGCCCCGCGGCGGCTGGGCCTGTCCGAGCGGTCGGGCCTGTGGTTCTCCGAACCGCTGGAGGTGATGCGGCTGGTGCTGACCGGCCGCCGCTCCGCCGTCCCCCTCGTCCACGGCCATCTCGGATCGGCGATCTACACCGTCCGCGCCATCTTCGGCCGCGAGACGCTGGAACTGCGCGACGTCTCGGACGCCCGTTACGCCGGCGTCCTGGCCATCAAGGAATATCCGGCGGCGACCCGCCCTGGCCTTTGGGACGCCCTGCTCAGCGCCCGGTTCGACTTCGTCGCCAGCCAGTCCTTCGCCTTCCTGTCCAAGGCCTCCTCCCGGGCCGTGATGGAGCGCAAACAGAACCAGATGGTCTCCGCGCGCGACCGCGCCGCCTCCCAGATCGCAGGCCTGTCGGAGGCGCTCGACGACCTGGTCAGCAACCGGTTCGTCATGGGCGAACACCACGCCTCGGTGCTGGTGCACGGCGACACCCCGTCGGCCCTGGCCGATCATCTGTCGCGCGCCCGCGCCGTCCTGGCGGACTCCGGCCTGGTCGTGGCGCGCGAGGACCTCGGTCTGGAGGCGGCGTTCTGGGCCCAGTTCCCCGGCAATTTCGCGCGCCGCACCCGGCCCGCGGCCATCACCTCGCGCAATTTCGCGGCGCTTGCGCCCTTCCACGCCCATCCGGTCGGCAAGGCGCGCGGCAACCACTGGGGCGAGGCGGTGGCGACCCTGCGCACCACCGCCGGCTCGCCCTTCCACTTCAACTTCCACGTCGGCGATCTCGGCCACACCTTCATCTGCGGCCCGTCCGGCTCCGGCAAGACTGTGGTGCAGAACTTCATGCTGGCCCAGCTCGAACGGTTCGACGCCCAGCAGCTGTTCATCGATAAGGACCGCGGCGCCGAACTGTTCGTGCGCGCCTGCGGCGGGACCTATCTGGCGCTGCGCAACGGCGAGCCGACCGGCTTCGCCCCCTTCAAGGCCCTGGCTCCGTCGCCCGCCAATCGCGCCTTTCTGGTGCGGCTGGTGCGCGCCCTCGTCGCGCGGCCGGACGAGACCCTCAACGTGGCCGAGGCGCGCGCGATAGATCAGGGCATTGCGGCGCTGGAGGCCCTGCCGCGCGAACGCCGCTCGATCGCCGCCCTGCGCAGCCTGCTCGGCCAGGGCGACGCCGGCGGCGTCGGGGCCCGGCTGGAACGCTGGCAGCGCGGCGGACCTCTGGGCTGGGTGCTCGACA
This sequence comes from Brevundimonas sp. UBA2388, assembly GCA_002343425.1. Taxonomy (GTDB): domain Bacteria; phylum Pseudomonadota; class Alphaproteobacteria; order Caulobacterales; family Caulobacteraceae; genus Brevundimonas. The sequence goes on from DDSO01000059.1 coordinate 35,978, forward strand.
ATGACGAGGACGCCCTGACCCTGGACGCGCGCTTCGCGGGCTTCGACATCACCCAGCTGCTGGATCACGACGAGGTCCGCACCCCGGCCATCCTCTATCTGTTTCACCGCATCGCCGAACGCGTCGACGGGCGCCGGCTGGTTGTGGACATCGACGAGTTCTGGAAGGTGCTGGGCGACCCGGCCTTCACCGACCTGGCCCAGGACGGGCTCAAGACCTGGCGCAAGCAAAACGCCTTCATGGTGTTCGGGACCCAGTCCCCGGCCGACGCCCTGCGCTCGCCGATCGCCCACGCCATCCTCGAACAGTGCGCGACCAAGATCTTCCTGCCCAACCCGCACGGCCAGGCGCGCGACTATGTCGAGGGCTTCGGCCTGACCGGGGAGGAGTTCCGCCAGGTGCGCGAGGTGCTCGTGCCCGGGTCGGGCCGCTTCCTCGTCAAACAGGGCCACGACAGCGTGGTGGTGGAACTGGACCTGGCCGGGCTGGACGACGCCCTCGCC